>JBJOLT010000068.1:0-19617 GCA_046045415.1 Chloroflexota bacterium | reverse complement strand
TCGGGTGCTCACCGGCCGAATCTACTCCTCTACTCGGCGATCGGTCCCCGCTCGGGAGCGTCGAGCGTCCGGGCGTACGCGGGGAAGCGGAAGCGCATCGAGCGGCTGAGCACCCCGCCGTGGGCGAGGCGGGCGACGGTCCGGCCGTTCGGCGGGAAGCCCGCGAGGAGCCACGGGAGGAGGAGGTCGACGGCGGTCGCCTTCGAGTACGCGCCGCAGCTCGGGACGCCGACGAGCGTCGTCCGCCCGAGCCTGCCGAGCCAGATCATCGAGCCCGGGTGCGCGGGGACCCCGTGGCGCAGGACCCGGCCGCCGGCCGCCGCGAGCCCGAGGAAGAGCGGGTCCGCGGGATCGGAGCTCCCGGCGCCCGCGGTGAGGATCACGTCCGCGCGGTCGCGCCCGCGGACGAGCTCGCGGAGCGCGCGCTCGAGGGCGGCGGGCTCGGCGGGCTCGTAGCGGACGGCGACGAGCGTCGAGCCGAGGCACTCCACCTTCTCGCGGACGCTCGCCTCGAAGCGGGCGCGGGCGCCGTCGGCGACCGGCCCCTTCACGAGGGCTGCGACCCGTCGACGGAGGTACGGGGCGACGCGGATCGCCGGCCCCCGCCCGCGCCGTGCCGCCTCGATCCCCCGGTCGACGATCCCTGCCGCCACGACGTGCGGCGCGACCTTGACGCTCGCGACGAGGTCGCCGGCCGCCACCGCCTGACCGTCGAGGATCGAGAAGGGCCCGAGCGGCTCGATCCGCGCGACCCGCTCGAGACGGCCGGCGTCGATCGTCGCGACGCCGTCGGCCGCGGCGATGAGGTCCACCCGACTCTCGCTCGGCCCGCGGAGGATCAGCCCCGCGGCGGCCGGGTCGCCGCCGACGAGCGCGTGTGCGAGCCGGAGCGCCGCCTCGTCCTCGTGCAGCTCGTCCGGACCCGGGACGACGACGGAGACCCCCTCGGTCGGCCCGCCCGAGGCGAGCGCCGCGAGATCGGCCGCCGAGAGCCGGCGACCCTTCGCCCAGCGCTCCCCGCCGACGACGACGTCGCGCGCGAGGACCGGCGCCGTCGCGCCGCCGTCGGGGCCGCCCGCGGCGACCGGCGGGCGCCCGGGTCCGACCCGCTCGACCCGCACGCCCGCCGACCGGGGTCCGGTCAGCCGGCTGCCGACCGGGAGAGCGAGGTCTCGAGCGAGCGGGCGACGTGGATCGCCGCCATCGCCGTCCGGTAGTCGCGATCGGCGTGGATGTCCGAGTTCACGTGCGTCCCGTCGGTCGCGTGCGCTGCCGCCGACCGGAAGAGCTCGGCGCTCGGCTTCTTCCCGATGATCGCCGCCTCGACCTTCGACGCCCGGTACGGGACGTCGCTCACGCCGGTGAGCGCGACCGAGGCCCAGGCGATCGTCCCGTCCTTGGCCGGCACGATGACCGACCCGACACCGACGATCGCGTAGCCGGACGACTTCGCCATGAGCGTCGTGTAGGCCGAGCCGGCGACCGGGACCGGCGCCGGCAGGACGACCTCGACGAGGAGCTCGTCGGACCGGAGCGTCGACTCGAAGGGGCCGGCGAAGAGCTCGGTCACCTTGATCCGCCGCTCCCCGCTCGCCGAGCGGGCGACGATCTCGGCATCGAGCGCGAGGAGCGCCGCCGGGAGGTCCGACGCCGGGTCCGCGTGGGCGAGCGAGCCGCCGATCGTCCCCCGGTTCCTGACCTGGACGTCCCCGATGATCGGGAGGCAGTCCCGGAGGACGCCGTAGTGCATCGCCTCCTTGTGGTCGAGGATCTCGCGGTAGGTCGTCAGCGCTCCGACGGCGAGCCTGCCGTCGGCGAGCTTCCGGATCCCCTTGAGCTCCTTCAGGCCGCCGATGTCGACGAGCCGGTCGGGGCGGGCGAGCCGGAGCTTCATCAGCGGGACGAGGCTCTGGCCGCCGGCGATCACCTTCGCGTCCTTCGCGGAGGCGAGCGTCCTCAGCGCTTCGTCGAGCGACGACGCGCGGGTGTACTGGAACGCGGACGGGATCATCGGGCGGCTCCCTTCGAACCCTGGAGGGCCTTCCAGACCTTCTGCGGCGTGAACGGCATGTCGAGGTGGCGGATCCCGCGCGCGCTCAGCGCGTCGTTCACCGCGTTCGCCACCGCGGCCGTGCTGGCGATGCAGCCGGCCTCGCCGACGCCCTTGACGCCGAGCGGGTTGACCGGCGACGGGGTGACGGTCTCGTCGAGCTCGAACTCCGGGAACCACGACGCCCGCGGGACGGCGTAGTCCATGAGCGAGCCCGAGAGGAGCTGTCCGTCCCCGTCGTAGACCGCCTCCTCCCAGAGCGCCTGGCCCACCCCCTGGGCGATCCCGCCGTGGAGCTGGCCGTCGACGATCATCGGGTTGATCTTGTGGCCGACGTCGTCGACCGCGACGTACCGGACGAGCTCGGTCTCGCCCGTCTCCTCGTCGATCTCGACGACGGCGACGTGGGTGCCGAACGGCCACGTGCAGTTCGGGGTGTCCCAGTACGCCGTCTCGTCGAGGTACGGCTCCATCCCCTCGGGGACGCTGAAGGCGAGGTCGAGCGCGAAGGCGATCTCCTGGATCGTCTTCACCTTGTCGGGCGAGCCCTTGACGTAGTAGTTGGCGCCGTCGACGACGATGTCGGCGACGTTCGCCTCGAGCATGTGGGCCGCCATCCGCCGGGCCTTCTCGCGGATCTTCCCGGCCGCCTTGACGGCCGCCGTCGAGCCGACGTTCGAGGTCCGGCTCCCGTAGGACCCGTAGCCGAACGGCGTTCCCTGGGTGTCGCCGTCCTGGACGACGATGTCCTCCATCGGGACGCCGAGCTCGTGGGAGACGATCTGCGCGTAGGTCGTCTCGTGGCCCTGGCCGTGGTTCTGCGTCCCCATCGTGACGACGACCTTGCCGGTCAGGTGGACCTTGATGTTCGACGACTCCCACATCGCCGCGCCCCAGCCCTCGCCGACCGCGCCGATCCACTTCGACGGCGCGACGCCGCAGACCTCGATGTACGTCGAGAGGCCGACGCCGAGGAGCTTGCCGCGACCCTTCGCCTCGGCCTTCTTCTTCGCCATGTCCTTGTAGCCGACGGCCTTGAGCGCCTTGTCGAGCGCCGGCTCGTAGTTCCCGGAGTCGATGAAGATCTTCTCGCCGTTCGAGGCGGTCCCGAGTCCCGACGGGTTCTCGTACGGGAACGACCCGTTCGGGATGAAGTTCCGCCGCCGGACCTCGGCGGGATCGAGCCCGAGCTCGTCCGCGACGAGGTCCATCGCCCGCTCGACGACGTACGTCGCCTCGGGACGTCCGGCACCGCGATAGGCGTCGACGAACGTCGTGTTCGTGTAGACGCCGGTCACCTCGGCGTAGACGTTCGGGATCTTGTAGCAGCCCGAGAGGACGCGCGCGTAGAGCGTCGTCGGGATGCCCGGGCCGATCGTCGAGAGCCGGCCGCCGAGGTTCGCGTAGGTCTTGACCTTGAGGCCCGTGACCGTCCCGTCCTTCTTCGCGGCGATCTCGACGTACGTGATGTGATCGCGGCCGTGGATCGTGCTCTGGAAGCTCTCCCGCCGACCCTCGACCCACTTCACCGGGCGCCCGCCGATCGCCTTCGAGGCGAAGAGCGTGAGCGCCATGTCGGCGTAGCAGAAGATCTTCGTCCCGAAGGCGCCGCCGACGTCGGGGCTGATGCAGCGGATCTTGTGCTCGGGGATCCCCATGACGAACGCGGCGAGGAGGAGCCGCTGGATGTGGGGCGTCTGGCTCGACATCCAGATCGTGTACTCGTCCGTCCCCGGGTTGTACCAGCCGATGTCGCCGCGGGTCTCCATCGGGTTCGGGATGAGCCGGTGGTTGACGAGGCGCTGCTTGATGACGACGTCCGCGCCGCCGAGCGCCTTCTCCGTGCCCGCCTTGTCGCCGACGGTCCACTCGAAGACGACGTTGTTCGGCGCGTTCTCGTGGAGCTGCGGCGCCCCCGGCTTGGTCGCCTGCTCCGCGTCGACGACCGACGGGAGCGGCTCCCAGTCGACCTTGATCGCCTCGAGGGCGTCGTACGCCTGGGCCGACGTCTCGGCGACGACCGCGGCGACCCCCTCGCCGGTCCACTTCACCGAGTCGGTCGCGAGGACCTTCGGGGTGCTCACGTTGTTCGTGATCCCCGCCGACCCGCCGGCCGGCCAGGCCATCGGGAGCGGGTTGTACGGGATGTCCGCCCCGGTGATGACCGCGAGGACGCCCGGCAGCTTCTTCGCCGCCGAGACGTCGATCTTCCTGATGTTCGCGTGGGCGTACGGGCTCCGGAGGATCGCGAGGTGGACCATCCCCTGGAGCTTGATGTCGTCGAGGTAGCGGCCCTTCCCGGTCGTGAAGCGCGCGTCCTCGACCCGCTTGACGGGGGCGCCGAGTACGTCGGTCATGTCAGACGTCTCCTCTCTGCTCGCGCGTCACTTCGCGGCGGCGGCGGCCTTCTTGCCGCCGGCCTTCATCGTCTTCGCGGCGTGCTGCACCGAGGCGACGATGTTCTGGTAGCCCGTGCAGCGGCAGATGTTGCCGTCGAGGGAGTGGCGGATCGTCTCCTCGGACGGGTCCGGGTCCGTCGAGAGGAGGTCGGCCGCGCACATGATCATCCCGGGGGTGCAGAACCCGCACTGGAGGCCGTGCTTCTCGCGGAACGCCTCCTGGATCGGGTGGAGGCCGCCCTCGGGGGTGATCCCCTCGATCGTCGTCACGGTGGTGCCCGCGGCCTGGACCGCGAACATCGTGCACGACTTCACCGCCCTGCCGTCGACGAGGACGGTGCAGGCGCCGCACTGCGACGTCTCGCAGCCGACATGGGTCCCGGTCAGGTCGAGATCGACCCGCAGGACCGTCGAGAGCAGCTGTCTCGGCTCCACCTGGAGCTCCCGTGGCTGCCCGTTCACGACGAGCTTGACCGACTCGCCCACCGGCTCGACCCTCCTCGCAGCGCTGTGACGACCGGATCTCCTCGCGACGCGCCCGCGGGGGCGGGGACGGCGCGACGGCTTCGCCGAACCATCGCACCACGGCGGGCGGTGCGCAAGACGGATTCTTCGGATCCGGTCGGGTCGGGGTCGGTCGCGCGCGTGGCGCCAGCCGACTCCCCGTGCGCGCCGGGCCGGCGCCGGGCTAGCGGCCCGTCCGGCCGGGGCGGGACGGGAAGTCGAGGGCCCGCGGATCGACGAGGCCGGCGAGCTCGTCGCGCGGCGCGGCGGCAAGACGGGCCGCCTCGCCGAGGATCCGGAGCTTGAGCGCGGCGACCGACGGGGTGAGCCGCTCGAAGCCCGCCGCGGTCGAGAGGCCCACCCGGTCGCCGCCCCTCCCCCGGCTCGCGGCGGCGTAGCGGGCCGCCCAGACGAGGACCTCGAGGTCGCCGGGGCCGGCCGACGCGGGATCGAGCGCACCGCAGACGAGGCCGCGGTCCGGGGGCGCGAGGACCGCGAGGCGCCAGTCGTCCGGGCCGGCGATGAGGTCGAACCGGTAGCTCGCGTAGCCCGCCTCGTAGATCGCCGCGGGGCCCAGGCGTTCCGCGCCGGCGCCGAGCGAGAGGCTCCGGTGGGTCGCGACCGGCGCGCCGGCGAGACGGCGGTGCGCGGCCGCGAGGATCGCCCGCTCGGGGTCGGCGCCGGCGGCCGCGGCGGCAGCCGGCTCGTCGACGACGACGACCGGGCAGCCCGCGGCGGCGAGCATAGCGACGACCTCCGCGAGCGCGTCGGCGATCGCGGCGGCGAGGCGGGCGCGTGCGGCGGGTGGCGCCCCGGGCGCCGCGGCGCGCGCGAGCGTGTACGGCCCGACGATCGTCGCGGCGACCGGGTGCGGGCCGGAGGCCGGGGCGGCCATCCCGTCGGGGCGCTCCGTGCTCCCGGCGCTCCCGGCGCTACCGGCGCTCTCCGCTGCGGCCGCGACGGTCGACCGCCACGCGGCGAGGTGGCGGCCGTCGGCCGGCCGGGGCTCGGGGTGATCGCCCGCCCGCCCGGCGCCACCGGCGGCCCCGTCGCCCCCGGCCCCGTCGCCCACGCCGAGACCGAGCGCCGCGAGGCCGTCGGCGACCGGGTCCGCGGCGTGGAGCCCGCCGTCCGTCAGGAGGCCCATCCCCGCCCCCACCTGGAGTTCGACCGCGGCCCTGAGCCGCGCGTCGAGCGGCGACCGCGGATCGAGGTCGAGCGGGAGCGGGCCGTGGAGGGTGGCGAACACGCGGCCGATCGTACGCCCAGGGCGCGCCGGGTGCGCCGCGCTCGGGAGCCCCTCGTGGCGCCCGTATACTCACCCCACGGAGCAGCCGCCCGGCGACCACCATGCCCTCGCGCCCACGGAGCACGTGTGACCGACCGAGTGCCCCAGACGCCAGTCGCCGACCGGCGCGCCGACGATCAGGCCGAGCGCCGGATCGAGGAGGCGGCGCTCTTCGTCCGGATCCGCGACCGCGACGAGCGGGCCGTCGAGGAGCTCTACCAGCGGTACGGGAGCGCCCTCCACTCGCTCGCGTACCAGGTGACCGGCGCCGAGCGGTTCGCGCAGGACGTCGTCCAGGAGGTCTTCGTCGCCGTCTGGCGCGACGCCGGTCGCTTCGACCCCGCGAAGGGGAGCGTCCCCGCGTGGCTCTTCTCGCTCGCCCGCCACAAGGCGATCGACCTCGTCCGGCGGGAGGCGAACGTCCGGAAGCGGACCGCCGACGTCGACCTCGAGATCGAGGAGGCGCCCGACGACGTCGACCACGAGGCGTGGCTGCGCATCCGGCGCGAGGCGGTCCTCGAGGCGATCGCGACGCTCCCTCCCGCGCAGCGCGAGGCGCTCGAGCTCGCGTTCTTCTCAGGCCTCACCCACGTGGAGGTCGCGGAACGGCTCTCGATCCCGCTCGGGACGGCGAAGACGAGGATCCGGACCGCGCTCCTCCGCCTCCGGGCCGTCCTCGGCGACTCGCTCTCCGAGGAGGCGCGCGCCTAGCCGGTCGCGAGCCGGAACGCGGTCCCGGCCGCGAGGCCGACGGCGATGAGCGCGACGAGCGCGAGCAGCCCGAGGAGCGCGACGATCGCGGGCCCGGCCGGATCGTGGTCGCCGCCGCGCCGCCAGAGCCCGGCGAGCGTCCGGACGCGGCCGGGGACGACGACGACCCCGAGCCAGAGCCCCGCGACGAGGCCGCCGATGTGCGCCCACGTGTCGACCCGCGGGATGACGAACCCGAGGACGAGGTTGATGAGGACGAGGACGCCGATCTGCCCGAGGACGGCCTGGCTCTCGCGGTCGACGATCGGCCGGTGGGCACGGGCGGCCGCGACGAGGATCCCGAAGGTCCCGAAGATCGCCCCCGAGGCGCCGACGGACGGGATCTCGCTCCCGAACACGAACGAGGCGGTCGAGGCGGCGACCCCCGTCACGAGGTACATCGCGAACATCGTCCGCGCCCCGTAGAGGCGCTCCACGAGCCCGCCCGCGAACGAGAGCGCGTACATGTTGAAGATGAGGTGGAGCGGGTTCCCGAAGAGCGGGGCGTGGAGGAGCATGCAGGTCGCGAGCCGCCAGTACTCCCCTTCCGCCACCGCGCGCTTGTCGAGCTGGAGGAGGTCGTAGAGGAAGTCGAACCCCGGGAGGCTGGCGAGCACCGAGACGGCGATCGTCACCCCGATCATCACGTACGTGAGCGCCGGCCTCGCGCCGGCCGTCGAGCGGCTCCGCCGGAAGTAGCGGCCGGACCCCCGCTCGTCCCCGAGCTCCTTCGTCAGCCAGCCGAGTCGCGCGGCGATCTCCGCCCGGTCCTCCGCTGGCGCCCGTCGCTCCGCCTCGCGGTAGGCCGTCACGGCCTCGCGGAGGCGGTCGGTCCGGACGTACGCCGCCGCGAGCTGGCGGAGCGCGAGATACGTCCCCTGGGTCTCGGGGAGCTCGAGGACGGCTCGCCACGCGTCGATCGCCTCGTCCTCGCGGTCCGCGCGGAGGAGCGACGTCCCGATCCCGAGGAGGGCGGCGGCGGTGATCGACGGATCGTCGAAGCCGACGACGCGCCGATAGTGGCGAAGGGCCTCCTCCGGCTCGCCTGCGTCGAGGAGCTCCTCGGCCCGATCGAGGAGCGCGAGGGCGGCACCGCGGTCGAGCGGCCCGCCGACGGCGGGATCGGGGTGGCCGCTCATCCCTCGCCCGCCCGCTCCCAGCCGGTCGCCGCGACCGCCTCGCGGAACGCGAGACCGGGCTCCGTCCCCGCGTCGAGGCCGGCGGCGTACGCGCCGACGAGACGGGCGAAGCCGTCGCCCGGGTCCTCGCGGGGCGCGACGAGGACGGTCGCCTCGTCCGGGACGCCCGGGGCGCGCGGCTCCGTGACGACGGCGACGAGGTGGGCCGTCGCGAACGAGGAGCCCGCGACGACCGCCGCGAGGACCGGCGGCTCGAGCGGGTCCGCGGCGACGACGACGCGCGCCCCCGGGAGGTAGCGGAGCGCGAGCTCGGCATCGGCGGGCTCGAGCGGCCGGTGCGGGACCGCCTCGCCGGGCGCGTCCGTGGGCGCCGTGGCGGGATCCGCCCCGTCCGCCGCGGCGAGCGGCGTCGGGTGGACGGCGTCGCGAAGGAGCGCGGTGTGGCCGATCCCCTCGCGACCGAGCGCGACGACGAGCGCATCCCCCGCGGCATCGCCGCCGATCCGCCCGACGACCTGGACCTCGGCCCCTGCCGTGACGGCGGCCCGGGCGATCGCCGCCGCACGCCCGGCCGGTGCGCCGGCCGCCCCGCCGGCCGCCGGCCGGTACGCGAGCGTCCCGACGACGACGATCACCCCGCCGACCCGTCCCCGACGACCGGACCGGCCTCGTCGTCGACCCCCTCGAGCGGCCCCTCGAGCTCGGGGCCCGCGTCGCGGACCACCTCGACCGGGCCAAGCGACCCCTCGAGCTCGCCGGCGATCCGGTCGGCGTCGCCGACGAGGACGATCGCCGCGCCGTCGACGTCGAGGTGGGCGCGGGCCGCCGCGAGGACGTCGGCGACGGTCACCGCCTCGATCGCGGGGCGGTAGCGGGCGAGCTCGTCGTCGGGGAGCCCCTGGACGACGATCCCGCCGATCGCGCCGACGACCGGACCGGGCGTCTCGAAGCGGAGCGGGAAGACGCCGACGAGGAAGTCGCGCGCCGCCGCGAGCTCGTCGTCGGTCACCGGGGCGACGCGCATCCGCTCGAGCTCCGCGAGGATGTCGGCGATCGCCGGGGCCGTCACCTCGGTGTTCACCGCGGCGCGTGCCCCGAACGGACCGGCGGCGCGTCTGAGGTCGAAGCCCGCCGCCGCCCCGTACGCGTACCCCTTCTCCTCGCGGATCTTCATGTTCAGGCGCGAGGCGAAGAGCCCGCCGAGGATCGCGCTCATGACGGAGACGGCGTGGTAGTCCGGGATGAGGCGCGGGAGTCCCACGTGGCCGATCCGGATCTCGGTCTGGACCGAGCCCGGCCGGTGGTGGATCCGGACGAGCCGGCCGGAGAGGCGCGACCGGACGGCGATCGGGCCACCCGCGGCCGCGCCGGGCGCGGCCCGCCAGCCGCCGAAGAGGCGCTCCGCCGCGGCGCGGAGATCGATGCCGGCGATGTCGCCACCGACGATCAGCGTCATCCGCGACGGGTCGGCGGCGCGCCGATACGTCCGCTCGAGCGCGTCCCGGGTCAGTCCGGCGACGGTCTCGCGGCGCCCCGACGCCGGGCGGTGGTACGGGGAGTCCTCGGTGTAGATCGCGTCGACGAACGCCTCGTCGGCCCGCCGCCGCGGGTCGGCGTGCGCCTGGAGGATGTCGTTCAGCCGCTCGTCGCGGAGCCGCGCCACCTCGTGCTCCGGGAAGGTCGGGCGGATCGCCATCTCCGCGAGGAGCTCGAGCGCCGGACTGAGCCGCGAGGCGGCGACGTCGACCCCGAGGGAGAAGGAGTCCCAGCCGGCTTCCGCGTGGAGCGAGGCCCCGAGCCGCTCGCTCGCCTCGGTGAGGGCGAGCGCGTCGTACCGCTCGGTCCCCTCGGAGACGGCGCGAGCGGCGAGGACCGTCGCGCCGCCGAGCTCCGCGGGCTCGTCGGCGGCACCCGCGGGGAGGACGAGCGACGCGCTGACGAGCGGCCGCCCGGGGAGCGGGACGGCGATGAGCGTCATCCCGTTCGAGAGCCGCTCCCGCTCGAAGCGGGGGAAGTCGTACGGTCGCGGCGTCCCGGGGAGCGGCCGATCGGGGCTCGGGCCGGTGGGGGTCGCGCTCATGCCGCACCTCCCGTCGCGTCGCCGCCCGTCGCGTCGCCGCCCGCAGGTTCGCCGCCGGCCGCGGGGACGTACGTGAGGACCGCGCGGTTCCCGGCATGGAAGACGTCGCGCGCCGCCTCGAGGATCCGCTCGGGCGTGACGGAGAGGTAGCGGTCGAGCTGCCGGTTCACGAGGTCCGGGTCGTCGAGGAGCGTCGCGTACATCGAGAGCCGGTCCGCCCGCTCGTCCACCCGCTGGAGCGCCGCGAGCTCGTCCGTCTCGATGAGCGCCCGCGCCCGGGCGAGCTCGTCGTCGCTCACGGGCTCCCGGGTGAGCCGCTCGAGCTCCTCGAGGTACGCCGCCTCCACCCGCTCGATCTCGACGCCGGGCCGGACGGTCGCCCAGCCGATCGTCATCGACGCCCCCTCGACGAGTCCGAGCGAGAAGAGCGCGACGTCCTGGGCGAGCCGCTCGCGCCGGACGAGCCGGACGTAGAGCCGGCTCCCCTTCCCGCCCGCGAGGATCTGGCCCGCGACGTCGAGCGCGTCGAGCCGGGGATCGGCGAGCCGCGGGGCGCGGAAGCCGAGGTAGACCCGCGGGAGCGGGACGGCGTCCTCCACGACCTCGCGGATCTCGCGGCCGAGCGTCGGGGGGAGCGAGGTGTCGCCGAGGCGCGGGAGCGCCGGGTTCGGCGCGATCCAGCCGAAGTGGCGCTCGGCCCAGCGGAGGACCTCGGCCTCCTCGACGTCGCCGACGACCGAGAGGACCGCGTTGTTCGGCGCGTACCAGGTCCGGAAGAAGCTCGCGACGTCCTCGAGCGACGCGGCGTCGAGATCCTCCATCGAACCGATCGTCGGGTGGTGGTACGGGTGGCCCGACGGATAGAGGTGCGCCTGGAGCTTGTGCGCCCACGACCCGTACGGCCGGTTGTCGTAGGACCAGCGCTTCTCGTTCTTCACGACCTCGCGCTGGTTGTCGAGGTTCTCCTGGCTGAGCGCGTCGAGGAGCGTCCCCATCCGGTCCGCCTCCAGCCAGAGCGCGAGCTCCAGCCGGTGCGACGGGACGGTCTCGAAGTAGTTCGTCCGGTCGAGCCACGTCGTCCCGTTCATCGTCCCGCCCACCGCCTGGATGAGCGAGGCGTGCTCAGCCTTCGTCACGTTCCGCGAGCCCTGGAACATCACGTGCTCGAAGAGGTGGGCGAAGCCGGTCTTGCCGGCGACCTCGTGCTTCGATCCGACGCCGTACCAGATGTTCACGGCGGCGACCGGGACGCGGCGGTCCTCGGCGACGAGGACGCGGAGCCCGTTCTGGAGGCGATGATCCGTGTAGCGAACCGGGGCGGGCATCGACGGCTCCGTGGGGAGGTGGGGGCGCTCCGATCGTAGCACCGGGCGGCCCGCGGGCCCGGCCCCGGCGCTCCCCGGTCGCCCGGCTAGAGCGGGAGCGCCGAGAAGAGGACCGCGCCGAAGATCCCGCCGATCGCGGAGTTGAGGATCATCCGGTTCGCCCGCGCGCGGTCCGCCCGGAGGGCAGCCTCGTCCTCGACCGCCTCGGTCGCGCCGAGCGCGCCGAAGTTCCGGCGCCCGGCCCGCGCGTAGGCGACGCAGAAGCGGCTCCGCGCCTGCCCGATCGCGACGAGCGTCCCGGCGAGCGGGAAGACGATGAGGAGCCGGGTCGTCGCGTCGGCCCCGATCGCGACGAGCGTCGCGGCGATCGCGACGGTGGAGACGACCGCGACGATCGCGGCGATGCGCCGGCGCGCGACCTCCGCGGGTCCGATGTTGCAGGCGCCCGGGCGATACCCGTCGGCGCCGTAGGAGATGGTGGTGCTGCTTTGGCTCATACCCGATATTCGCGCGCGCGGCCGGCGCGGATCTTCACGACCGGGCCGGCACCGGGACCCAGTCGTTCAGCGAGCGGACCTCGGCGAGCCGCCCGAGGACCGCCGGGTCGAGCGCCTCCGCGGCCGCGACCGCGGTCTCGATCGCGGTGAGGCAGAGGATCCCCTCCGCGGTCGCCGCGAGCCTGATCTCGGCGGCGTCGCGGACCGGGCCGGATCGCGGCGTCGGCGTGTTGACGACGAGCCGGACCGCGCCCGCCTCGATCGTCTCGACGATCCCCGGCCGCTCCGCGGTCGCAGGCTCCCCGATCTTCGCGACGATCGCCGCTTGGTAGCCGCCACGGGCTAACATCTCGGCCGTCCCCGGGGTCGCTGCGAGCCGGTATCCGGCGGCGGCGAGCGCGGCGGCGAGGCGGAGAAGCTGCGGCTTGTCCCGGTCCGCGATCGAGAGGAGCGCGACCGGTGCCGCCTCGCCCGGCCGGGCGCGCGGCGGGACGAGCGCGGCGCCCAGGAGTGCCTTCGCGAGCGCGACCTTCGGATCGGTGTGGATCCCGATCACCTCCCCGGTCGACTGCATCCCCGGCCCGAGCGACGGATCGACGCCGCGGAGCTTCGCGGTCGAGAAGGCGGGCGCCTTCACCGCGACGAAGTCGGGCGGCGGGAGGAGCCCGCCTCGCCACCCGAGCGCGGGGAGGGTCGCGCCGAGGGCGATCCGGACGGCGAGCTCCACCATCGGGACACCGGTCACCTTCGAGAGGAACGGGACGGTCCGGGAGGCGCGCGGGTTCACCTCGATGAGGTAGACGCCGTCGTCGCGGACGATGAACTGCGCGTTGACGAGGCCGCGCGCGCCGAGCGCCCTGACGATCCGCTCCATCGTCGCGACGATCAGCTCGCGGTCCCCGGCGGAGACCCCCTGCGGGGGGAAGACCCCGACCGAGTCGCCCGAGTGGACCCCGGCGCGCTCGACGTGCTCGAGGAGCCCCGGGATGAGGACGGTCTCGCCGTCGGAGACCGCGTCGACGTCCACCTCGATCCCCTCGAGGTAGCGGTCGATCCGCACCGGCCGCTCCGGGTCGACGATCGTCGCGACGGCGAGCTGGCGGACGAGGTCCTCGGGCGAGTAGCAGAAGTCGATCGCGAGCCCGCCGATGACGAACGACGGACGGACGATCACCGGGTAGCCGATCCGCTCCGCGAGCGTGAGCGCCTCCTCGACCGAATGCGCCATCCCTCCCTCCGGCTGCGGGATCCCGAGGCGGTCGAGGAGGAGGGCGAACCGGGTCCGCTCCTCCGCCTGGTCGATCGCCTCGAGGTCGGCGCCGAGGAGCGGGACGCCGGCGGCCGCGAGCGGCGCGGCGAGGTTGAGCGGCGTCTGGCCGCCGAACTGGACGAAGACCGGCAGCGGGCCGTCACCGGGACCCGTCTCGGCATCGATGACGCTCCTGACCGACTCGGGGTCGAGCGGCTCGAAGTAGAGCCGCGACGAGGCATCGAAGTCGGTGGAGACGGTCTCGGGGTTCGAGTTGATCATCACGGCGCGCCAGCCGAGCCGGCGGAGCGTCTCGGCCGCGTGGACCGCGCAGTAGTCGAACTCGATCCCCTGGCCGATCCGGACCGGGCCGGAGCCGATGACGAGCGCCGCCTCCCGCTCCACCGGGAGCGCCTCGGGGACGGAGCCCGCGGCGGCGTACGTCGAGTAGAAGTACGGCGTCTCCGCGGCGAACTCCGCCGCGCACGTGTCGACCATCGCGTAGCCCGGGACGAGCCCCACCGCGAGCCGTGCCGTGCGGATCGCGCCCGCCTCGACCCCGGCGAGCCCCGCTAGCTCGCGGTCGCCGAAGCCGGCGCGCTTCGCCGTCGCGAGGAGGGTCATCGCCGCCGCGTCCGCCGGGTCGGCGATCCGCGCCCCCGCGGCCGTCGTCGCCGTCTCGATCGCGACCGAGCGCTCGAGCTCGGAGAGGAACCACGTCGTGATCCCGGTCGCCTCGTGGACCGTCGCGCCGGGGACGCCGCGGCGGAGGAGGCCGAGGATCCGCCAGAGCCGGCTGTCGGACGGGGCAAGGAAGCGCTTGAGGACGACCGGCGCCGCTACGCGCTCGGCGTGGCGGGTCGACTCGCAGCGCTCGCCCCCCTCCCCGACCCAGCGGATCGGCTCGTCGTCGGCCGCGCCGCCGTCGGCCGCGCCGCCGTCGCCCGCGTAGACCGCGGCGAGGTACGCGAGGGTGGGCCCCCAGGCGGGATCCTCGGCGAGCGGACCCGCCCCGGCCTGCTCGAGGCCGCGGAGCGCCTTGTTGAGCGCCGAGCCGAACGTACGGTCGATCGCCATCACCTCGCCGGTCGCCTTCATCTGGCTCCCGAGCGAGCGGTCGGCGGTCGGGAACTTGTCGAAGGGGAAGCGCGGGAGCTTGACGACGACGTAGTCGAGCGCGGGCTCGAAGGCGGCGACCGTCGTCCCGGTGACCACGTTCGGGATCTCCGCGAGCGTGAGGCCGGTCGCGATCTGCGCCGCGACCCGGGCGATCGGGTAGCCGGTCGCCTTCGACGCGAGTGCCGAGCTGCGGCTCACCCGCGGGTTCACCTCGATCACGGCGTAGTCCGCATAGTCGGGCGAGAGGGCGAACTGGACGTTGCAGCCCCCCTCGACCCCGAGCGCCCGGATGATCGCGAGCGCCGCGCTCCGGAGCCGCTGGTGGACGACGTCGGGGAGCGTCTGGACCGGGGCGACGACGATCGAGTCGCCGGTGTGGACCCCGAGCGGGTCGACGTTCTCCATCGAGCAGACCGCGATGCACGTGTCGGCGGCGTCGCGCATCACCTCGTACTCGATCTCCTGCCAGCCGACGAGGCAGCGCTCCACCATCACCTGGCCGATCGGACTCGCGCGGAGCCCGGCGCGGACCCGTTCGCGGTACGCCGCCTCGGTCTCGACGATCCCGCCGCCCGTCCCCCCGAGCGTGAAGGCGGGCCGGACGATCGCCGGGAGGCCGATCTCGACGAGCGCCCGGTCGGCCGAGGCGTCGCGCTCGGCGGGCGTCGCCCCCTCGACGATGAAGCTCGGGGCGTACGGCTGGCCGATCCGGTCGAGGAGGTCGCGGAAGAGCTCGCGGTCCTCCGCCATCTCGATCGCGCCGAGCGGCGTCCCGAGGAGCCTGACCCCGTGGCGCTCGAGGACCCCGGCGCGGCTGAGCGCGACCGCGAGGTTGAGCGCCGTCTGGCCGCCGAGCCCGGCGAGCAGGCCCTCGGGCCGCTCCTTCGCGATCACCGCCTCGACCGCCTCCACGGTGAGCGGCTCGAGGTAGACCGCGTCGGCGACCTGTGGGTCGGTCATGATCGTCGCCGGGTTCGAGTTGACGAGGATCGTCCGGACCCCCTCCGCGCGGAGCGCCCGGCACGCCTGCGTCCCCGCGTAGTCGAACTCGGCCGCCTGGCCGATGACGACCGGCCCGGAGCCGAGGATCAGGACCGACGCCGGCTTCCGCCGCCCGCTCATCGGTCGCTCACCGGCGGCTCACCCGGCGCCCCGTGCGGCGAGCGCGGCGACGAACCGGTCGAAGACCGCGAGGGCGTCGAGCGGCCCCGGCGCGCCCTCCGGGTGGTACTGGACCGTCTCGATCGGGAGCTCGCGGTGGCGGAGTCCCTCCACCGTCCCGTCGTTGAGGTTCACCTGGCTGACGACGAAGCCGCTCGTCGCGGGGAGCGACTCCGCGACGACGGTCACCTCGTGGTTCTGGGCGGTCACCTGGACGAAGCCGCTCTCCGTGTCGCGGACCGGGTGGTTCGCGCCGTGGTGTCCGAAGCGGAGCCGCCGGGTCTCGGCGCCGGCGGCCCGGGCGACGATCTGGTGGCCGAGGCAGATCCCGAGGAGCGGCCGGCCGTCGGCGATCGCGGCACGGGCGAGCGCCACGGGGCCGTCGAGCCGGGCCGGATCGCCGGGTCCGGGCGAGAGGACGAGCCCGTCGAGATCCGGGGCGAGCGCCTCGGCCGGGGTCGCGGTGTGCGGGAGGACCCGGATCCGGGCGCCGCGCCGGCGGAGGCTCGCGATGATGTTCGCCTTCAGCCCGAAGTCGACGATCCCGACGAGCGGTCCGCCGTCCGCCGGGTCGCCGATGTCGCGCGCCGCCGCGGGCGAGACCTGCGCGACGAAGTCCTGATCCTCCCAGCGCGGCAGGGCGCGCGCCGCCGCGACCGCGGCGGCGGGGTCGAGCTCGCCGGGCGCGGTGACGAGCCCCGGGACCGAGCCGTGCTCGCGAAGGTGGCGGGCGAGCGCCCGGGTGTCGACCCCGGCGATCGCGGGGATCCCCGCCCCGCGGAGGAGCGCGGCGAGCTGCGCCGCCTGCTCGGCGACCGCGGCGGTCGCGTTCGCGACGACGAGCGCCCGGAGCCACGGGTGCTCCGACTGGTCGTCCGCGAGGATCCGCCCGTAGTTGCCGATGAGCGGGTAGGTCATGACGACGACTTGGCCCGCGTACGAGGGGTCGGTGCAGACCTCCTGGTAGCCGGTCTGGCTCGTGTTGACGACGAGATCGCCACCCGACGCGACCGGGGCGCCGAAGGCGATCCCGGGGAAGACCGTCCCGTCGGCGAGGGCGAGGAGCGCCGGGCCGAGGTCGCCGACGCGCGGGTCGACGATCGCATCGGCGTACGGGAGGGGCGGACCCGGTGGGGAGGCGGTCACGGGGGACGGAGGGATCGCGGGCGGGATGCCCGGGTGGTCGCGGCGGGCGCGCGCGAGCACGATCGACCTGCCTCCTTCCGGCCTCTCTGGACCGGCGTTGCCGGCCTCTCGGGACCGGCGCAAAGGATGGCCGAAGGGTAGCAGAGCGGGCGGCGGCCGGGCGGCCGACGGACGACGCGCGCCGCATCGGCTATCGTCGGGGGGTCGGGATACACCTGCAGTGACCCCGGAGGACCGGATGCGCCCCGCCGACTCGACCCGCCTCGCCCGCCTCGTCCCGGTCGCCGCGCTCGTCGCGAGCCTCGCGCTCGCCCCGACGGCCGCGGCCTACGGACGTGGCGTCCCGATCCCGGTCTCGGGCTCGGTCGTCTGCGACTACTTCGGCGGCGAGTGGCGCGTCAGCTACGAGCTCTCCCAGACGGACGGGAAGCCGACCCTCGAGGCCCTCGACGTCGACGAGAACGACGCGACGCCGTACATCGCGTCCGAGAAGCCGGGCCGGCTCGAGCTCAGGACCGGGAGCGGCTCGATCTCGACCAGCCAGCAGACCGGGTCGACGACCGTGACCCTCCACCTCTATCTCGTGAACCGCGCCGGCTACAGCGAGACGGACGTCTCCTGCTCCCGGTGAGCCGCCCGCGGCGCCGGCCGCAGCCCTAGTCCCCGAGCCGCTCCTCGCCGCCGCGGTCGCCGCCGCCACCCCCCTCGCGGAGGAAGCGCTCGATCTCGGCGATCAGGTCGTCACCGGCCGGGCGGCGCGCCTCGTCCACCATCGCCTCCATCCGCTCGACGTAGCTCCGGGTCTGCTCGTCGGCGGCGGTCGCCGCGTCGAGCCGCGTCCGGAGGAGCCGCGCCTCGTCGTCGACGGCGCTCGACGCAAGGTCGTAGCGGAGATGGCGCGAGAGGGCGCGGAGGAGCTCCGCCGCGGCGAGCGGATACTCTCCCGAGACGTAGTGCGGGATCTGCGCGAAGTAGCCCACCGCGGGGATCCCGGCGGCCGCGATCGCGTGGTCGATCACGGAGACGGCGGCGGCGGGGACGGTGAGGAGCCCGTCCGGGCCCGGCGCCACGCCCTCGGCGAGCAGCCCGGTCTCCGACTGCGTCCCGAGGATCGGGACGGCCCGCGTGTGCGGAACGGCCGCGGGGATCGATCCGACCGTGATCCACTCCACGATGCCGAGCCGCCTCGCGAGCTCGAGGGACGCGTCGCAGAGCTCGCGCCACCGGAAGTCCGGCTCCGGCCCGACGATGACGAAGAGATCCCGCTCCCCGATCCTGCGGCGACGGATCGTCAGCTCGGGCCAGGTGAGATCGGCGGGGCGGCCGTCGAGGATGACGAGCGTGGGGCGGCGCGCCCGGTAGTCGTAGAGGAGGTCGGGGGCGAAGCGGCCGACGATCTCGGCACGCTCCGCGACCCTCCCCGCCGCCGTCGTCGCCGCCGAGCCCGCGTCGACCCACCCGTCGAAGGCGAGGAGGAGCGCGGGTGCGGAAAGGTCGCGGAGCTCGTCGAGCGAGTAGAGGGTCACCCGCGGAGGATAGCCGGGCCGAGCCGGGACGCAACGAGGCCGCCCCCGGGACGGGGGCGGCCTCGCGTTGACATCCTCGAGCTCCGGATCAGAAGACCCGGGCCGAGCCGATCCTGAGCCTCGCCGGGACCCCCACCTGCGGAACCGGGTCCGCTGCACTCGTCGGTGCGGGGACCCCGACGATCGTCAGCCCGAACCAGTCCGCGAGCTCGGTCGTCCGGCACTGCTTCCGCTGACAGGTCGTGAGCGAGCCGCCGTCGTAGACCGTGACCGTGTACGTCACGAGGCCGCTCGTGCCGTACCCGCTCGGGACCCATCCGCCCGCGACGGTCCGCTCCTCGAGGAGCGCGGTCCGGGTGAACCGGCCGCACTTCGGGTTCGAGTTCGGCGACGCCGAGCCCACGGTGTTCGGGCAGACGAACGGCTGCCAGATCGAGCTCCCGTCGGTCGTCGACCGGATGAAGGCGTCCTTCAGCCGCCAGCCGGACGAGCCCTGCGAGTTGTCGGCATCCGAGCTCCAGACGATCTGGCCCCTCGTCGTCGTCGTCGTCACGCCGGTCCGCTTGTTGTACGAGGAGGAGAGGCTGACGATCGACCCGAAACTGTTCTTCGCCCAGCCACCGGTGTCGGAGAGGCGGTACGAACCGCCGCCGACCGCCCCCTTCGGCACGGTCCCGGGCAGGACGGCGAGCGTGCCGGTCGCGGCCTCCGTCGCCGAGCACGCACCGCTGACCGTGACGGTGACGTCGTAGATGCCGAGCCGGACGTTCGAGAGCGGGGCGGTCGCCGTCCCGTCCGAACGGCTCGTCCCCGAGGTCGTGAAGGAGGTCGTCTCGCTAGTCGCGCCCGAGGTCGTCCAGATCCCGCCAGAGAATTCGAACACGAGCGTGCAGCCGGCCGCAGGCGGCGAGATCGTCGCGGCGACCGAGAGGTTCGCCACGGCCCCGGAGCTGTTGATCCACCACGGACCGTTGTACGCCGGCGTGACGACGAAGGGCGCCTCGTACGCACCGGCGTCGCAGCCGGGGCCCGCCGGCCGCGTCCTGCCGCGCTGGTCGGTCGCCACCGTGCAGGGGCCGTCGCTGATGTCGATGGCGATGCTGCCGTCGCTCAGCGAGTAGGTCCAGGTGGGCCCGCCGTGATCGGCGAACGTGCCGAGGCTCACCTCGACCCGCGGGACCCCCGAGGTGGAATCGGGGCCGGTCGGGGACGCGCCGAGGCACGTGGTCCCCGTCTCCACCGACCCACCCACGTCGGTGACGCTGGATGTGGCGATGTCGCAGTCGCCGGCCGCGCCCGAGCCGACGATGAGGACGTGGTCCAAGACCACGGTCGCCCCGCTGTCGAGCGAGATCGCGTCGCCGGCGGAGTAGGACGAGGACGA
>JBJOLT010000081.1:0-3498 GCA_046045415.1 Chloroflexota bacterium | reverse complement strand
GCGTCGAACGCCGGTGGGCCGGCGGCCGACGGTGGGTCAGCGGCCGGCGCGAGCCCTGGCGAGGCGGCCGACTAGACCGCGTCGTCCCGGACGCGCGGGCGCGTCGTCACCGAGGATCCCGCTGAGGAGGTCGTCCCGGCCCCCGAGGAGCGCGCGGAGCGACTCGATCCCGTCGATCGGCGCGCCGTCGAACGGCGTGAGGGCCGCGAGCGCCCGGGGTCCGGCCGGAACGGTCGTCCGGCGGCGGCTCATGCGACGCCGTCCGGATCCTTGACGGTCACCCTGACGACGTCGCCCTCGGCGGCGTCGATCCTCGGCGCGAAGGCCTCGAGCGTGACGATCGCCTCGGCCAGATCGAGCCCCGCGTGGTGGACGACGGAGAAGACGAAGGCGCCGTCGGGGTCCGACGTGACCGAGATCGACTGGACGCCGGCCCGGCGCGCGAGCTGCTGCTTGAGGTGGGCGACCCCCGCGAGGCTGAAGAGGCCGTACGCGCGGAGGTGCGTCGTCGCGACGCCCTGCGACGTGGTGCTCGGGCCGCCCGCGGGGCGGGCGGGGGCGGGCGCGGCGTGCGAAGCGGGCACCGGAGCCGCGGGCGTCGGGGCCGGGGCCGCGGGGGCCGGGGCCTGCGGGCGGACTTCCACCGGCTCGTCCGGCCAGTCGATCGACGGGGGCGGGACGACCGCGGGGGCCGGCCAGGCGAACGGCTGTTCCGGGGCGGCTGCGGCGGGTGCGGCGGCCGGCGCGGCTGCGGCCGGTTCGGCTGCGGCGGAAGCGGCTACAGCGTCTGCGGCCGCGGCGGGTGCGGCCACCTCGTCTACCTCGGCCACCTCGGCGGCCTCGGCGGCGGGCGCCATCGGGGCACCCAGGGTGATCGGGGCATCGGGCACCGGTGCCGCCACCGTCGCGGACGACGCCGCGTCGGCGTCGATCACCGCGGGGAGGAACGAGACGGCGGCGCCGTCGTCGATCGCGGCCGGTTCGGCGGCAGGAGGTCCGTCGGCGGCGACGGACGCATCGGCGGCCGGCACCTCGGGGAGCGGCTCGACGGGCGGCAGCTCGAAGGGCGGCGGCGCGGGGATCGCGGCGGCGAGCGCCGCGAACGCGGTCGGGTCGGTCGTCTCCTCGAGACGCCGGGTGAAGTGCTCGAGGTCGTCCCGGTAGCGCGCGACGACCTCGTCGACGTGCGCGATCTGGGCGGCGACGTGCGCCTTCGCCTCGGCGGTCCGCTGGTGGAGCAGCGCCACGCGCTCCGCGACCCGCCGCTCCGCCTCGTCGCGGATCCGGGCGATCGCCGCCTCGGCCTCCGCGAGGATGGCGGCTTCGCGCTCGGCGCCGTGGTTCGTGAGCCAGGCGCGGACCGTGTCGGCGTCGGCGCGATGGCGTTCGAGCGCCTCGTCGCGCTCGCTCTCCGCGGCGATCCGCATGACGCGCGTGAAGTCGGCGAGCAGGCTCGCGGGACGCTCCGGCTTCGGCGACGGCTCGGGGTCGGCCGCCGACGGCTCGGGGACGATCTGCGCCGCTTCGGCGCGCGCCGCCTCCGTCCTGAGGATCCGCATCTCTTCTCCTGGCGAGGGGCGAGGGAGGGGCTCACCCGGCCCGGCGATGCTAGGCAGGCACCGTGGCTCGGGTGAGGCACCCGGAGGTACCGGTCGGACGACCCGGTCGTACTCGCCCCAGGGCGCTTTCGAGCGTGCGCGTACGATATACGAATGGACGAGAGGCGAGAAGTGCCGGATGGGGGGTCCGCGGGAGGCGGGCTGCCGCTCGACCGTCTCGGCCGCCGGGTCCACGACCTCCGGATCTCGATCACCGACCGCTGCAACTTCCGCTGCACGTACTGCATGCCGAAGGAGATCTTCGGGCCGGACCATGCGTTCCTCCCGCACGGGGAGATCCTCACCTTCGAGGAGATCGAGCGGGTCGCGAGGATCTTCGCCGGCCTCGGCGTCGAGAAGCTCCGGATCACCGGGGGCGAGCCGCTCGTCCGGCGCGACCTCCCGTCCCTCATCCGGCTCCTCGCGGCGATCCGCCGGCCCGACGGCGAGCCGCTCGACCTGACGCTCACGACGAACGGGAGCGCGCTCCGGCCGCTCGCAGCGCCGCTCCGCGAGGCGGGCCTCCGCCGGCTCACCGTCAGCCTCGACTCGCTCGACGACGCGACGTTCCGGGCGATGAACGGGATCGACTTCCCGGTCGCGCGGGTCCTCGACGGGATCGACGCGGCGGTCGAGGCCGGCTTCGGTGGCCCCGATGCGCCGTTGAAGGTGAACGCGGTCGTCCGGCGCGGGGTGAACGAGACGGGGATCGTCCCGATGGCTCGGTGGGCGAGGGAGCGCGGCTTCATCCTCCGCTTCATCGAGTACATGGACGTCGGCACCGCGAACGGGTGGCGGCTCGACGAGGTCGTCCCGGCGGCCGAGATCGTCGCCGCGATCGACGCGGTCCTCCCGCTCGAGTCGGTCGCACCGAACTACCCCGGCGAGGTCGCCGACCGCTGGCGGTACAAGGACGGCGGGGGCGAGGTCGGCGTGATCTCGTCCGTCACCCAGCCGTTCTGCGGCTCCTGCACCCGGGCGCGGATCTCCGCCGAGGGGACCCTCTACACGTGCCTCTTCGCGGCGGGCGGGACGGAGCTCAAGTCGCTCCTCCGCGGCGGCGCGTCGGACGAGGAGCTCGCAGCGGCGATCGGAGCGGTCTGGCGTGCTCGGACCGACCGCTACTCCGAGCTCCGCTCGGCCGAGACGCGCGGGCTTCCGAAGGTGGAGATGTTCGCGATCGGGGGCTGACCACCGTGCGGTCCATCCACCGCGCGTCCACACGACCCCGAGATCGGTGGACAACCCGACGCCGCAGCCGGCGAAGTTCGTGGAGAACCCGATTGTGCCGCGCCGGGTGCCAGCCTATCGTTGGTCTTGCCCGGAGGGGCTGGCTGAACCGAAGAGGCCCGAGATCACATCAAGGGTCCCTTCGCTTGGCGGGCCTCCCCGGGCGTTTCCTTTTCCGCGCCGCGTGACGGCGCCCCGGCACCGCGAGCTGCCGGCGGCCCGGCACCGCGTGACGGCGCCCCGGCGCCGCGAGTTGCCGGCGGTCTGGCACCGCGAGTTGCCGGCGGTCTGGCACCGCGAGTTGCCGGCGGCCCGGCGGCCCGGCGGCCTCGCGACCCTGGCCCCGCGGCCTGCCGGCCGCCCAGCGCCGCGACCCTAGCCCCGCGGCCTGCCGTCCGCCCAGCGCCGCGACCCTGGCCTCGCGGCCTCGCCCGATCGTCCCGCCCGGCGCCCCGACCCCGCGCCCGGCGTGCGACCATCCCCCGGATGAGCGACCCCGGCGCGCCCCGCCCGATCGTCCCGGCCGACCTCCCGCGGATCCTCGACGCGCTCGAGCGGACGGTCCGCGCGCGGAGCGACATCCGGCCGCGGGTCGGGATCGTCCTCGGTTCGGGGCTCGCAGCCCTTGCCGAGGCGATCGAAGACCCGCTCGCGATCCCCTTCCGCGAGC
>JBJOLT010000069.1:0-31894 GCA_046045415.1 Chloroflexota bacterium | reverse complement strand
CTCGTCAGGGCCAACGGAAGGGATAGCGGCGCGGGCTCGTTCCGCTGGTTCCCCAGGGCAACGACTTACGGCAGTAGACGCCCGGGCCCCATTGCCATCCCCCTTACCCGACCATTACCGTGCGGAGTCACTGGCGCGCAGTCGACGTGTGGCTCGCACTTGACCAGATGGCCGCCAGCTTGGAGGGATGCAACCGGATGCGGCGATCGCTCATCTCAGGTCTGACAGCGGTGCTCCTGGCGACCGGGAGCCTCGCGACCTCCGCGCCGATCGCCGATGCGGGGCGTGCCACCACACCGGTGACGCTCAAGTGCGACGGGCCCACCGAGTTCTACGCGCCGGCGGGCACGCTCGTCGAGTTCACGTGGCAGGCCGGGTGCGGCGGCTACGACCTCTGGAACGTCTCCGAGGTGGTCGACGGCACCGGGACCGAGAATGGCTTCCTCGTCGCTCCCAAGTCCCCGTTCCTCTACGGCTGCTACGACCTGTGCGGGACCAGTTACACGCCCGACGACTGGTACATCAACGCCTCGGATCAGACGACGGTGACGGTCAAGCTGGCGAAGTCACGGAAGGCACTCGGTGTCACCACCTCCCTCGCAGCGGACGACACCGTGGCGATGGTCGACGACGGCAACTCAAACGAACTCCTCGTCATCTGGAAAGGCCCGACGGCCCCGTAACCTCAAGCACCGCTCGAGGCGTCACCTGTACGAGCGGCCTGTCGGGGTCCCCCGGCGGACCGTTCGAGTCATCGGGACTGCGAGGACCGGCCCGAGTCGCCTGGGCCCCGGCAGGCTCGCCCGACCGGCTCCGCGCCCGCCCTTACTCGCTGAATCGCTCTTCCTTCCAGGGGTCTGCGCTGTTGTTGTACCCATAGCGCTCCCAGAAGCCGAGCTGGTCGTGGTCGAGGAATTCGAGGCCGCGGATCCACTTGGCGCTCTTCCAGAAGTACTTCTTCGGTACGAGGAGGCGGAGGGGCCAGCCGTGGTCCAGCTCGAGCGGCTTCCCGTCGAAGGTGTCGGCGAGGAGGACGTCGTCGTCGTCGAGGACGGCGAGGGGCATGTTCGTCGTGTAGCCCTGCTCGCAGTGGGCGACGACGTGGGTCGCCTCCGGCCGGACGCCGGCCAGCTCGAGGATGGTCTGGATCGCGACCCCCTCCCAAGCGGTGTCGAGCTTCGACCAGCGGGTCACGCAGTGGATGTCCGTCAGCACCTGCTTGCGGGGCAGGTTCCGGAACTCGTCCCAGGTGAGCCGGAACGGCGAGTCCACGAGGCCGAAGACCTTGAAGTCCCACGTCGTCAGGTCCGTGTGCGGCGTGCTCCCGTAGTGGAGGACCGGGAACTTCTCCGTCAGGTACTGACCGGGCGGGATCCGCTCGGCGATCGCCGGGTCGGTGGGGCGCTTGTTCATCAGTCGGTCGAGCATCTGTCGGGCCTCCGTGGCGGCGTCGCGGCCAGGGTCGTGTTGTCCTAGGCTTCGGGCGTGACACATCCCGTGGATGGCGGGCGAGGACCGGTCCGCCGATGAGCCTACGCGGTTCCCTGCTGCGCGGCCTCCTGGGCATCGCCATCTCGATCGTCGCGATCGCTCTCGTCCTCCGGGGCGTCGACCTCGCGGCGACGGGGGAGGTGCTCGCCTCGGCGGCGCCGGCATGGCTCGCAGTCCTCCTCGCGGTCCAGGTGACCGACGGCCTCGTCCGGGGCGTCCGCTGGCGGAGGCTCCTCGCGCCGGTCGTCGCGCTCCCGCTCGGGCGGACGCTCGACTACCTCTTCCTCGGCTACCTCGCGAACAACGTCCTCCCGGCACGGCTCGGCGAGCTCGTCCGGAGCCACTACCTCGGCGATCGCGAGGGGGTGAGCCGGACGACGACGCTCGGGACGGTCGTCGTGGAGCGGATCGTCGACACGGGGCTCCTCGTCCTCGTCGCCGGCGGGACGATCCTCCTCCTCGAGGTGACCGGGCCGGTCGCCGCGGCCGTCACCGTGGGTGCCGCGCTCGTCGGGCTCCTCGTGGCGGGCCTCCTCGTCGCGCTCGTCGCCCACCGGCTCCCCGGGGCCGGGGTGGTCGTCGAGGCGCTCGCTCATCGCCGCCGGCTCGTCGGGGTGGCGACGAGCCTCCGGGAGGGACTCGCGGTCGCGTCCGACGCGCGGACGATCGGCTCGGTCCTCCTCCTCAGCGTCGTCGCATGGGGGGCGTCCACGACCGCGATCGTCGTCGCGGCGAGCTCGATCGGGCTGGAGCTCCGGCCCCTCGAGGCGGCGCTCCTCATGTCCGGCGCGGCGCTCTCGACGGCGATCCCGTCGGGGCCTGGCTACGTGGGGACGTACGAGCTCGCGATGGTGGCCGTCGCCGGGGCGATCGGGATCGACGCGACGTCCGCCTTCGCGCTCGCGCTCGTCGTCCACGGGGCGGTCCTCCTCGTGACGACCGGTGGCGGGATCGTGGGCTTCGCCCGCGCGTGGCGACGGCCGCGGGCGGCGACCACGGGGCGCGCCACGTGACCGACCCGGGGAACGACGCGGCCGGGGCGGCCTGGCTCGCCGAGGCGGCGGGGATCGTCCGCGACCTCGGCTTCTCGATCGTCACCGGGACCGACCGGCGGAACCCGGCGGCGACCGACCTCGTCGTCGCGCTCCGCGACGTGCCGACGCTCCGCCACTTCGACCCCGAGGCGGTCCAGTTCTTCGAGTCGGCGGGCACGCGGAGCCAGGCGCGGACGATCGACCGCGACACGCCGCTCCCCCTCGTCGAGCGGTTCGAGTGGGGGCGCGTCGCGATCGCCGACCGGCTCGGGATGACGAACCAGTGGCTCTCGTTCGGCGGCGAGCTCCGCGCCGCCGCGCTCGACGAGGCGACGACGATCGTCCGCTTCCGCTCCCCCGCCCCGATCCAGCGCTGGAGCGGCCACAGCCAGGGGCTGGACCTCCTCACCCCGGAGATGGGCGCCTTCTTCGGTCGGCTCATGGTCCCGGTGGACTTCGAGCCCGGGGCCGAGGGACGGCTCGTGGGGACCGACCCGCTCGCGCTCTACTGCGCCTTCGTCGGCGAGACGGCGGCGCGCCACGCCCGCTCGTCGGGGTTCGCCGAGGCGGACCGGCCGCTCGTCACGCGGGTGGCGTCGGAGGCCCGCCGTCTCCGCGCGGATGCACCCGACGCGTGGCGGGAGGGCGAGGAGCTGCTCCGGGCGCTCCGGCTGGGCCGGTAGGGGTCGCGGGCTAGCCCGCGACCGCGGCGAGGATCGCGCCGACCTCCGCCTCGTCCGGCATCCGCGGCGTGTTGTTGATCGCGGGATCGTCGAGCGTGTCCCGGACGATCGTCCCGTGCGTCTCCGGCCCGAGACCCAGCTCGCGGAGCGTCTTCCGCTGGTCGACGCGCCGGAGGAGCGCCTCGACGCCCGCGACCGCCTGCCGGGCCGCCGCCTCGGCGGGCTCCTGCGGCGAGGCGACGCCGAGCGCGACGCCGACGAGCGCGAGCTCGCGGGCGCGGACGGGGATGTCGAACGCGAGGCACTCGGGGAGGACGGCCGCGAGCGCCGTCCCGTGCGGGAGCTTCCCGCGCGCCCCCACGGAATGGCCGATCGCGTGGACGAGGCCGACGCCGGTCCCGGACGCCTGACCGACGCCCGCGAGATGCGACGCGACGAGCATCCGGCTCCGCGCCTCCAGGTCCGAGCCGTCCGCGACGGCCCGCTCCAGCCACTCGCCCACGGTGCGGATGACGGCGAGCGCGATCGCCTCGGCGAACGGGTTCGGGTTCTTCGAGAGGAGCGACTCGAGCGAGTGGGTCATCGCGTCGATCCCGGTGGCGGCGGTCGCGGCCGGCGGCAGCCCGACGGTGAGCGCCGGATCGAGGATGCAGCCGGTGGGGAGAAGGCTCCGGTGGCCGATGTACGACTTCCGGCCGGACGCCTCGTCCGTGATGACCCCGTAGATGTTCGTCTCGGCGCCGGTCCCCGCGGTCGTCGGGATCGCGACGACCGGCCGGCCGGGCACGAGCGCCGGGTCGTCCCAGCCCAGGTCCCACGGCCCGCCCGCCGGGTTCATCGCGTGGAGCGAGAGCGCCTTCGCGGTGTCCATCGCGGACCCGCCGCCGAGCGCGACGACGACGGCCCCGGCGGTCCCGAACGAGCGGAGCGCCTCCGATCCGCGGACGACGGTGGAGGTCCCGGGGTTCGGCTCGACCTCCGACCACGTCCCGTGCGCGACGCCGCCCGCGGTGAGCGCCGACTCGACGGTCGCGGCGACGCCGGAGCGGGCGACGCCCGGGTCGGTGACGATGAACGCACGGTCGCCGCCCGCCGCGCGGACGAGCTCGGGGAGGTCGGCGACCCGGCCGACGCCGAAGCGGACGCTGTCGCGGAGCGTGAGGTCGATGGTCCGGCCGGCGAGATCGGATGCGCTCACTTCACCTCCAGGACGATGTCGCGGGTCGTGTCGCGCCGCACGGTGAGCCACCGGCGGCAGCCGGCGGTGTGGAACCAGCGCTCGGTCGTGGGACCGTCGGGGTTCTCGAAGATCCAGACCTCGTCGAAGTCGCGCTCGTCCGGGTCGACGATCGAGGCGGGGACGGCGCGCCGCTCGCCGCCGAACGTGAACTCCTCGAGGGGGCGGTGGCCGCAGCGGGGGCAGTCGAGCTCGTGCATCGCGCTCCTCAGCGGGTCCCGGCCGACCCGGCGTCGGCGAGCGCGTGGTCGCGCTTGAAGCGGTCGAGGGTGAACGGCGCGATCTCGGGCGACGGCCGCCCGGTCGCGACGAGGTGCGCCATCCCCTCGCCGCCGGCGGGGATCGCCTTGAAGCCCCACGTCCCCCAGCCGGTCGTCACGAGGAAGCCGGGGACGTCGGTCGCGCTCATGATCGGGCTGTAGTCCACCGAGATGTCGCAGAGCCCGGCCCACGTCCGGAGGATCCGCATGGAGCGGAGGAACGGGAGGAGCCGCGACATCTTGTACGCGTAGCTCCGGAGCGCGTCGAACGAGCTGACGCGGGAGTACGACGGCTGGGCGTCGAACTCGGCGCCGATGAGCATCTGGCCGCGCTCGGTCTGGCTCGCGTAACAGGAGAGCTCGGTGGAGGCGACGATCTTGTCGAAGCCCGGCGCGTAGTCGTTCGTCACGAACGCGTGGAGCGGGTGGGTCCGGACCGGGAGGCGGACGCCGGCCATCGCGGCGACCTGCGAGACCCGGCCGCCGACCGCCGAGACGACGACGCCGGCGCGGATCGGCCCGGCGTCCGTCTCCACGCCGACGACCCGGTCGCCGTCGCGGAGCATCCCGGTCACCCGGCGGTGCTGGATCACGTGGACCCCGCGCGCGGTCGCGCCGGCGGCGAACGCCCACGCGACGCGGTCGTGGCGCGCGGTCGCCGCCTCGAGGTGGGCGGACGCGCCGAGGACCGGATAGCGGCCACCCCCGGTGAGGTCGATCTCGGGGACCATCTCCTTGATCTCCGCCGGCCCGACGAGGACCGTGTCGACCCCCATCGCCCGGTTGAGCGCGACCCGCGCCCGCTCGGTGCGGAGCGCCATCTCCGTGTGGGCGATCCAGAGGATCGGGCGCTTCCAGTGGAGGATCCGGCCGCCGGTCTCGTCCTCAAGCCCCTCGTAGAGCGTGAGCGAGTGGTGGTAGAAGCGGACCGCCTCGGGGATCCCGTAGTTCGCGCGGATGATCGTCGTGTTCCGCCCGGTGTTCCCCGACGCGAGGTAGTCCGCCTCGACGACGGCGACGTTCGTGATCCCGTGACGGGTCGCGAGGTAGTACGCGGTGGCGAGCCCGTGGCCGCCGCCCCCGACGATCACGACGTCGTACGAGGCGCGCGGCTCGTGCCACGTGATCGGGCGGAGCGTCGTGACGTACTCGTTCACCGGCTCGCTCGAGGGCGGGAGGACCGGGCGCGGGCCGCTCATCGGGCGAGCCCGAGCCGGTCGGCGAGCTCGTGGGCGAGCGCCGCGTGCGTGACGAGGAGCGCCGCGCCCCGCGCGTCGCCCGCGGGCGCGAGCCAGAGCTTCGCCGGGACGCCCGCGACCTTCCCCTGGGCGAGCGCCGGCCGCGCCGCGGGGAGCGGCCACTCGAGGTGCGGGACGACGAGCGCCGCGAGCTCGTCCGCCGAGAGCCACGCGCCGACGAAGCCCGCCTCGGGGAGGTCGATCGCCGCCGGGTCGTCGACGGCGACCGCGGTCGCGCCGACGCCGAGCGCCTCGTCGGGGGCGAGGCGGAGGACCGTCGACCCGCCGCTCCAGCGGGCGGCGTCGAGCGCCTCGGGGGTCGCGACGACGCGACGGGACGGGAGGGAACGGAGCTCAGGCGCGGGCACGGACGCCCTCCGGGTCGTGGAAGGGGGTGGGGACGCGGGTCGCCGCCCGCCCGTCGATCTCGACGGTCTCGGGCCACGGCTCGCCCCGGCGGAGCCAGCCGAGCATGACGGCCCGGCCGAGGAGCGGCGAGGTCCAGCTCCCGGTGACGTTCCCGACGATCTCGCCGCGGTGGCGGATCGGCGTCCCCTCGACCGGCGCCTCGCCGGCCATCTCGAAGCCGAACCAGCGGCGCTCGTCGGGGAGCTTCGCCGTCCGCTCCAGCGCGGCGCGCCCGATGAAGCGCGGCTTCTCCATCCGGACCGCCCAGTCCATCCCGAGCCGGCGCGGCGTCGTGTCGAGCTCCGTGTCCATCCCGACGATCACGTGGCCCTTCTCGAGCCGGAGCCCGAAGAGCGCCTGGAGGCCGTGCGGCCGGATCCCGAGGTCGGCGCCGAGTTCGCTCAGCGCACGCCAGAGCTCGACCGAGCGGTCGATCGGGTGGTGGAGCTCGAAGCTCGCCTCGCCGGTGAAGCTGAGCCGCATCACGTGGCACGGGATCCCCGCGACGTCGGCGCGGACGTGGCCGAGCATCCGCGGCGGGTCGGCGAGGCCGGCGCGGCGGAGGAGCGTCGACGCGAGCGGCCCGGTGACGTTGATCGCCCCGAGCGAGGCGGTCCGGTCCATGACGTGGACGCGGAGCCCCCACGTCTCGATCCAGTCGCGGAACCACATCTCGGCGTTCGCGGCACCGCCGGAGGTGAACGAGAGGGTGAAGCGGTCCTCGGCGTCGCGGAGGATCATCCCGTCGTCCATCAGGTGGCCGCGCTCGTTGAGGAGGAGCGCGTAGCGGGAGCGGCCCGGCTTGATGTCGGCGACGTGGCACGGGTAGAGCCGCTCGAGCGCCTCGACGACGTCCGGGCCGGAGACGACGACCTTGCCGAGCGTGCTGACGTCGCCGAGGGAGACCGCGGTCCGGACCGCCCAGTACTCGGCGACGGCGTCGCCGTAGTGCCACGGGCGCCACCAGCCGCCGAAGCGGTCCATCCTGGCGCCGGCGGCGAGGTGCTCCTCGTGGAGCGCCGTCCGGCGGAAGGCGTCGATCGTCGTGTCGGCGGCGGCCTCGGCGATCGTGATCTGGCGCGAGGCGGGGCGCGCGGTGAACGGCGCCGGCACCGTGCCGGTCCGCTCCGCGATCCAGGCGCGGACGTGCGGGAGGCACGCGCCCCCCTGGCAGGGCCCGAGCGCGGCGCGGCTCGTCCGCTTCATCAGCTCGAGCTCGGTGAAGCCGCGCTCCCACGCGCCGGCGAGGTCCTCGACGGTCGTCCCCATGCAGCGGCAGACGACGCCGGCGACCGGCGCGGGCGGGAGCGGGTGCGCCTCGGCGGCCGCGCCCGCGGCGGCGACGCCGGGGCCCGCGGCCATCCGCGCAAGGACGTCGCGTGGCGCGCGGCCGAGGCCGACGATCGCGGTGTCGCACGGGGTCCGCGTCTCCCGTCCCGCCTCGTCCGCGGTGACGACGGCGCCCACCCGCCCGGGGCGCGACGGGCTCGGCTCGAAGCGGACGAGCCGGCCCGGGACGGCCGTCGCGACGACGCCCCGCGGCGGCGTCCCGATCGCGACCGCGCTCCCGAGGTCCACCCCGGCGGCGGCGAGCGTCTCGGCGGCGCCGGCGGTGAGGATCCCGTCGAGCTCGTTCCCCGGACAGACGGGCTGGAGCTCCGCGGCCCCGGTCGCGACGACGACCTCGGCCGCCATGACGTGGAGCATCCCGGCCGGCTCGCGGGCGACGATCGCCGGACCCGGGTAGACGCCCATCACCTCGATGCCGTCCGCCGCGTCGAGGACGACGACCTCGCGCCCGGCGGCGACCGCGGCGCCCGCCGCCGCCCGGCCGGCGTCCCCGCCACCGACGACCGCGAGATCGGTCCGGAGGCGGCGGAGCGGGATCTCCGGCTCGACGGGCGGCCGCGTCACGTCGCGGACGTCGACGACGGGGAGCGGCGGGTTCGCGTCGGGCGGGTGGCGGACGACGACCCGCCCCGCCCGGGCCGGCTCCTGACAGGAGCGGACGTAGGCGACCCCGTCGACGACGCAGAGGCAGTTCGGGCAGTCGCCCGCGAGGCAGAGCGTCCCGCCGGTCGCCGGCGGCTCGCCGGCACGGACGAGCGCCACGGCGATCGAGTCGCCCTCCCGGAACGGGACCGGGCGCCCGTCGACGACGAGGTGGCCCGCGGGCTCGTCGCTCATCCGCGCATCCGGATCCGGTCGGGATCGTGGAGCGGCCGCGGCGCGATCGTGGCCGGGCGGCGCCGCCCGATGATCTCGATCTCGAACGTCCCCCGCGACCCGTCGGCGAGCTCCGCCGGGACGTACCCCAGCGCGATCGACTGCTTCACGTAGTGGCCGTAGGCGCCGGAGGTGACCCAGCCGACCACCGTGCCGTCGTGCCAGATCGGCTCGTCGCCGATCACGTCCGCGGGCTCCGCGGGATCCGGCTCCACGACGAGCGTGACGAGTCGGCGCTTCGGCCCGCCCGCCGCGAGCTCCTTCTCGTACGCGGCCCGCCCGATGAAGTCGTGGTCGAGCTTCACGTAGTGGTCGATCCCGCCCTCGAGCGGCGTGTAGATGGGCCGGTACTCGCGGAACCACGTCCCGTAGCTCTTCTCGATCCGGAGCGACATGAGGGCCCGCATCCCGTAGAGGCGGAGGCCGTGGCGCTCGCCCGCGGCGACGAGGAGGTCGAAGAGCCCGCGCTGGTCCTTCGGCTCCACCCAGAGCTCCCAGCCGAGCTCGCCGGTGTAGCTGACGCGGGCGGCGATCACCGGGAACATCCCGACGTCGATCCGGCGGACGTCCATGAACCTGAAGGCGTCCGGGGAGAGATCCGTGTCCGTCAGCTCGGAGAGGAGCGCCCGGGCGTTCGGGCCGGCGATCGCGAGGCCGGTCAGCCCGAGTCCCAGGACCTCGAAGCGGACGCCGCCGTCGGCCGGGAGATGGTCGAGGAACCAGCGCGAGTGGTGGACCTCCGCGCCGAGGGAGCCGAAGAGGTGGTACTCCTCCGGGCCGGTCCTCGCGACGGTGAACTCGCCGACGATCCTGCCGGCGTCGTTCAGCATCGCGGTGAGCGTCATCCGGCCGAGCGCGGGCATCCGCGCGGTGAGGAGGCCGGAGAGCCACGCCTCCGCGCGCGGGCCGGTCACCCGGTACTTCGCGTAGTTGGAGATCTCGGTCATCCCGACCTTCTCGCGGACGGCCCGGACCTCCTCCCCTACCTGCTTCCACGCGTTCGAGCGGTGGAAGGTGACCTCCTCCTTCGGCTCCTTGCCGGGCTCCTGGAACCAGAGCGCGTGCTCGAGCCCGAACATCGCCCCCCAGACCGCGTTCCGCTCGACGAGGCGGTCGTGGATCGGCGTCGTGAGGAGCGGCCGGGCGGCCGGGAGCTCCTCGTTCGGGAACGTGATCCGGAAGCGGCGCCGGTAGTTCTCCTGGACCTTGGCGTTCGTGTACTTGAGCGTCGCGTAGTCGCCGAACCGGGCGACGTCCATCGCCCAGATATCCATCCCGGAGTCGCCGTCCCGCCCGGCGGTCATCCACGTCGCGAGCGCGAGGCCGACGCCCCCGCCCTGGGAGAGGCCGGCCATGACGCCGCACGCGACCCAGAAGTTCCGGAGCCCGCGGACCGGTCCGACGAGCGGGTTCCCGTCGGGCGCGAAGGTGAACGGGCCGTTGACGATCCGCCGGATCCCGATCGTCTCCATCGGCGGGTAGTGCTTGAACGCGACGGAGAGCTCCGGGGTGAGGCGGTCCATGTCCGGCGCGAGGAGCTGCGACCCGAAGTCCCACGGCGTCGTCTTCTCGGACCACGGCCGGCAGTCCTGCTCGTACGTCCCGAGGAGCATCGCCCCGCCCTCCTGGCGGATGTAGATCTCCCCGGCGAAGTCGAGCGCCATCGGCATCTCCTTGCCGGTGGCCTTCACGTGCGCCGCGACCTCGGGCATGTCGTCGGTGATGAGGTAGTGGTGCGACATCGCGAGGACCGGGAGCTCGAGCCCCACCATCCGGCCGACCTCGCGCGCCCAGAGGCCGCCCGCGTTCACGACGTGCTCGGCGTGGATGACGTCGCCCGACTCGACCCGGACGCTCCACGTCCCGTCGGGGCGCTGCTCCAGCCCGACGACCGGCGTGTGCTGGACGACCTCGGCGCCCGCCATCTGGGCGCACTTCGCGTACGCCCGGGTGACGCCGGTCGGGTCGACGTGGCCCTCCACCGGGTCGTAGAGCGCGCCGACGAAGTACTTCGGATCGAGGAGCGGGAAGAGGTCCTGCGCCTCCTTCGCCGAGATGAGCTCGAGCTCCATCCCGAGGTAGCGGCCGCGCGCCTGCGCCATCCGGAGGAAGTCCATCCGGACCGGCGAATCGGCGAGCATGAGGCCGCCAGGGAGGTGGATCGAGCAGCTCTGGCCCGACTGCTTCTCGATCTCCTCGTAGAGCTGGATCGTGTACTGCTGGAGCCGGGCGACGTTCGGGTCGCCGTTCAGCGTGTGCATCCCGCCCGCCGCGTGCCATGTGGACCCGGCGGTCAGCTCCCGGCGCTCGAGGAGCATGACGTCCGTCCAGCCGGCCTTCGTCAGGTGGTAGAGGACCGATGCGCCGACGACGCCGCCGCCGATGACGACGACCTGGGCCGATGACTTCACGCCGGTCTCCCTCCTGCTCCGTGGTCCCGTGTCGGTGGTCGCTAGAAGTCGGTCTTGACGCCGCCCTCCGCCTTCCGGCGGGCGACGAAGTCCTCGAGCGCCTCGCGGCGCGCGGGGTCGAACGGGGGCTCCTCGTACGTCGCGAGGAGCTGCTTCCAGATCCGGTTGGCCTTCTGGTCGGCGGTGGGGCTCCCGGCCTCCTGCCACGTCTCCCAGTTCCGCCAGTCGGAGAGGATGGGCCGGTAGAAGGCGTCGCGGAAGCGCGCCTGCGTGTGCGCGGCCCCGAAGTAGTGGCCGCCGGGGCCCACCTCGCGGACCGCGTCGAGCGCGAGCGTGTCGTCGTCGACGACGAGCGGGTCGAGGAACGCCGCGACCATCCCGAGCAGGTCCGCGTCGAGGATGAACTTCTCGAAGCTCGCGTGGAGGCCGCCCTCCATCCAGCCGGCGCCGTGCATGATGAAGTTCCCGCCGCCGAGGACCGCGCCCCAGAGCGAGAAGACGGACTCGTACGCGGCCTGGGCGTCCACCGCGTTCGCGGCGCAGACGTTCGAGCTCCGGTACGGCACCTTGTAGCGGCGCGCGAGCTGGCCGCCGACCATCGCCGCCCGCATGAACTCCGGGGTCCCGAACGCGGGCGCGCCGGACTGCATGTCGACGTTCGAGGTGAAGCCGCCGTAGATGACCGGGGCGCCGGGGCGGACCACCTGGGTCATCACCATCCCCGCGAGCGCCTCGGCGTTCTGCTGCGCGAGCGCGCCGACGACGGTCACCGGCGCCATCGCGCCCGCGAGCGTGAACGGGGTGATGCAGATGACCTGGTTGCGCGCCGAGAACTCGAGGATCCCCTGAAGCATCGGCGTGTCGAGCCGCAGCGGCGAGCTCGAGTTGATGATCGAGAAGATCGACGGGCGCCGGTCCAGCTCCGCCTCCGAGAGGCCGTGGGCGACGCGGACCATCTCGAGCGCGTCCCGGTTCCGCTGGCGGCCCAGGCTGTACGCGTGGATCGGCTTGTCGAAGAGGACGAGCGAGTCGTGGATCGCGTCGAGATGCCGGACCGACGCATGGATGTCCACCGGCTCCACCGGGTAGCCCCCGAGGAAGTGGACGACGTCGATCATCTGGCTGAGCCGGATCAGGTCCTGGTAGTCCTTCCGGTTCCCGACGCGACGGCCGCGATCCGCGTCCGCGACGTTCGGCGCCGAGCCCACGGACCCGAACGCCACCCAGTCGCCGCCGAGGTGGAGATCGTGGACGGGGTTGCGGGCGTGGAGCGTGAACTCGGACGGCGCCGTCCGGATCGTCTCCGTGACGAAGCCCCGGTCCATCCGGACGCGGTCCGACCCGGGGCGCACGTCGGCGCCGGCGGCCTTCAGGAGATCCCGCGACTCGGCGTCGAGGAAGTCCATCCCGATCTCCTCGAGGATCGTGAGGGACGCGTCGTGGATCGCCTCGAGCTCGTCCGCCGAGACGACCTCCATCGGCCGGTAGCGGAGGCGCGGCTGGACGGGGCCGCGCTGCGGGGGGATGGGGCTCCGGGTGCCGCCCTCGCCGCCCGCGTGGCCGCGCCTGCCCCCGCGGCGGACCGGCGCGCCATCGGCAGGGCCGGCGCCGGCGGTCGTCTCGATGTCGGTCATCGGCCTAGCTCCCCGAGAGATCCAGCCACGTCGTCTTGAGCTGGGTGAAGCCCTCGAGCGCGTGGAGCGACTTGTCGCGGCCGAAGCCGGACTGCTTGAAGCCCCCGAACGGGACGGTGTGGTCGGCGGCGTCGAACGTGTTCACCCATACGGTACCGGCCCGGAGCCGGCGGGAGATCCGGTGCGCCTTCACGACGTCGCGGGTCCAGACCGCGGCCGCGAGCCCGTACGGCGAGTCGTTCGCGATCCGGAGCGCCTCCGCCTCGTCCGTGAACTCGGTGACGGTGATGACGGGGCCGAAGATCTCCTCGCGGGCGACCCGCATCCGGTTGTCGACGCCGCCGAGGATCGTCGGCGGGATGTAGAAGCCGCCGGTCTCCTCGCGGACGCGTTCCCCGCCGAGCTCCACGCGGGCGCCTTCCGTGCGGCCGAGGTCGACGTAGCCGAGGACCCGCTCCATCTGGCGCTCGTCGACCATCGCGCCGAGCTGCGTCGCGGGATCGAGGGGGTCGCCGGGGGCGAGCTCGCGGCCGAGCTCCGCCACCTTCGCGACGAGCGCCTCGCGGACGTCGCGGTGGACGACGAGCCGGGAACCGGCGTTGCAGGTCTGGCCGACGTTGTAGAAGATCCCCCACCCGATCGCGCTCGCGGCCGCGTCGACGTCGGCGACGTCCGCGAGGACGACCTGCGGGCTCTTCCCGCCCAGCTCCAGCGTGATCGCCTTCACATCCGTCTCGCCGATGTCGCGCATCAGCGACTTCCCCACCTCCGTGGAGCCGGTGAAGGAGACCTTGTCGACGCCGGGGTGGCGGGCGAGCGCCGAGCCGATGACGGAACCGGGTCCCGGGACGACGTTGAGGACGCCGGCCGGGATGCCGGCCTCCAGCGCGAGCTCGGCGAGGCGGATCGCGCTGAGCGGCGACTGCGACGCGGGCTTGAGGACGACGGTGTTCCCGGCCGCGAGCGCGGCACCCAGCTTCCAGGCGGAGATGATGAGCGGGTAGTTCCACGGGACGATGAGGGCGCACACCCCGATCGGCTCGCGGGTGACGAGCGAGAGGGCGTTCGGGCCCGTGGGGCCCACCTCGCCGTAGAGCTTGTCGATCGCCTCGGCGTACCAGGCGATCACCGGCCCCGGCTTCTTCGCATCGACGTTCAGCGTGTTCGAGATCGGCTTCCCGCAGTCGAGCGCCTCGACGAGGGCGAGGTACTCGCGGTCGCGGTCGATCAGCTCGGCGAACCGGAGGAGGAGCCGCTTGCGGTCCGCCGGGGCGAGCTCCGACCAGCGTCCGTCGTCGAAGGCGGCGCGGGCGGCGGCGACGGCACGGTCCACGTCCTCGACGCCGCACTCGGCGACCTCCGCGATCGTGGAGCCGTCGCGGGCGGTGACGTCGCGGTAGGTCCGGCCGGAGGCCGCCGGCACGCTCCTCCCGTCGATGACGGCGTTCGTGCGAGGCCGGAGGGCGGCGGCCCGCGCGACCCAGTCGGCGAGCGTGAGCGTCGCGAGGTCGGTCATGCGGCGTACCGGCGGAGCGCCGCCTCGTCGAGCTCGATCCCGAGGCCCGGGGCGGCGGGGACCCGGAGCACGCCGTCGGGCCCGGGCCGGAGCGGCGTCCCGAGCATGAAGTCCCGCCGCTCGGGGGTCCAGCCGGGCGGGTCGTACGGGAGCTCGATGAACGGGCCGGCACCGACGCCGGCGGCGACGTGGAGGTTCGCGAGGACGCCGATCCCGTTCGTCCACGTGTGCGGCGTGAACCAGCGGTTCCGCGCCTGCGCGAGCTCGGCGATCGTCCGGGCGCGGAGCATCCCGACGGCGAGGACGACGTCCTGCTGGTAGACGTCGAACGCGTCCGCATCGAGCGCCGCGAGGACCTCGGCGAAGGTCCGCGTCATCTCGCCGCCGGCGACCCGCACGCCGCTCGCGCGGCGAAGGTCGGCGAGGCCGCGGAGGTCGCTCCCGGCGAGCGGCTCCTCGACCCAGAGGACCCCGAGCTCGCGGAGCCGCGCCGCGATCTCGCGGGCGCCGACGGGGTCGAGGGCGCGGGCGATGTCGCCCGCCATCCGCCAGCCCTGGTTCAGGTCGACCATGATCTCCATCGAGGTCCCGACCGCCTCGCGGGTCGCACGGACCGCGGCGATCCCGTCGTCGAGCCGGCGCGGGTCCACCCGGATCTTCAGCGCCCGGAACCCCTCGTCGCGGAGCCGGAGGGCGGCCTCGGCGCGGGCGGCCGGCGCCTTCAGCTCGCCGCACGACGCGTAGGCGGGGATCCCGTCGCTCGCGCCGCCGAAGAGGGTCGCGACCGGGAGCCCGGCGACCTTGCCGGCGATGTCCCAGAGCGCGACCTCGAGGGGCCAGAAGCGGTTCGCGTGGAAGTCGATCGTCTCGAGCCGGCGGACCTGGCTCGCGATCGCGAGCGGGTCGGTCCCGAGGAAGAGGTGCTCGAACGCCTCGAAGCCGTCCATCGTGTCGCCGGACCCCACCCCGACGACCCCCTCGTCGGTCTCGACCCGGACGACGGTGGCGGCGAAGCGGGTCCGCGGGATCGGGTCCCACGCGGCCGCGAAGGGCGGGTCGAGCGGCAGGACGAGGCGGTCGAGCCGGATCCGGCTGATCCTCATCGTCCGTCCCTCGAGCCACCGACGCGCACGCGAACCTCCGACCATCGAGTCCGAGGCCGCAATCCTCGCACGTCCGCGCGGGGCGCGTGGACTCGCGCGGGTCGGGCATCTACGCTTCGACGATGCCGCGCTCGACGATCCGACCCGAGGACGAGCCGGGCGACGATTCCTCGTTCGCCCGCGGCCTCCGCGTGCTCCTCGCGGTCGCGTCGCGGCCCGGCGTCCGCGCCGACGAGCTCGCGGCGGGCCTCGGGGCGCCGGTCTCGACGGTCTACCGCTATCTCCGGACGCTCGGGGAGGCGGGCTTCGTCGAGCGGCGGGGCGGCGTCTATCACCTCGGGCCGCGGATCGTGATCGGCGACGACGCGAACGTGACGAGCGCGCTCCTCGTCGCCGCGGCCGGTCCGGTCCTCGCCTCGCTCGCGGTCCGCTCCGGCGAGACGGCCCTCCTCGTCCGCCGCGTCGGGACCTCCGCGGTCGTCCTCGACGCCGCCGAGCCGCCGCGGCCGCTCCGGGTCGTCTCGCCTGCCGGCGAGACGGGCTCCCTCACCGGCGATCCGCTCGGGCTCGTCCTCCTCGCGTTCGCACCGGAGCCGGTCGTCGCCGAGACGCCGGGGGCGTCGCGGGCGGTCCGCGCCGAGCTCCGCCGGATCGCGGCGGCAGGGATCGCGATCGGGGAGAGCGACGCGCCCGATCGGGTCGTGACGGTCGCCGTCCCGGTCCTCCGCGACGAGGGGATCGCCGGGGCGCTCGGCCTCCGCGGTCCGGCGGACCGCTGCGACGCCGCCTGGCGCGAACGGGCGGAGCGGCTCCTCCGCGAGGGGGCGGCGGCGATCGTCGAGGCGATCCGGTGACGTGCCTCGTGCGCGGCCGGCACGCACCGCGGACCTAGGCGCCCGCGACCCGGCGGACCTCGCAGAGGAGCGCCTTGTAGACGGGGAAGCCGGAGATCGGGTCGAAGTTCGCGTCGTCGGTCAGCTCGTTCACGTTCGAGCCGCGCCACTCGGCAGGGCCGAGCGGGCCGCCGCCGCCGAACGCCGCCTCCACCGCGCCCGGGACGATGTCCTCGGTCACCTTCGCCCAGAAGCGGACGCTCCCGCGAGGGCTCGAGACCTCGACCTCGTCGCCGTCGACGATCCCCCGCGCCGCCGCATCGCTCGGGTGGAGCTGGACGGTGGGTCGCGGTGCCATCGCGAGGAGCGACGCGGTCGTCCGGTGCTGCGAGCGGAAGTCCGACTTGACGCGCGCCCCGCTGTTGAAGACGAGCGGGTAGGTGGCGGCGACCTCCGGAGCGGCGAGCGGTCCTTCGCGCGGCTCGGTGTAGACCGGGAGCGCGTCGTAGCCGTGACCGCGGAGCCACTCGGAGGTGAACTCGAACTTGCCGGTCGGCGTCTCGAAGCCGGGCGCGCCGTCGGCGCGGAGCTCCCCGGTCTCGTACTTCCGGTAGCGGACCGCCGGCGCCGGGAGCTCGAGCATCCCGTCCGGGCTCGCGGCGAGCTGCTCGTACGTGATCCCGGTCCCCTCGAGCGCCCGCTCGACCATCGCGCGCTCCGTCTGCGGCCAGAGATGGCCGTAGCCGAGCCGCGCCGCGAGCTCCGCCCAGATGAGGTAGTCGTTCCGTGCCTCGCCCTGCGGCGGGACGATCCGCCGGCGGAGCTGCACCTTGTTCCCGTACGTCTGGTACGACTCGATCTCGAACATCGTCGTCGCGGGGAGGACGAGGTCGGCGTACGCGGCGTCGGCCGTCGGGAAGCGGTTCGCGACGACGAGGAGCTCGAGCTTCTCGAAGGCCCGCCGCCAGAGGCCCGGGTTCGGCCACGCGGTGATGACCGACGCGCCGGAGACGATCATCCCGCGGAGCGGATACGGGTCGTCCTCGAGGATCGCCTTCGGGAGCATCGCCCCGTGCGCCTCCTGACGGACCTCCCAGTAGACCGGGAACTCGCGGGCGCCGATCGCGGGACGGGCACCGGCCGGGGCCGGCGTCGTGTTCCGGGCGGTGTCGATGCCGCCCGGGGTCCGGATCACCTTGCCGCCGGGGGTGTCGATCGAGCCGGCGAGCGCGGCGAGCGCGAGCGTCGCCCGGATCGCCTGGACGCCGGAGTTCGAGTACTCCAGCCCGGTGTACATGAGCGTCGCGTACGCGCGGGCATCCGCGACCGCCCGGCCCAGCTCCACGACGGTCGCGGCGGGGACGCCGGTGATCGCCTCCACCCGCTCGGGCGTGAAGGCGGCGGCGTAGTCGCGCAGCTCGTCGAACCCGTGGGTCCATCGCTCGACGAAGTCGCGGTCGTACCGCTCCTCCGTGACGAGGACGCGGATGAGGCCGAGGGCGAGCGCCCCGTCGGTCCCCGGCCGGACGCCGACCCATTCGCAGCCGAGCGCACGGGCCGTCTCGGTCCGGCGGTGGTCGATGACGACCACCCGGGCGCCGCGCGCCTGGGCCTCCTTGAGCCGGACGAGGTTCTCCGGCGGCGAGGCCGTCGAGGGGTTCACGCCCCAGACGAAGATGAGGTCGGCCCCCTCGAGGTCGTCGCTGATGTCGTGGACCATGACGCCGAGGCAGGACTTCGGGGCGATCATCCCGTAGCTGACGAAGCAGAGCGACCCGACCCCGGTCGCGTTCGGCGAGCCGAACGGGAAGAGGACCGCGTTCGCGGACGACTCGGGCGGGCCCTCGGGCGCGAACATCTCGTTCAGGCCGAACTCGAAGTTCCCGCGGCCGGTGTAGATCGCCATCGCCTCGGGGCCGTACGTCCGGCCGATCCGCTCGATCCCCTCGACCATCAGCTCGTACGCGTCGTCCCACGTGATCCGCTCGAACCGGTTCTCGCCGCGCTCGCCGATCCGGCGCTGCGGGTAGAGGAGCCGGTCGGGCGAGTAGATCACCTCCGGCGCGCGCGTCCCGCGCGTGCAGACGATCCCCTTCGGATGGCCCTTCCAGGGGTGGAGCCGCTTCAGGACGTCGCCTTCGAGGATGATCTCGACGCCGCACGCGGCGTCGCAGACGCCGCAGATCCCGCGGACGGTGCGCTCGGCCGAGGGGGCCGTGTCCGTCGTGCCGGTCGCGGCGGTCTCGCCGGCGCGACCGGGCCGGGCGGGGGCGGCGGGGATCTCGATCGTCATCGCGCTCCTCCGAGGGCTCCGTCCGGCGCGCCGCCGAGCGTATCGCTTCTCATATCACAGGAGCGGTCCGTCTCGCAATACGGAAATCTCGCAGACGCACAGCTCGCGACGGGCGCCGCGACGAACGGAGAGGTGCCGGGGAAGGATGGGGGACGTGCCCGGCGGCGGCTGAGGCGGCGGCTGAGGCGGCGGCTCAGGCGGCGTCGATCGCCCGCGCGAGCGCGCGGAGGATGAGCCGCGCCGCCTCGCCGCTCTTGCCGCCGTGCTTCCCGCTCGCGGCGTCCCGCTCCAGCGCGACCGCGAGGTCGGCGAGCATCGCGTCGAGGACGGGGGTCCGGCGGAGCGCACCGTCCGCGAAGGCGCGCTCGAGCCGCTCGGCGTAGCGGCGCGCGAGGTCCACCGCGTGACCACGCTCCGCGGCGATCGCGGCGAGCTCCGCGCGCGCCGTGGCGGCGGGGTCGGTCACCGGGGGGCTCCGGTCGTGCCGGTCGTGCCGGTGGTGCCGGTGGTGCCGGTCGTGCCGGTGGCGGCGGGGAGGCCGGTCCCGCGGCGAGCCCGCCAGTCCTCCTCGAGGATGCTCATCTGGACCTCGTCCCAGTAGCGGCCGTCGCGGAGGATCGCCTCGCGCGACCGGCCCTCGACGACGAACCCCACCTTCCGGTATGAGCGGATCGCCCGCTCGTTGAACGAGAAGACGGAGAGGCCGATCCGGTGGAGCCGCAGCACCTCGAAGGCGTGTCCCACCATCAGCTCCGTCGCCTCGGTCCCGTAGCCCTGGCCCCACGCATCCTTCTCGCCGATCGTGATGTGGAAGAGCGCGGAGCCGTTCGACGGGTCGAGCTGGCTGAACGCACAGGTCCCGATCAGCCGGTCGGTCGCGCGGACGTGGATCGCGAGGGTGAGCGACTCCGGCCCGAGGACCCGGGAGACGAAGAAGCGTTCCACCTCGTCGTCGCCCATCGGCCCGTCCTGGTAGCGGGTGAGGCGGACGACCTCCGGGTCCGCGTACCAGCGGCGGAACGCGGCGAGGTTGTCGGGGTCGTGACGGCGGAGGAGGACCGTCGGGCCCTCGATCGCCGCCGGGAACCACTGCTGCGTCAGCATCCGGGGGTGACCGTATACCATCCGCCGCATGCGCCGCTGGAGCGAGCTGGCGGAGCGGGTCGCCGCGACCACCCGGACCTCCGAGAAGACCCGGCTGATCGCGGATCACCTCCGCGGGCTCCCGCCCGGCGAGCTCGCCCCGACCGTCCACTTCCTCGCGGGACGGCCGTTCGCCGAGCGCGACGTCCGGGCCGCGGGGATCGGCTGGGCGGCGATCGCCGCGACGGTGGCCGGGATCACGGGGAGCGACGAGGGCGCGCTCCGGGCCGCGTACGACCGCTCGTCGGATCTGGGGACCGCGGTCGGCGAGCTCCTCGCGGCCGCCGGTCGCGAGGGCGACGACGGGCCCGGCCTCTCGGTGGGAGACGCGGCGGCCGCGTTCGCCGCGATCGCGTCGGCGACGAGCGCCGCGGATCGGCGACGGCGGCTCGCGGCGCTCCTCGGCGCGGTGGACCCGACGAGCGCGAAGTACCTCGTCCGGATCCTCACGGGCGAGCTCCGGATCGGCCTCCGCGAGGGACTCGTGGAGGCGGCGATCGCGACGGCGTTCGAGCGCCCCCTCGAGGCCGTCCGGACCGCCGGGATGCTGACCGGCGACCTCGGTGAGACCGCGGCGCTCGCTCGCGACGGGCGGCTCGGCGAGGCGCGGCTCACCTGCTTCCGGCCGCTGAAGCCGATGCTCGCCTCACCCGGCGAGGACGCGACGGCGATCGTCGGGCGGCTCGGACCGGAGGTATGGGTCGAGGACAAGTACGACGGCATCCGCGCCCAGCTCCATCGGGCGGGCGACGAGGTCCGCCTCTTCAGCCGGGACCTCCACGACGTCTCGGCGTCGTTCCCCGAGGTCGTCGCGGCGGCGCGGCCGCTCGGGTGGGACGGGATCCTCGACGGCGAGCTCCTCGCGATCCGCGACGGCCGGATCCTCCCGTTCCTCGCGCTCCAGGCGCGCCTCGGCCGGAAGGCGCCCGGGGCGGCGCTCATCGCGGAGGTGCCGGTCGCGTACGTGGCCTTCGACGCGCTCGGTCTCGGCCCGCGCGGCGGGCGGGTGGAGCCGCTCCTCGATCTGCCGCTCGCTGAGCGGCGGGCGCGGCTCGAGGGGCTCGGCCTCGCCGGCGAGCCGGATGGCAGGTTCGCGACCTCGACGCTCGTCACCGCGCGCTCCGCGGCCGAGCTCGACGCCGCCTTCGGCGCGGCGCGCGGGCGGGGGAACGAGGGGCTCCTCGTGAAGGATCCCGGGTCGCGCTACTCGCCGGGGAGGCGCGGGCTCGGCTGGCTGAAGCTGAAGCGGGCGCTCGCGACGCTCGACTGCGTCGTCGTCGGGGTGGAGGCCGGCCACGGGAAGCGCCACGGGGTCCTCTCCGACTACACGTTCGCCGTCCGCGACGAGGCGACCGGGCGGCTCGTGACGATCGGGAAGGCGTACAGCGGCCTCTCCGACGCGGAGCTCGCGACGATGACGAGCTGGTTCGAGGAGCACACGCTTGAGCGCCACGGCCGGTACCGGGTCGTCGAACCGACGGTCGTCGTCGAGGTCGCGTTCGACGTCCTGATGCGCTCGAGCCGCCACCGCTCCGGCTTCGCGCTCAGGTTCCCGCGGATCGTGCGGATCCGTGACGACAAGTCGGCCGGCGAGGCCGACACGCTCGCGAGCGTCGAGGCGCTCTACTCGGGCTCGTCCTCCGATCGCTCGCCCCACGCCGCCCAGCCGCCGTCGTAGACGGCGACGTCCTCGTGGCCGAGGAGCGAGGCGGCGAACGCGACCTTCGCCGCCCCGACGCCGGACCCGTCGTAGCAGACGAGCCGGCGACCCGGCTCGACGCGGACCTTGGCGAAGAGCGCGGCGAGCTCGCCGGGGGGCCGGAAGCGGCCCGTCGCAGGGACGGTCGTCGCGACGGCCGGGATCGAGACGGCGCGGGCGAGATGCTCGAGACCGCGGCCGTTCGCGGTCCGGCCGCCGGCGGGGGGACGGGCGTCGACGAACGTGACGGCGGGGTCGCGGACGAGGGCGCGGACGTCGGACCAGGTGACGCGCTCCGGACGGTCCTGCTCCGGGACGAAGGTCGCCGGGGGGACGGTGGGCTGGTCGCCGGTGACGGGGAGGCCGGCGGCGCGCCACGCCCCGAAGCCGCCGTCGAGGATCCGGACGAAGCGGAGCCCGTTCACCCGGAGGCTCCACCAGACGCGGGCCGCGTAGAGCGAGGCCGAGTCGTCGTAGACGACGACGGGCGAGCCGGTACCGACCCCCGCCTCCGCGAGCGCCTCGGCGACGAGGTCAGCGGGGGCGAGGCGGGCGATCCCGGCGTCGTCGACGCCGGCGACGAGCTTCGCGCTCCAGTCGAGGTGGACGGCGCCCGGGACGTGACCGGCCTCCCACGCCCGCCGTCCCGACCCGTCGGGCCGCCAGCGGACGTCGAGGATCCGGAGCCCGGGGCGGTCGAGGTCGGCGGCGAGCGCCTCGGGGCCGACGAGGAGATCGGGTCGGACGGGAGGCTTCGCCATCGCCCGATATGATACGGACCCCGTGGTCGAACCCTTCCTCCCCGACGACGCGAAGGTCGCCGCCGTGCGCGCGGCGCTCCCCGCGACGGGGGCGGGGATCCACCTCGACGCCGCGACCGCGGGTCCGCTCCCCGCCGAGGTCGCCGCCGCGATGGACGCCGTGAGCGGCCGCGAGCTCGCGACCGGCCGCTCGGGCCCGGCGCGCGAGGAGGAGCTCGCCGAGCGGCGCGACGAGGCGCGCGCCGCGATCGCCGCGCTCGTCGGGGGCGACCTCGAGCGGATCGCGCTCACCCGCTCCACGACCGACGGGCTCGCCGCCGGGGTCCTCGGGCTCGACTGGCGACCGGGCGACGTCGCGGTCACCACCTCCCTCGAGCATCCGGCGCTCCTCGGGCTCCTCGCCGCCGCGCGGGAGCGGCACGGGATCGAGGTCCGGGTCGTCGCCGCGGCCGAGCCGGGCGACCTCGCCGCGGCGGTCGCCGCGGCGCTCGACGATCGGACGCGGGTCGTCGCCTGCTCCCACGTCGCGTGGACGAGCGGGGCGCGCCTCCCCGTCGAGGAGATCGCGGCGGCGGCGCACGACGCCGGGGCGCTCGTCGTCGTCGACGGGGCGCAGGCGGCCGGTGCGATCCGGGTCGACCCGGGGGCGCTCGGCGCCGACCTCTACGCCTTCCCGGCCCGGAAGTGGCTCCTCGGACCCGGCGGGGTCGGCGCCGCGTGGGTCGGCCCGGCCGCCCTCGAGCGGCTCCGGCCGGTCGCGCCGGGCCCGGCGGCGGTCGCACGGGTCGCCGCGGTGGAGGCGGGCCGCCTCGTCGCCCCGGTCCGGTGGCCCGACGCCCGCCGGTTCGACTCGCCCGGGCTCGACGGACCCGCGGTCGCCGGCGCCGCGCGCGCGTGCGGCTGGCTCGCGATGTTCGTCGGCCTGGACTGGCTCGCGGACCGGGGCGGGCGGCTCGCCCGCGCGACCGCGGAGCGGCTCGCGGCGCTCCCCGGCGTCGGCGTCGAGACCCCGCGCGACCGGATGGCGACGATCGTCTCGTTCCGGATCGACGGCTGGTCGGCGGAGGAGGCCGCCGATGAGCTCGGCGCGCGCGTCTTCGCGATCCTCCGCGCCTTCCCCGACGAGGGGCCCGTCCGGATCTCCGTCGGCGGCTGGGCGAGCGAGGCGGAGCTCGACCGCTTCGTCGCGGCGGTCGCCGAGCTCGCGGCGCACACGCCGGCGACGCTCCCGCCCCGCCGCCGCCTGCCGATCCTCGGCGACGCGTGACGGCGGCCGGTCGATGAGCAAGCCCGTCCGCCGGCGCGGCTGGCTCGAGGTCCGCTGGCGCCAGTTCCGGAACGCGCCGCGACCGGTCGTCCGGGCCGTCGGGAGCAGCCTCGCGGTCGCGGTCGCGCTCGGGATCCCGTACCTCGCCTATGACGTCGCCATCGAACGCGGCGCGACGCTCCCGGGCGGCGACCTCCGTCCGGCCGCCGTCGCGCTCCTCGTCACGGCCGTCTGCCTCGCCGGGACGATCGTCACGTGGCTCATCGTCCCGCAGCCGGGCGGCGGGGAGCGGCCGCGGCGGAGCGGCTGGTCCGCGATGCTCGGGTTCCTCGCCTCGGTCCCGGTCGCCTACCTCGTCCTCGTCGTCGAGGGGCAGATCCTCAAGCCGCTCCTTACATAGGCTCGACGAGCCGATCCGGCACGCTTACCTAGACATCCATGGCCCGCTGTGGCTTGATGCGCGCATGACGAACAGGAACGACCGGCACCTCCGGATCGGCCAGGCGGCGGAGCTCCTCGGCGTCTCGATCGACACGCTCCGCCGCTGGGAGGCCGACGGCCGGCTCGCGACGACGCGGAGCGCCGGTGGCCAGCGCCTCGTCCCGATCGAGGCGGTGAGCGCCCTCCTCGCCGAGCGACGCCGGGGTGCGCCGCGCCGGGCGACGGTCGCCGCATCCGCCCGGAACCGCTTCGAGGGGATCGTCACGAGGATCGACCGCGACGGCGTCGTCGCCGTCGTCGAGGTCCTCGCCGGCCCGCACCGGCTCGTCAGCCTCATGACCGCGGAGGCGGTCGACGAACTGGGGCTCGCCGTCGGCGACGAGGCGGCCTGCGTCGTGAAGGCGACGCAGGTGATCGTGGAGGTCCCCCGGTGAGCGGCCCGGGGCGGCGCTCGCCGGGCGCCGGTCCCGCCGCGCTCGTCCTCGTCGCGGCGACGCTCGCCGGCTGCGTCGGCTCGGCCCCGGCGCCGAACCCTGCCGCAACCCCGGCCGTGGCGCCCGTCGAGGTGACGCTCCTCGCGGCCGCGTCGCTCTCCGACGTCGCCGCCGACCTCGCGACCGCCTACGAGACGGGTCGCCCGGGCGTCTCGATCCGCCTCTCGATCGGGTCGACGAGCGAGCTCCGCGCACAGATCGAGGCCGGCGCTCCGGCGGACCTCCTCGCGGCAGCCGACGTCGCGACCCCGGCGGCGCTCGTCGCCGCGGGACTCGCGGCGGACGAGCCGGTCGTCTTCGCGGCGAACGAGCTCGCGCTCATCGTCCCGGCGGCCAACCCCGCGGGCGTGACGGACGCGTACGACCTCGGGCGCCCGGGCCTTCGGATCGTCGCGGCGGCGCCGGAGGTCCCGATCTCCCGGTACGTCGACCGGCTGATCGCGAACCTCCAGGCGTACCGGGGCGCCCAGGCGGAGCTCCCGCGGATCTACGCGGAGAACGTCGTCTCGCGGGAGCCGAACGTCCGCGCCGTCCTCGCCCGGATCGAGCTCGGCGAAGCGGATGCCGCCTTCGTCTACGCGACGGACGCGGCGGGCGATCGCGACGTGGCGGTCATCCCGCTCCCGCCGGGGACGAACGTGACGGTGGAGCACGCGGCGGTCCGCCTCGCCTCGTCGGCGAACCCGGCGGCCGCGGACGACATCCTCGCCTGGCTCGCCGGACCGGAGGCCGCGGCGATCCTCGCGGCACGCGGCTTCCTTCCGCCGCCATGACCCGGCTCGCCCCCGCGGCGCTCGGCGCGCTCGCCGCGCTCGGGATCGCCTTCCTCTGCCTCCCGCTCGGCGTCCTCCTCGTACGGGCGGCACTGGACGCGCCGGTCCGCGAGGCGCTCGGGTCGGCCGCCGTCCTCGATGCGCTCGTCCTCAGCCTCGTGACGAGCGGGATCGCGCTCCTCCTCACGATCGCCGTGGGGACGCCGCTCGCGTGGATCCTCGCGCGGCGGCGCTTCCGCGGACGCCGGCTCGTGGAGACGCTCCTCGACCTCCCGGTCGTCCTCCCGCCGGCGGTCGCCGGGATCGCGCTCCTCCTCGTCTTCGGACGGGGCGGCCTCCTCGGACCCGTCCTCTCGTCCGCCGGGATCGTCGTCCCGTTCACGACGGCGGCCGTCGTCCTCGCCCAGGCGTTCGTCGCGGGTCCCTTCTACGTCCGGGCGGCCCGCGCCGGCTTCGCGGCGGTGGACCGGGAGATCGAGGATGCCGCGAGGGCGGACGGCGCCGGGGGCTGGGAGGTCTTCCGCCACGTGACGGCCCCGCTCGCGGAGGGTGCGCTCGCCGGCGGGCTCGTCATGACGTGGGCGCGGGCGGTCGGCGAGTTCGGGGCGACGATCATGTTCGCCGGGAGCATCGAGGGGCGGACCCGGACGCTCCCGGTCGAGGTCTACGCGGGCTTCGCGAGCGGGATCGAGCGCTCGATCGCCGCCGCCGCGATCCTCGTCGTCGCGGCGCTCGGCGTCCTCCTCGCCGTCCGCGCGTTCCGCTGGCGCCCGGCGCTCGACGCGCGGACGCTCGACGCGCGGGCGCCCGGCCGGGACGACGACCGGGGTCCGGCGGCGGGGTACGATCGACGCGCATCGGGGGAGTAGCCCAGTCGGTCAGAGGCGCCAGGCTTATACCCTGGAAGTCGGTGGTTCGAGTCCACCCTCCCCTACCACCCCGCCAGGAGGCGACGGATGGATCGCTCCTTCGATCGCGACCTCTCGAGCCGGCTCGCGTCCGTCCTCGCGGCGCCGGACGACGCCGGGCCGCTCGAGATGATCGTGCGGCGGCCGCGCTCCGAGGTCCGCGAGGTCGTCGAGGAGGGACGGCTCACGGTGGAGGACGGGCTCGTCGGCGACGACTGGCTCGCCCGCGGGAGCCGCTCCACCCCGGACGGCGCCGCCGACCCGGAGGCGCAGCTGACGCTCATGAGCTCGCGCGTCCTCGCCGCGGTCGCACCGGACCGCGCGGCGTGGCCGCTCGCCGGCGACCAGCTGATCGTCGACCTCGACCTCTCCGTCGGCAACCTCCCGCCCGGGACCCGGCTCTCGCTCGGGGAGGCCGAGCTCGTCGTGAGCGAGCTCCCCCACACCGGCTGCGCGAAGTTCAGCGCCCGCTTCGGGAGCGACGCGCTCCGCTGGCTGAACACGCCGGAGGGTCGGGAGAACCGGCTCCGGGGCGTCTACGTGCGGGTGACCCGCGACGGGACGGTCCGGACGGGCGACCTCGTCCGGAAGCTCGCCGGCTAGACGATCGCCGCCTTCAGCTGCTCGACGATCCGGTCGTAGCGCGCGGGGCGGAAGGTCCGATCCCGGGGCATCGCCGCGAGGAAGTCGCGGACCCCGTCCGGGCCGATGAGCGAGCAGCCGGTCACCGTCACCGCGTGCGGCGGCGTCCGCTTCCGGATCGACTCGTCGATGACGGCGGCACGGACGTCGGCAGGCTCGTCCCCGGCCGCCTCCCAGAGCCAGCGGCGGACGGCGTCGGCGTCGCGCCGCGTCCGCCCGAGCGGCTCCTCGATCGCTCGCCACCCCGCGCCGGCGATCCGCGCCTCCCAGCGGCCGTGCCGCTGGCGGAGCGCGCCGGGGGGCGGGAGGAAGTCGAAGACGGCGAGTCCGTGCGGGGCGAGGACGAGCGCGGTGATCCGGCGACCCTCGGGCAGCCGGATCCCGAGGGCGACGACGTGGTCGGCCGGGAGGTCGCCGACGAGGCCGGCGAAGCGGTCGAGCGCACTCCGGCGGGGCCGGACGAGCACCTTCGTCAGCCGGGAGGCGCCGAGGAGGACGAGGGCGACCGGCACGATGAAGCCGAGCCCCCACGCGATCGCGGCGACGATCGGCGCCGGCGACCCGGGATAGGCGCCGAGCGCGAGGTCGGCGAGGACGTCGGTCGTGAGCTCCTGGACCGCGAGCCAGACGCCGGCCGCCACGAGCGCGCACCCGATGACGAGACCGGGGAGCGTCCGGCGGGTCGCGGCCAGTCCGGTCCGGTACGGAGCGGCGCGGAGCACTCGCATGGGGGCACGATATGCCCTCCCCGCGAGAAGCGCCATGGGTGGACCGTCCCGTTGCGCACCGCCCCTGCCGCCGGTGCCGGCCTCGCCCGGTGCGGCCTACCCGCGCGGTGCCGGACTCGCCCGGGGCGGCCTACCCGCGCGGTGCCGGCCTCGCCCGGGGCGGCCTACCCGCGCGGTGCGGGTCGGTCCTCCCGGCGGAGGACGAGGATGTGCTGGTGGGCGATGTTCGGCACGAAGGTCCGCGGATACCCGTAGGGCCGGAGCCGGGTCCCCGCCTGGTACCAGACGAGGTCGCCCTTGACGACGAGCCCGGCGGCGGTCGCCCGGGCGGCGAGATCGGCGCCGGTGAACAGGTAGCGCCCGTCCTGGTACGCGTCCCGGACGATCACCGTCGCGTACCGGCCGGGACGGAGGAGGCGGACGATCTCCCCGAAGACCCGCTCCATCCCGTCGAGGTACGCGGGGTAGTCCGGCGCGTTCGCGAGATCCGCGGGGTCGGCGCTCACCATCGCGTAGTCGGTCCGGCGGTTCGCGAACGACTCGGCGAGGCGGCCGCCGGACATGGTGAGCGGGAGCTGGACGTTGTACGGCGGGTCGGTCGCGACGAAGTCGACCGACGCATCCGGGAGCGTCGGGAGGATCGCGAGCGCGTCACCGATCCGGAGCTCCGTGCCCGACGGGTCGAACCCGCGGACGCCGCCGGGGTCCGCGGTCCCGAGGTCGGCGAGGAGCGGGCCGCGGCCGTCGCGCTCGGCGCCGAGCGCCTCGACGACCGATGCGTAGACCGCCGCCCACCGCGGGTCGAGCTCGATCCCCAGCGCGCGGCGCGGGCCGCGGGCGATCGCCGCGCCGAGGAGCGTCCCGCCGACGCCCGCGAACGGGTCGAGGACGAGCTCGCCGCTCTTCGTGAAGAACTCGATGAGCCGGGCCATGAGGCGCGGCGGCTTGTTCGCGCCATGCGCCTTCCGGGCCGCGTGCCCCAGCTCGGACGGGTAGGCGGTCGTCCAGACGGACTTCGTGAAGTAGAGCCACTCCTCGCCGGTCAGCTCGTTCAGCTCGTTCCGGGGGTGAGGCGTCCGTTCGGCGGATGTCGGGAGCGCGTCCTCGCCCATCGAGGTGAGCCTATACGATGCGCTCATGGCGGAGGGACCGACCGGACCGCGCACCGTCGGCCGCGAGCGGGAGCTCGCGGCGATCGCGTCCCTCCTCGCCGACGCCGCGGAGGGACGGACGGGGACGCTCCTCCTCGCGGGTCCGGGCGGGATCGGGACGAGTGCCCTCATCGACGAGACGACGCGGCGGCTCGCCTCGATCGACCCGCCGTTCGTCGTCGCCCGGGGGACCGCGTGGTCCGGCGACCCGGCGCCGTTCGGGCCGGTGATCGACGCGCTCGAGCCCGTCCTCGCCGCACTCGACGACGCGACGCTCGCACGGGTCGTCGGGCCGGCGCCCGAGCCGCTCGCCGCGCTCCTCACCGGCGTCGCGGGCCGGCTCGCACCGGGCGGCCGCGGCGGCGGGCCCGCCTGGCGGAGCGCGCCTGAGCACCGGGCGGAGCGGCTCCTCGAGGCGCTGATCGGCATCCTCGAACGGCTCGGGGAGCGGAGCCCGGTCCTTCTCGCGCTCGACGACCTCGACGTGGCGGACGCGGGGACGCGCGCGCTCGTGAGCTTCCTCACGCGGGTCGACCGGCCCGCGCGCTTCGCGGTCATCGGGACGTTCCGGCCCGACGCGGTCGGGGCCGACCACCCGCTCCGCCGTGACCTCGCGACCGCGTCGGAGGGGCAGCGGGCCGCCCGGATCCTCGAGGTCCCGCCGCTCGATCGCGGCGCCCTCGTCGACCTCATCGCCGGGATCGAGGGCGAGCGACCAGGCGGCGCCCTCCTCCTCCTCGTGGCGGAGCGTTCGGGCGGCAATCCGCTCCTCGTCGAGGAGGTGCTCGCGGTGAGGCGCGAGGTCTCCGCGAGCGCGGTGACCGGGAGCCTCGAGGCGCTCCTCGCCGCCCGGCTCGCCGTCCGGACGCCTGCGTGCCGGCGGCTCCTCCACCTCCTCGCCCGCGCCGGCGCGCCGCTCGACGAGCCGAGCTCGCTCGCGCTCCTCCGGACGACGACGGCGGCGAGCGCCCCGACCCCGATCGCCGCCGCACGTCGCTCCCGGCCGAGCGTCGCCCCGGCGGCGGACCCGGCGACCGTCCTCGCGGAGGCGCTCGAGGCGGGGTTCGTCACCCGGCTCCCGCGGGGCCGGATCGCGATCCGGCACGCGACGATCGCCGCGGGGATCGGCGCGGACCTCCTGCCGATCGAGCGCCGGCGGATCGACCTCGCGCTCGCGGACGCGTTCGACGCCGACCGTCCGGCCGCGGCGCTCTCCCGCCGCCTCGCCGGGCGGGACCTTCCCGGAGCGGCCGAGGCGGCGCTCGCGACCGCCGCACTCGCGGAGCGGCGGGCGGCGCCGGCCGACGAGCTCGCGGCGCTCGAACTCGCGCTCGAGCTCGACGCCCCGGAGGAGCGGCGGACGCTCCTCTCGCGCGCGGCGGAGGCCGCGTTCGCCGCGGAGCTGACCGGCCGGGCCGTCGCATACCAGGAGGCCGCGCTCGCGACGTTCGACCGGCCCGTGCCGGAGTCGGGGCCGCTCCACGGCCGGCTCGGGACGCTCCGTCACGTCGCGGGCGACGAGGCCGGCTCGCTCGCCGCGCACCGGCGCGCGGTCGAGCTCGTCCCGTCCCGGCCGTCGGTCGAGCGGGCTCGCGTCCTCGCGGACCTCGCCCGGGCGCTCATGCTGAACGGCAGGTTCGCCGAGGCGGAGCGTCGGGTCGAGGAGGCGCTCGCGGCCTCCCGCGGGGCCGGGCCGGCGGCGCGTCGCGAGGAGGGGCACGCGCTCTGCACCCTCGGCGTCTGCCTCGCGTGGGGCTCCCGCCCGGCCGAGGCGCTCCCCCGGCTCGTCGAGGCGCGCAGGATCGCCGAGGAGGTCCGGGACCACGACGACCGGTTCCGCGCGATCGCGAACCTGACGACGACGCTGTCGCTCCTCGGGCGGACCGACGAGTCGATCCTGATCGCCGGCGAGGGGATCGAGCTCGCCCGGGACGCCGGGCTCGAGACGGTCCACGGGAACGTCCTCCGCGGGAACGTCGCGCTCATCCTCTTCGGGGCCGGGCGCTGGGACGAGGCACGCGAGATGTGCGGGACGGCGCTCCAGTGGCGCCGGAGCGGGCCCGCCGCGCTCGATGCCGCCGCGAGCCTCGCACGGGTCGAGGTCGAGATGAGCGCGGGCGAGTCGGCCGGCGCCCTCCTCGGACCGCTTCTCCTCGCGCTCGAGACGCGCCCGGACACCCAGGACGTCGGCCCGGTCACGCGGGCGGCCGTCTCGTTCGCGCTCTGGCGCGGCGACGCCGCCGACGCGGTCCGGACCGCGGAGCGGGGCTGGTCGCTCGTCCGGGAGATGGAGGACTGGTCGCTCGTCGCGGAGATGGCGGAGACGCTCCTGGAGGCGCTCGCCGGGGCGGCGGACGAGGCGCGCGAGCGGCGCGACCTCGGGACGGTCGCGCGATCCCGCACGGCGGGCGCGGCGGCGGTGGCGACCGCCGAGCGGCTCCTCGCGGGCGGCGGCTCGGCCGGCTCTGCCGGCTCCGGCGACGCGGTCGCGGCCGGGATGCGCCGACGTGCGGAGGCGAGCGTCGCGACGGCGCGCGCCTTCCTCCGCCGGCTCGAGGGTCGCGACGACCCCTCGACGTGGTCGGAGGTCGCGGCGGGCTGGGAGCGCGCCGGCGACCCGTACGGGCTCGCGCGGGCGCGACGTCGCGAGGCGGAGGCGGCCCTCGCGGCGAACGATGCCCGGACGGGACGTCCGCTCGCCAAGGGGCCGCTCCTCGAGGCGGAGCGGATCGCCCGCGAGCTCGGGGCACGGCCGCTCCTCCGCGCGCTCGCGGCCCTCGCCGACCGGGCGCTCATCCCGCTCGCCTATCCGGTGACGGCGTCCCCGGTCGCCGTCCCGATCGAGGTGACGGCCGAGGTGGAGACCGCCGTCCCGTCGGCCGCCCTCGTCGGAGGCGGGGATGGGGACGGCTCACGTGAGGCCGGCGCGGTCCGGGCCGCCTTCGCGGCGTCGCCGGATCGGCCGCGCGGCGACGTGTTCGAGCTGTCGGGGCGCGAGCGGGAGGTCCTCGGGCTCATCGTCCGCGGCCTGACGAACCGGGAGATCGGCGAGCGGCTCTTCATCAGCCAGAAGACCGTGGGCGTCCACGTCGGGAACGTGCTCGCGAAGATGCGGGTCTCCGGCCGGGTCGAGGCGGCGACGGTCGCGCTCAGGCTCGGGATCGTCGGGGACTGACCGCCGCCGGGCGCCGGCCGTGCCGTGCCGGCCGGCCGCTCCCGCTCAGGTTCGGGCGGCGAGGAGGACGAGCGCCGTCGACTCGTCGAGCGGGATCCCGCGGATGCCGGAGAAACCACGCGAGGCCCGGGAGGAGGTCCGGGCCTCGAGCGTGGTGCGGAGACAGCCGTCGAGGAACGTCACCCGGAGGCGCCGTCCCTCGAGGTCGTGCCGCCCCGGGGAGGGGCGGCGGGTGATCCGATCGGTCAATGCCACCGCTTCGTCGCGCTCAGCGTGAGCACGAACGCCACGAGCGGGGCCGCCACGTAGAAGAGGCGGCGGGCCTTCTGAGTGAGCTCTCGCATC
>JBJOLT010000056.1:0-12891 GCA_046045415.1 Chloroflexota bacterium | reverse complement strand
CCGCGAGCGCGTGGAGCGTCTCGAGGGTCGGGGAGGTCCGCCCGGCCTCGATCTCGCTCAGGTAGGACGGGCTGATCGTGGCAGCTCGTGCCACCGCGGCCTGCGAGAGACCGGCGTCCTCCCGCAGGCCGCGCAGCTCATCGACGAGCACACGGAGCGTGCCACGATGGCGTCGCCGAGCCGCCTGGATCAGCCGTGTGTCGCCCATCGCCCCCATTGAACGATCCGTGTCTCATCGGCCGCTTCCCGGCCGATGATCTGGCGGGATACCGCCTCGCGGCACGGATCATCCGCTCTGGGCGAACGCTCCTGGGCTGAGCCCGCGGCCGGGGATGCGCGAGGCACGGATCATTCGCTCTGGGCGACGGTCGGATCGTTTGATGGCCCCGCGGGCCGCGACCGCGCCGCCGGGTCGCGCGTCCGCGCCACCGGCCGCCCGCCCCCGTTGACGCTCGCTGCTAGACTGCGCGCACGCAGCCGCCGAACGGCGGGGCTGCTGGCGGAGGTACCCGTGGGACTCTTCGGCGGACAGGATCGGCGCCAGGTCGCGGTCGTGATCACGACCGACGGCCGTCGCGTCCACCTGCCGGTCGAGCCGCGCGGCGGCCTGTCGCTCCTCGTACTCCTCCGTTCGCTCGGGCTCGGTCTCGAGAGCCTCATCCGGCTCATCGGGCGCTCCCGGCGGGAGGACCGAGGGACGAAGGGGAACGGCTAGGGAGCCGAAGCCCCCAAGGACCGAGGGACCCTCGCCGGGAACGGCGGGGGTCTTTTGATGTCGGGCCGTCGTCGCGGACGAGGGACCGGCGGGCACGATGGGTCGGGACCGGCGAACATCCGGGACCGGCATGGATCCGGGAGCGGCGAACATCCGCGACCGGGAGTGGTCCGGCGAACATCCGGGCCCGGGAAGGTGAGGGCAGCTCGATGACGATGACCGAAGGGAAGGCGGGCGCCGGGGCGCCGCCGAAGCGCCACTCCCACGTCCCGAACGACGGGACCCCCGAGGCGGCCGCGGTCGAGGCCGCGCGCCGCGCGATGCTCGACGACCGGCGCGTCACCCACCGGAACCGGATCGGCGCCGACGCGCTCTGCGAGGCGCTCCTCCTCCAGGGAGCGGACGTCTTCTTCAGCTACCCGGGCGGCGTCATCCTCCCGCTCTACGACGTCCTCGGCGACTACCCGGAGCTCCGCCACGTCCTCGTCCGCCACGAGCAGGGCGGCGCCCACGCCGCCGACGGCTACGCCCGCGTCACCGGGCGGGTCGGCGTCTGCATGGGGACCTCCGGGCCGGGCGCGACGAACCTCGTCACCGGGATCGCGACGGCCCAGCTCGACTCGATCCCGATGGTCGCGATCACCGGGAACGTCCCGGGCGCCCTCATCGGGAAGGACGCCTTCCAGGAGATCGACATCACCGGGATCACGCTCCCGATGACGAAGCACAACTACCTCGTCCGGAACGCGGACGACATCCCGCGGGTGATCGCCGAGGCGTTCCACATCGCGCGGACCGGCCGGCCGGGACCCGTCCACGTCGACATCACGAAGGACGCGCTCCAGGCCGAGACGACGGCGATCCACCCGTCCGCCGCCGACGTCGAGGCGGGGCTCCCGGGCTTCAAGCCGACGCTCGACGGCCATCCGCGCCAGCTCCGGATCGCCGCGACGGAGATCGCGAACGCGAAGCGGCCGATGATCCTCGCCGGCCACGGCGTCCTCCAGGCCGAGGCGTGGGACGAGCTCCGCAGCTTCGCCGAGCGGACCCGGATCCCCGTCGCGTGGACCCTCCTCGGGATCGGCGCGATCGACGAGACCCACCCGCTCGCGTACGGCTACATGGGGATGCACGGCTGGAAGCACGTCAACCGGGCGATCCAGTCGGCCGACCTCCTCATCGCGATCGGGATGCGCTTCGACGACCGGGTGACCGGCAACGTCCGGACCTACGCCCCGTACGCGCGGATCGTCCACGTCGACATCGACCCCGCCGAGATCGGGAAGAACGTCGCGGTGGAGGTCCCGATCGTCGGCGACGCGAAGCGGGTCCTCGAGGGCCTCGGGGAGCTCGTCGACGCGGTCGAGCCGGCGGCCCGCGAGGCGTACCTCGCCGAGCTCGCCGAGTGGCGGCGCGACTCGGAGGGCTCCAGCTGGCACGGGTCCGGCGCGTGGCGCGACGGGCTCCTCTCCGCCGACTACGTCATCGCCCGGATCGGCGAGCTCTCGGGCCACGCCGCGACCTACGTCGCCGACGTCGGCCAGAACCAGATGTGGCTCGCGCGCTACGCGGGCTTCCGGGCGCCGAACACCCACGTCAGCTCCGGCGGCCTCGGGACGATGGGGTTCAGCGTCCCCGCCGCGATGGGCGCAGCCCTCGGCCGGCCCGACCGCGAGACGTGGGCGATCACCGGCGACGGCGGCTTCCAGATGACCTTCCAGGAGCTGATGACGCTCGTCCAGGACCGGATCCCGGTGAAGATCGCGCTCCTCGACAACAAGAAGCTCGGGATGATCCGCCAGTGGCAGGAGCTCGTCTACGCGGGCAACTACCACTCGGCGCACCTCCTCGGGCCCGACTACGTGAAGCTCTGCGAGGCGTTCGGCGTCGCCGCCTTCCGCGCCTCGACGCCCGACGAGGTCGACCCGGCGATCCGCGCCGCGCAGGCGCACGACGGTCCGGCGCTCATCTGGTTCGAGATCGCCGAGGAGCAGAACGTCTACCCGATGATGCCGGCCGGGAAGGGACTCTCCGATCTCCTCGAGGAGGAGAAGGGCGACGCGATGGACGGTGTCGCGTGAGCGGCGTCGGGGTCCCGCCCGCCCGCTCGATCCCCGGGAGCGGGACGGCGAAGCGGCACGTCGTCGTCGCCGTCGTCCTGAACAAGCCGGGCGTGCTCAACCGGGTCGCGAGCCTCATGCGGGCGCGGAACTTCAACATCGAGTCGCTCGCGGTGAGCCACACCGACGAGCCCGACGTCAGCCGGATGACGATCACGCTCTACGGCGACGACGTCGCGGTGGAGCAGGCGACGAAGCAGCTGTACCGGCTCATCGACGTCCTGAAGGTCCAGGACGTCACCCACGATCCGACGGTCGAGCACGAGCTCGCGCTCATCAAGGTCCGGGCGAACGACCGGAAGCGGGCCGAGGTGATCTCGATCGCCGAGATGTACAAGGCACGGATCGTCGACGTGGCGGAGAGCTCCGTCATCGTCGAGACGACCGGCACCGAGGCCGAGGTGGACGCGCTCATCGCGCTCCTCCGCGGGTTCGGGATCAAGGAACTCGTCCGTACCGGGTCCGTCGTCATGTCGCGCGGCTCCGGCAGCATCCAGGAGGCCGCACGCAAGTGACCGCGAAGATGTACTACGACAACGACGCGAACCCGGCCGCGCTCGCCGGCCAGACGGTCGCGATCGTCGGCTACGGGAGCCAGGGCCACGCCCACGCGCTCAACCTCCACGAGTCGGGGGTCGACGTCGTCGTCGGGCTCGCCCCGGGCTCGAAGAGCCGGGCGCACGCCGCCGAGGCTGGGCTCGAGGTGGCCGACGTCGCCGACGCGGTCCGCCGCGCGAAGGTCGTGATGATCCTCGTCCCGGACACCGCGCAGAAGGCGGTCTACGACGCGGAGATCGCGCCGAACCTCCAGCCGGGGACGCTCCTCATGTTCGCCCACGGCTTCAACATCCGGTTCGGCCGGATCTCGCCCCCGAAGGACGTCGACCTCGGGATGGTCGCGCCGAAGGGCCCGGGCCACCTCGTCCGGAGCGTCTATCAGGCGGGCGGCGGCGTCCCCGCGCTCTTCGCCGTCGAGCAGGACGCGACCGGGACGGCGCGGGCCCGCGTCCTCGCGTACGCCCGCGGGCTCGGCTGCACGAGGGCCGGGGCGCTCGAGACGACGTTCAAGGAGGAGACCGAGACCGACCTCTTCGGGGAGCAGTCGGTCCTCTGCGGCGGCACCGCCGCCCTCGTGAAGATGGCGTTCGAGACGCTCGTCGAGGCCGGCTACCAGCCGGAGCTCGCCTACTTCGAGACGATGCACGAGCTGAAGCTGATCGTCGACCTGATGTACCGGGGCGGCCTCAACTTCATGCGCTTCAGCGTGAGCGACACGGCCGAGTACGGCGACTACGTCTCCGGGCCGCGGATCATCGACGAGCACGTCAGGACGACGATGCGCCAGGTCCTGAAGGAGATCCAGGACGGCTCGTTCGCCGCGCGCTGGATCGCCGAGAACGAGACCGGGCGGGTCGAGTTCGACAAGCTCCGCCGCGCCGACGAGAACCACCGGATCGAGCAGGTCGGCGCCGCACTCCGCTCGCAGATGGCCTTCCTCGACCCGGTCGTCGTCCGCGCGGGCCAGGCGCAGGCGGCCGCGTCGAGCGGGACCGCCGCCGCAGCGAAGAAGCGATGAGCCGACTCCCGCGCCACGCCGGTCCGGGCGTCCCGGAGGGGACGGTCCGGATCTTCGACACGACGCTCCGCGACGGCGAGCAGGCCCCCGGGGCGGGGATGACCGCCGCCGAGAAGCTCGAGGTCGCGCGGCAGCTCGCCCGCCTCAAGGTCGACGTCATCGAGGCCGGCTTCCCGGCCGCGTCGCAGGGGGACTTCGAGGCGGTCCGGCGGATCGCCGAGGAGACGAAGGGCGGGATCGCGGTCGCCGCGCTCGCCCGCTGCCGCGACGGCGATCCGCAGCGCGCGATCGAGGCGATCGGGGTCGCGGAGCGGCCGCACCTCCACGTCTTCATCGCGACGAGCGACATCCACCTCAAGCACAAGCTCCGGATCGACCGCGACGAGGCGCTCCGCGAGGCCGTCCGCTGGGTCCGCCACGGCCGCGAGACGCTCGGCCGCGACGCCGAGATCGAGTTCAGCGCCGAGGACGCGTCCCGGACGGACGTCGACTACCTGATGAAGGTCTACGAGGCGGTCGTCGACGCGGGCGCCTCCACGATCAACATCCCCGACACGGTCGGCTACGCGATCCCGTCCGAGTTCGGGGCGCTCGTCGCCCGGGCGGTGGCGCTCGTCGGGCGCGACGCGGTCGTCAGCGTCCACTGCCACAACGACCTCGGGCTCGCGACCGCGAACACGCTCGCCGCCGTCCAGGCTGGGGCGCGCCAGGTGGAGGTGACGATCAACGGCCTCGGCGAGCGGGCGGGGAACGCCTCGCTCGAGGAGGTCGTCATGGCGCTCCGGACCCGCCCGACGCAGTTCCCGGCGCTCACGAGCCGGGTCCAGACGGAGCAGATCACGCCGGCGAGCCGGCTCGTCAGCTACCTGACCGGGTTCGCGATCCAGCCGAACAAGGCGATCGTCGGCGGGAACGCCTTCGCCCACGAGTCCGGGATCCACCAGGACGGGGTCATCAAGAACCCGCTCACCTACGAGATCATGACCCCGCAGTCGGTGGGGCTCTCCGGGAGCCAGCTGACGATCGGGAAGCTCTCCGGGCGGCGCGGCCTCCAGGCGAAGCTCCGCAAGCTCGGCCACGAGATCGAGGGGGACCGCCTCGACGAGGTCTACCGCGCGGCGATCGCCCTCGCCGACGTGAAGAAGGAGGTCTCGGACGCGGACCTCCTCGCGCTCGTCGAGCAGGCGGCCGCCGAGATCCCGGAGTCGGTCGTCCTCGACGGCTGGAACGTCTCGAGCTCGAACGGCGGCCACGCCACCGGGACGATCTCCCTCGTCGTGAAGGGCGGGGCCCGGACCGCGGAGGCGTCCGGGAACGGCCCGGTCGACGCGCTCTACGGGGCGATCGACCGGACGGTGGAGCCGGTCCTCGGCTGGTATCCCGTCCTCGTCGACTACGAGATCAAGGCGGTCTCCGGCGGCGAGGACGCGCAGGGGCAGGTCCTCGTCCGGGCCCGCCGCTCCACGGACGGCGGCGAGGAGCCGCTCGTCGTCACCGGCCGCGGCCTCTCGACGGACATCATCGCCGCCTCGATCGAGGCGTACCTCATCGCGCTGAACAAGCTCGACGGTCCGATCGCGTCCGACGTCGGCGCCGCGTCGGTCCGCCGGACGGCGATGCACCGGCTCTCGTGACGACGACCTACCGGCTCGCGACGATCCCGGGCGACGGCGTCGGCCCGGACGTCGTCGCGGCCGCGCTCCGCGTCCTCGACGCGGCGGGCGCCGTGCTCGGCTTCCGGGTCGAGCGCGACGAGCTCATCGTCGGCGGGATCGCGATCGACACGTACGGGGTCCCGATCCGGGACGAGGACCTCGAGGTCGCCCGGGCGTCGGACGCGGTCCTCCTCGGCGCGGTCGGCGGCCCGAAGTGGTCCGACCCGAACGCCCCCGTCCGCCCCGAGCAGGCGCTCTTCGCGCTCCGCGGCGGGCTGGGGCTCTTCGCGAACCTCCGGCCGGTGACGGTCCACCCGGCGCTCGTCGCCGCCTCGCCGCTCAAGGAGGAGCTCCTCGACGGGGTGGACCTCCTCATCGTCCGCGAGCTGACCGGCGGCATCTACTTCGGCCGGCCGTCCGAGGAGACGCGCGGGCCCGAGGGGCGTCGCGCCGTCGACACGATGGTCTACACGGAGGAGGAGATCCGCCGGGTCGTCCGCCTCTCGTTCGAGCTCGCCCGGGGGCGCCGGCGGCGGCTGACGAGCGTCGACAAGGCGAACGTCCTCGCGACGAGCCGGCTCTGGCGGAAGGTCGTCGACGAGCTCGCCCCGTCGTATCCGGACGTGACGGTGGAGCACCGGCTCGTCGACGCGTGCGCGATGCAGCTCGTGAAGTGGCCCGCCGGGTTCGACGTCCTCGTCATGGAGAACCTCTTCGGCGACATCCTCTCCGACGAGGCGAGCGTCCTCGCGGGCTCGCTCGGGATGCTCCAGTCGGCCTCGGTGGGGGAGCGGCGGACCGCGCACGGCCTCCACGGCCTCTACGAGCCGATCCACGGCTCGGCGCCGGACATCGCCGGGAAGGACATCGCGAACCCGATCGGGACGGTCCTGTCCGCCGCGATGCTCTGCCGGTGGTCGCTCGGGCGCGAGGACGCCGCGGCGGCGATCGAGGGGGCGGTCGCGGCGGCGCTCTCCGACGGGTACCGGACGCCCGACCTCCTCCCGGCCGCGACGGGCGGCACCGGTGCGGCGGGCGGCGCGGGCGCGGCACGGACCGGGCTCCGCGAGGTCGGGACCGTCGGGATGACGACGGCGATCGCCGAGCGGGTCGCGGCCGCGGCCGGTGCGGCGCGATGACGAGCCCCGGCGGCGCGGACCGCCCGGTCGTCTGCTACGACACGACGCTCCGCGACGGGACGCAGGGCGAGAACATCGTCCTCTCCCTCGCCGACAAGATCCGCGTCGCCCGGATGCTCGACGAATACGGGATCCCGTTCATCGAGGGGGGCTGGCCCGGCTCGAACCCGAAGGACGTCGAGTTCTTCCGGATGGCGAAGTCGATCCGCTGGGAGCGGGCGAAGCTCGCCGCCTTCGGCTCGACCCGCCACCGCGCGAACCGCCCCGAGAAGGACCCGAACCTCCAGGAGCTCGTCGCGGCGGAGACGCCGGTCGTCACGATCTTCGGGAAGAGCTGGCTCCTCCACGTCACGGAGGTCCTCGGCGCGACCCCGGCGGAGAACCTCGCGATGATCGCCGACTCCATCGGCTTCATCGTCGACCGCGGCCGCGAGGCGGTCTACGACGCCGAGCACTTCTTCGACGGCTACAAGGCGGACCGGGACTACGCGCTCGCGACGCTCCGCGCCGCCCGCGACGCCGGCGCGCGCTCGCTCGTCCTCTGCGACACGAACGGGGGGACGCTGACCGACGAGCTCGTCCGGATCCTCGGCGACGTCCGCGGCTCCCTCGAGGCCGATCCAGCCGCCCCGGAGGTCGTCTGGGGGATCCACACGCACAACGACGCCGAGCTCGCGGTCGCGAACGCGATCGCCGCCGTCCAGGCGGGCGTCCGCCACGTCCAGGCGACGATCAACGGGTACGGCGAGCGGTGCGGGAACGCGAACATGGTGAGCATCCTCGCGAACCTCGCGCTCAAGACCGGGTTCACGCTCGACCCGCTCGGCGGCGGCGACCTCTCCGACCTGACCGACCTCTCGCGCTCGGTCGCCGAGATCGCCAACGTCAACCCGAACGACTACCAGCCGTACGTCGGGCGCTCCGCCTTCGCGCACAAGGGGGGCGTCCACGGGGCCGCGGTCGCGAAGGTCGAGCGGAGCTACCAGCACGTCGACCCGTCGAGCGTCGGGAACGAGGGACGCCTCGTCGTCTCCGAGCTCGGCGGGAAGGCGAACACCTCGATCCGCGCCGAGCAGCTCGGCCACCGGCTCGAGGGCGTCGTCGACCCGAAGGAGCTCTCACGGCTCATCAAGCAGCTCGAGGCCGACGGGATGGCGTTCGAGGGGGCCGAGGCCTCGTTCGAGCTCCTCATCCGGCGCCACCAGCGCGACTACCGGGCGCCGTTCCGGATCGTCGACTTCACCGTCCTCACGGAGCAGCGGGAGGGGCGCGAGCTCCTCGCCGAGGCGACGGTGAAGGTGGAGGTCGACGGGGAGGTGCTCCACACGGCCGCGGACGGGAACGGGCCCGTGAACGCACTCGACGCGGCGCTCCGCAAGGCGCTCGGCGCCTTCTTCCCGCAGCTCGACCCCGTCCACCTCGTCGACTACAAGGTCCGGATCCTCGACGGGACGGCCGCGACGGCCGCGCGGACGCGGGTCGTCATCGACTCGTCGGACGGGGCCGCGCGCTGGTCGACCGTCGGGAGCGACGCGAACATCATCTCGGCGTCGGCCCTCGCCCTCGTCGATTCGTTCGAGTACGCGATCTGGAAGGGCGGCGCCGAGCCGTCGGCGCGACCGGACGGCCGCCGCGGGGAGCGTCGGGGCGAGCGCCACTTCACGACCGCGAGCAAGTCCGGGCCGGGCTGATGGCGGGCGCGCCCCGGCCGCGGGTCGCCTTCTCCGGCGAGCCGGGGGCCTTCGCCGAGGACGCGCTCCGCGCCGCGTTCGTCGACCCGGACGTCACCGCGGTCGGCGGCTTCCGCGAGGTCGTCGAGGCGGTCCTCGAGCGGCGGGTCGACGCGGGGGTCCTCCCGATCGAGAACCTCGTGAACGGGACGGTCCGCGAGAACGAGGACCTGCTCCTCGAGCACGAGGTGGAGATCGTCGCCGAGGTCGTCGTCCCGGTCCGGCTCTGCCTCGCCGCGCTCCCCGGCGAGCGGCTCGAGGGGATCGAGCGGGTCTACTCGCACATCCAGGCACTCGGCCAGGCGGACCGCTTCCTCCGGACCCGGCCGTGGAGCCTCCTGACGACGTACAACACCGCCGGTGCCGGGAAGATGATCGTGGAGCGCGGGGAGCGGGGTGCCGCGGCCGTCCTCTCGCCGCGCGCCGCCGAGCTCCTCGGGCTGGAGGTCCTCGCCTCGGGGATCCAGAACGTCGCGGAGAACCGGACCCGGTTCGTCGTCGTCGTCCCCCCGGGCGGCTCCCTCGCGCCCGGCTGGCTCCGCGCGCCCGTCGCGGACCATGGCGTCCGGACCACGCTGATCGCCGCGGTCGCGGACGAGCCGGGCTCGCTCCACCGCGTCCTCGGCGTCCTCGCCCACCACGGCGTGAACATGTCGATGATCGAGTCGCGACCGCTGAAGGGCCGGGCGTGGGAGTACGTCTTCTGGATCGACCTCGACGCCGGGACCGGCGAGCCGGGTCCGGCCGCGGCGATCGCCGAGCTCCGCGCCTTCGTCCCGATGCTCCGCGTCCTCGGGACGTACCGCCGCGCGGAGCCCTAGCGGGGCGGGAACGCGAGCCCCGGCGGGGGCCGGCCGCGTAGAATCCCCCTTCGACCCGGGGCACGACCGCCGCGCGGGGCGACGAGCAGGAGCAGCCACGATGAGCAGCGCCCCCGGCCCGGCCCCGCACCCGATCTTCCTCGCCGGCGAGTGGGTCGATTCGCCCGAGCGGCTCGTCGTCACGAACCCCGCCGACCCCGCGAACCCGGCCGGCGCGACGTATCTCGCCACCCCGGAGCAGTACGAGCGGGCGGTGGAGGCGGCCGTCGCCGCCTTCGAGACGACCCGGAAGCTCCCCGCCTACGAGCGCGGCGCGATCCTCCGGAACGTCTCGGCCGGGATCAGGGCACGACGCGAGGAGCTCGCGACCCTCCTCGCCCGCGAGGCCGGCAAGCCGATCCGCGACGCGTACGGCGAGGTCGACCGGGCCGTCCTGACGTTCCGCCTCGGCGCCGAGGAGGCGGAGCGGATGTACGGGGAGGTGATCCCGCTCGACATCGCGGCCGCCTCGAAGGACCGGGTGGGGATCACCCGCCGCTTCCCGATCGGCCCGATCGCGGGGATCAGCCCGTTCAACTTCCCGCTCAACCTCGCGGCCCACAAGGTCGCGCCGGCGATCGCCGCCGGGAACCCGATCGTCCTGAAGCCGCCGTCGAAGGACCCGCTCGTCATGCTGACGGTCGCGGAGATCATCGAGGAGGCCGGTGCGCCGAAGGGGTCCGTCTCGGTGCTCCCGATGAGCCGCGAGCTCGGCGACCGGATGGTGGCGGACGAGCGCTTCAAGCTCCTCAGCTTCACGGGGAGCCCGTCGGTCGGCTGGCGGATGAAGGAGCGCGCCGGCAAGAAGAAGGTCGTCCTCGAGCTCGGCGGGAACGCCGGCGTCATCGTCGACCGGTCGGCGGACCTCGACTGGGCGGTGAAGCGGATCCTCGTCGGCTCGTTCGCCTACTCGGGTCAGGTCTGCATCAGCGTCCAGCGGATCTTCGTCCACGACGACGTCCACGACGAGTTCATGCGCCGCTTCGTCGACGGGGCGCGGGCGCTGAAGGTCGGCGATCCCCTCGACGCGACGACGGACGTCGGGCCGATGGTCGACGAGGCGGCCGCGAGCCGGACCCAGCAGTGGGTCGACGAGGCGGTCGCGCTCGGCGGCACCGTCCTCCTCGGCGGCAGGGCGGACGGGACCTACTTCCCGCCGACGATCCTCACCGACACGCCGGTCACCGCGCGGGTCTGCTCGAACGAGGCGTTCGCCCCGCTCGTCGTCGTCTTCCGCTACCGCGACCTCGACGAGGCGATCCGCCGGGTGAACGACTCGTTCTTCGGGCTCCAGACCGGGATCTTCACGAACGACCTCGCGGGGGCGTGGCGGGCGTTCCACGAGCTGGAGGTCGGCGGCGTCATCGTCAACGACATCCCGACGTACCGGGTCGACCACATGCCGTACGGTGGCGTGAAGGACTCGGGGCTCGGGCGCGAGGGGCTCCGCTGGGCGATCGAGGACATGACCGAGATCCGGATCATGGTCCTCGCCTGGCCGCAGTAGCGGCACCGATCGGCGGACCCGGCCCGGCCGGCGGGCCCGGCCCGGCCGTGCCCGACGGGGGCTACCTGGGCGGGACGCCCCGCTGGAGCCACTCGTAGAAGGCGGCCTCGTCGCCCTCGATCGAGTACCTGACCGACCCGACCCCCGGGAGCGCGAGGAGCGTCGCGTCGAGCGAGCCGAGGAGCGCGGCCGACCCGCACGAGCTCGAGGCGTTCGGGATCACCGACCGGAGGTCGTGGAACGAGACCTCGAGCACGCCGCCGTCGAGCGTCGCCGACGCGAGCATCCCTGCGGTGGCGGCCGAGAACCAGCTGTGGGCGCCGGCGGCGAGCTCCGCGTCGGTGGGACCCGCGAGGAGCGCGCCGAGCACCGCCTCCGCGTCCGCCGACCCGACGGTCCGCTCGACGGGGGCGAGCGCGGTACACGGGTCGTCCGCCATCGAGCCGAACCAGAGCTCCACGACGACGGGCCCGGCCGGCGCGGTCGCCGCAGGCGACGTCGGCGCCGCGGGCGACGCGGATGCCGTCGGGCCGCCCGGACCGCCGTCCGGTCCGCCCCCCTCGCCCGCGAGCTGCGCGCCGACGAGGAGGACGCCGAGGACGAGCGCCGCCCCCTCGACCGCGACGAGGAGCCGCCGGCGGGATCGCATGCCGTCCATCGACCCGATCCTCCCGCACCGCCGCCGGTCGCGCCAGTGCCTCCCGGCTCGAACGTCGGCCGGTCCGGCACGCGGTACCATCCGGAGGCGTGCGCCCGCGCACCGGTGGCGGGCCACCTCGTACTAGGACGAAGATGACGTTCAGGTGGGGCACGGACGCCCTCGTCCGTGCGATACCTGCCGCGAGATGACCAGGTTCCGATGCGCCTGATCCCGAGCAAGAAGCGCCGCGCCTCCGACGCGAAGGGCGCCCGCCCCCGGCGGCCCGCCCCGCCCGCGCGGCCGCCCGCGCCCGTCCCCGCCGAGGCAGAGAAGGTCTTCTCGATCCGCTCGAGCCTCCGGCTCGTCCGGATCCGCCTCGTCCTCGCGCTCCTCGCGGCCGCCGTCATCCCGCTCACCCTCTCGACCCCGTTCGTCTTCCAGCTCGGCCAGCAGCTCCAGGCGGCGGGCGGTCCCGGCGAGGCGGCGGTGGCGGCGAAGCGGCTCGACGCGCGCCTCGAGGCGATCAGCCTCTCCGTCATCGACGGCGCGGCCGACCTCGACGCCGCGGACCCCGCGGCATCGACGCCCGACTCCACCCACACGGTCGCCGACCTGCTCGTCGCGAGCGCTCCGGGGATCGTCACGGGCGCGTGGGTCGTCGACGGTGCCGGGGCACCCCTCGCGACGAGCGACCTCGTCGCCCCGGGCAAGGCCGCCGCGGAGCTCACGGCCGCGGACGCGGTCGCCGTCGCCGACGCGACCCGGCCGCTCGACGCAGGCGAGAGCGCGATCGTCGTCGAGCGCGACGCGAGCGGGACGATCGTCTACTTCGCGGCTCCCTCCGGCGCGGACGGGTCCGCGGCCGATGCCGGGAACCGGCGGATCGTCGTCGCACGTGTCTCCCTCCCGGCGCTCATCGCGGACGCCCAGGCGGGCCTCCGCGGCCAGG
>JBJOLT010000046.1:0-9144 GCA_046045415.1 Chloroflexota bacterium | reverse complement strand
GCCTGGAGGACCAGGCGGATCCGCTCCGGCTCCGTCAGGTAGTCCGGGTGGTCGAGCGGGTTCCCGTCGACGGCGAGCAGGTCCGCGAGCTTTCCCACCTCGATCGTCCCGATCAGGTCGGCGAGGCCAAGGGCTCGGGCGCTCCCGCGTGTCGCGGCGGTGAGAGCGGCGCGCGGCATCATCCCGTGCTCGACGAGCCGGACGATCTCGACCGCCGCGCGGTGGGCGGGTGCCCAGTCGAAGCCCATGGCGATCGGGACACCGGCGGCGACCGCCGCGCGGAGGGTCGCGCCGGCGGCCTCGAGGTTGCGGTTCGCGAGCTCGACGAGGTGCGGCGCCCAGCTCTCGCGTCCCTCGGGACCGACACCGTAGTAGCAGGAGAGCGTCGGGACGAGCGTGGTCCCGGTCGCCGCCATCCGGTCCAGCAGGTCGGGACGGGCGTGGAGATACATCCCGTGTTCGACCGTGTCCACCCCGGCATCGAGCGCGAGCTCGACCCCCGGGTTCCCCTCGCAATGGGCCGCGACGCGCCGGCCGAGCCGGTGCGCCTCATCGACGAGGGCGGTCAACTCGGGGAGGGTCAGCTGCGCCGGCCACGGATCCTCGAGCTCCACGCTCCGGGCCCCGGTCGTCATCACCTTGATGAAGTCCGCCCCCCGCCGGACCTGCTCGCGGACCGCCCGACGGATATCGTCCGGGCCGTCCGCCTCGCGGTACATCCCCTCGAAGAAGCGGCCACCAGGAGAGGTCGCCGAGATGATCCGGCCGCAGGCGAGGATCCGCGGGCCGCGGAAGGCACCGAACCGGATCGCCTGGCGGGCCTCCAGGATCGTGTCGCCCCGCGCCCCGACGTCGCGGATCGTCGTGATCCCCGCGGCGAGCGTGCGGCGCAGGCCGGCCGCCACGAGGTGCCCGTGGGTCCCCGCGAGGAGGGGTTCGCCGCCCTCGGGCACCTCGGGCTCCAGCTGCTCGGAAGCGTGGACGTGCGCGTCGATCAGACCCGGGAGCAGCGTCGCGCCGTCGAGCTCGACGACGGTCGCGTCGGCCGGGGGTGCCTCGCTCGCCCGCCCGATCCGCGCGATCCGGCCGTCGGTCACGAGCACGGCCGAACCCGTGTCCACCTCGTCGTCGGCCCCCGTGAAGAGCCGGGCGCCGCGGAGCCAGAGCCGCCCGACGGCGGGTGCGGGATCGGCGAGGAGCGCCGGGAGCCGGGTCTGGCCCGGCGAGTCGGGAGCGGACCTGATGACGTGTTCGGTCACGCTCGCCAGTATGCCGTTCCCAGCCTGCCCCGCTGTCCCTTGCGTTGGTCCTGACGAGCGATCCTCGAAGTGAAGGATCTGCGGCCCCAACGGAGTACCGGGGGCGGACGGAGCGGCCGATCAGGCCGGTGGTCCTGGCCCCGATCGACTGAGGGTGACGTGGGGGGAGTCCTCGGTGGGTGCGCCCCGGCCTGGGTGCCTGAGCTCGGCCTCGATGGGCTGAAGCGTCGATGGGATGGCGTCAATGATGTCGGTGCCCGCCGACATCAGGGCGTGATGCGTCTGCTTGACCATCACACCAACGGCATGATTACCTCCATCCGATTCGAACGGATCGGTCGGTCCCTGGCGCTTGCTCCGCGGGCGACGGCTCGACCCAACGCCCATCTCGAACGAAGCCCGAGGTCTTGCGCCGTGCTCCACTTCCCTGCCCCACGGATCCTCCGTGTCGGCCTCACCCTGGTCGTCGTCGCGCTCCTGGCGAACGTCATCGCGACCGCGACGGTCGTCGCGAAGCCAGTGAAGTCGGCGACCCTGGTCCCGGCCTCCTTCGACTACGGCAGCCTCGCGACGACCCAGACCAAGGACCAGGTCTTCACCTTCACGAACACGGGCACCACGACCGTCCGAAAGCCGGCGGCGACCGTCACCGGGACCGGGTTCCGGATCCTCGCCAACCCGTGCGCCACGGCGGTCCTCGGCCCGAACGGCACCTGCACCGTGACCGTCCGGTACACGGCGGGCGCCGCGGCGGCCTCGGGGACGCTGACCGTCACGGCGAACCGGACCGGCTATCCGAGCACCCTCACCGGTGGGACGCCGACCATCCCGACGGCGGTCGCCGTCTCTCCCGGCTACTCGCACACCTGCGCGCTCGACGCGAGCGGCGGGGTCTGGTGCTGGGGCCGCAACGACCTCGGCCAGCTCGGCCTCGGCGACCTCGTGGACCGGACCACGGCCACTGCTGTCCCGGGGATGACCTCGGGCTTCACCGAGGTCGTCGCCGGCCAGCGCCACACCTGCGCGATCGACGCCACGGGCGGCGTATGGTGCTGGGGCGCGAACGATTACGGGCAGCTCGGCGATTTGACCACGACCAACCGCTCGAGTCCCGTGCGGGTCTCTGAGGTCAGCGGTGCGACAGCCCTGGCGCTCGGCTACTCCCACACGTGCGCCGCCGCCTCCGGCGCGGCGATCTGCTGGGGGAACGCCATGTCCCTGGGGATCAACAACTCGTCCGGCTCCGCCACGATCCCGACGCAGGCGGTGGGCCTCGAGAGCAACGTGACCGAGGTCCAGTCCTGGCATAACACGACGTGCGCCCTCGCATCCGGCGAACTCTGGTGCTGGGGAGACAACTCGAACGGGCAGGTCGGGATCGGCGGCGTCTACTACAACTACCAGGCCGTCCCGGCGAACCTCACCTCCCGCATCGGCTCCCCGGTCACCTCCTTCGGGGTCGGGTTCGGGCACGTGTGCGCGGTGGTGGGCGGTGCCGTGACCTGCTGGGGCGCCAACCTCGCCGGCCAGATCGGCCAGGGATCGACCTCCACGAGCAAGTACCCCACACCCGTCGGCGTCGTCGACCTCTCGAGCGGCGTCACCGCCGTCGCGGTCGGGTACACCGCGAGCTGTGCGACCGTGACCGGCGGCGCCGTGAAGTGCTGGGGAGCGAACGACTTCAACCAGACCGGCAACGGGACGACCACCACGCCGCAGACGCTCGCGACCGACAGCACGACCTACACGGGTCTGACGAGCCCGTCCGGCCTCCGGATGGGCGTCACCCACGTCTGCGCGATCGTCTCCGGCGGCGGGATCCGGTGCTGGGGGAAGAACGATTACGGTCAGCTCGGCAACGGGACGACCGCGGACTCGCCCCTGACGCCTGTCGCGGTGACGTCGTTCCCGTAGTCGTCGCCCGTCCTTCCCCGGGCTGCGCATCTCGCGGCCGGCGCCAGCCCCGTTATCCCTTGCGTTGGTCCTGACGAGGGATTCAGCGAGTAGGGGAGGGGTCGAAGACTCGGATGCTCTCCCACTGGCTTGACGGGGCGGCTACGATGTAATCGATGATTACATCTCGACGTTCCGGGCAGCCCTACCACCACGGCAACCTGGCGGCAACGATCCTCGACGCAGCGGACCGACAGGTCGCGACAGGAGGCCTCGGGGCGCTCGTCGCCCGGGAGCTCGCCCGGACGGCCGGCGTCTCGTCCGCCGCCGTCTACCGGCACTTCCCGGACATCGACCATCTCCGCGCGGCTGTCGGCCAGCGCGCCAGGGAGACGCTCGCGGCCCGGATGATCGCCGCACGAGACGCGGTCGCGCCCCACCAGGATGCGGTCGCCACCGCACGGGCCCGGCTCGAGGCGATCGGGCGGGCCTACCTCGGGTTCGCGCTGGACGACCCGGGGCGCTTCGACGCCGCATTCGGACACTGCGCCGTCGGCGCGGCTCGTCCCGACGACCCGGACGCGTGGGCGGTCCTCTGCGCGACGCTCGACGAGCTGGTCGTCGCCGGCGCCCTCACGCCCGCTCGGCGCGAGGCTGCGCCGCTCATCGCCTGGACCTCGATCCACGGCCTCGCGGCCCTCCTCGTCAAGGGCGCGCTCCCGCGCGGGTCGACCGTCGAAGAGGCGACGACCGAGGTGATCGCCGGGATGGCACGGGCACTCGACCTCCCCGCGTAGCACGGACTCGGCAGCACGAACTCCAGGAGAACCACATGGCCGTCCACCTCGTCGTCGGCGCAGGCAGCGTCGGGACCGCGCTCGCGGAGCAACTCGCCCGTTCGGGCGAGGAGGTCGTCGTCGTCACCCGTTCCGGGAGCGGTCCGGCGATCGACGGCGTGCGCCGGGTCGCGGCGGACGCCGGCTCCGTCGACGCTCTCCTCGCGGCAGCGCCCACGGCCGCCGCGGTCTACAACTGTGCGAACCCGCGGTACCACGAGTGGGCGCGCGACTGGCCGCCGATCGCCACGGCGCTCCTCGCATACGCCGAGCGGACCGGCGCCGTCCTCGCCACGACCTCCAACCTCTACGGCTACGGCCCGGTCGACGGCCCGATGACCGAATCCCTCCCGCTCGCGGCACCGGGCGTGAAGGGCCGGATCCGGGCAAGGATGTGGCTCGACGCGAAGGCGGCGCACGACGCCGGGCGGATCCGCGCGACCGAGGTCCGCGGCTCGGACTACGTCGTCGCCTCCGACGGGTCGCGGATCGGGTCCGCGAGGGTCGTCCCGCCGCTCCTCGCAGGGAAGGGGGTCAGCCTGATCGGCCGGCTCGACCTGCCGCACAGTTGGACCGCGCCCTCCGACGTCGCCCGGCTCCTCGCGGTCGTCGCCGCGGACGAGCGGGCCTGGGGGAAGGCGTGGCACGTCCCGAGCAACCCGCCGCGGACGCAGCGCGAGGCGGTCGACGACCTCGCCGACGCCGCCGGCGTGCCGCGGGTGGCGGTCTCCCGGATCCCGGACCTCGCCCTTCGGGCGATGGGGCTGGTCAACCCGGTCCTCCGCGAGATCCGCGAGACCGCCTACCAGTTCGAACGACCGTACGTCCTCGACGACTCGGCGGCGCGTGCGGCCTTCGGGCTCGAGCCGACGCCGTGGCGCGACATGCTCGCCGGCGTGGTCGCTCACTACCGGCGATGAGGTGCGGCAGGTGAAGCTCGCGATCTTCGGCGCCACGGGCCTCACCGGCGGACTCGTCGTGTCGGAGGCGCTCGCGCGAGGTGACGACGTCACGGCGCTGGTCCGCGAGCCTCGCCGCGTCTCGATCGACCATCCGTGCCTCACCGTGCTCGGCGGCAGCCCCACCGCCGCCGGCGACGTCGAGCGATGCGTGCGCGGCGCGGACGCCGTCATCCACTGCCTCGGCGTCGGCGGCACGGGTGACGGGACCCCCACGACGCTCGTCTCGGACTCGGTGAAGGCAGTGCTCGCAGCCATGAAGTCGCACGGCGTCCCACGCATCGTGTGCATGTCGAACGTGGGCGCGGGCGGCAGCGGGACCTGGGTCGCCAACCGGGTCGTCATCCCGCTCTTCGTTCGCTGGCTCCGGCCGATCCTCGAGGACAAGGATCGGATGGAGGCCGCGCTGCGCGAGAGCGACCTCGAGTGGGTCGCGGTCCGCCTGCCGAACATCGTCGACGGCCCGGAGAGACCGCTGCGCGTGAGCGACGACGGCCGCGGGATCGGCCTGTCGATCACCGCGACCTCGGCGGCGCGGTTCCTCCTCGCGCGGGCGAGCGGCCCGGACTACGTCCGCGCGACGCCGAGCATCAGCAACTGAGCGGCCCTTCGTGACGACGACCCCTACCGTGCGTCGCATCCCCACCCGCGTCGGTGCGATCGCCGTCGCCGACCGCGGCGAGGGGACGCCGGTCGTGCTCTGGCCCTCGCTCTACGGCGACCATCGGTTCTGGGACCACGTCGTGGAGCGCCTCGGGCCCGGCTGGCGGACGATCGCCGTCGACGGTCCCGGCTTCGGCGCGAGCGACCCGCCGCACGGCGACGAGGGGCCCGAAGACTACGCGGACGCGATCGTCGAGCTGCTGGACGCCCTCGGGCTCGACACCGCGCTCGTCGCCGGCTGCTCGTGGGGCGGCCAGGTCGCGGCGCACGCCGGTGTCCGGTCACCCGAGCGGGTCCGCGGCGTCCTGATGACGAACACGCCGCTCGGCCCGAGTCTCGGCGGCCACCGGTTCGAGGTCCTCGGGACGCGCTGGCTCGGCGCGACCCGGTTCTGGGGATCGGGCGTGGCGCGCTCGATGTTCGGTCCCGAGACGAAGCGCCGCCATCCGGAGCGCATCCGCGCGTTCGTCGACCGCTTCGCGTCGTTCGATCCCGCGGCCGCCGCGACGACGACCCGCTCCGTCACGACGCGGTTCCCCGGGCTCGCGGACGTGCTCCCGAGGCTCCGGGTCCCGACGACGATCCTCCTCGGAGCGGACGACCGCCTCTACACCGTCGACCGGATGGAGCCCATCGCCCGGCTCGCCCCCGATGCGTCGATCCGGGTCGTGCCCGGTTGCGGACACCTGATGCCGATCGAGGCCCCGGAGGCCGTTGTCGACGCGCTCGGGAGGCTCCGCGGGTGACCGACGGACCGGCGGTGACCGCACCGGTTGCGCCACTGTCCGCCCGGCGGCTCTACCTCGCCAACCTCGCGCTTCTCGCCACGCACCAGGTTGATGCTGCGTACTGGCACGAGTGGGACGTCTTCGGCGTCCCCGGCGGCCTGCCCGTCTTCCTCGTCTTCAACCTCGGGGCCGTGGCGCTCCTCGCCGTCGGGCTTGCGCGGATCGCCGAGGGCGCGCGCTCATCGCGGGCCTGGTCGCTCCTCTGCGCCGGCATCGGGCTCTTCACCGTCGCGCTCCACGCGCTCTTCCTCGTCCTCGACCGGGAGGCCTTCTGGGCGCCGGCGTCACTCGCCGTCCTCGCGGGCATCCTCGTGACCTCGGTCGGTCAGCTCGTCCGACTGCCCCCGGATCCGCGGGCCGCCCGGAAGGACTGAGGTCCGGGCGATCTCCGACGACGCCTCCACGTCCGAAGGCACCGTGGCGTAAGTCAACGCAGTCCATCGCCCCTGACGAGAACGTCAGGGAGTGCGAGGGACCGCTCGGGCCACCGAGCGACTGACGGCCGGTGGCCGAGACGACGCCGTGGCGCTACCTCGTGACGCTGAACGTCACGGGTGCCCCGTTCTGGATCGCCGCTTCATACGTCCGGTTCCCCAGGACGTCGGCGCGGCTGAGCCAGATCGTGTACGTCCCGGCCGGGGCGGCGGCGTTCAGTTGCAGCGTCACCGCATAGGTCCCGTCCTGCGGGGTGCCGGACACGAGCACACCCGCGTCGTAGCTCAGCCAGAGCACCCCGGTCTCGGGGTTGGTGAGGAACCCATTCGGGCCGAAGGCCCACGGGATCACGTACGAGACTCCTGTCTCGTCGGTCGCCCGCCACCGGAACGTGATCGCACTTCCGGGGCTCGGGTTCGCGGGGCTGATCGTGAGGTCGGTCACGACCGGCGGGGCCGAGTCCGCTGATCCGCCGACGACCGTGAAGCCGTCGGATCCGGAGGTCTCTGCCGTGTTCCCGAAGACGTCCGACGCACCGATCCACACGGAGTAGACGTCGTTGACGACCGTCGCGGGCAGCTGGCAGGTCGCCTGGAACCGGCCGTCACCGGCGGTACCCGACACCCGGGTCGCGATGGTCGGGAAGGCGCACCACGTGCTGACCCAGCCACTCGAGCCGCCGACCTTCATCCAGGACGGGGTGGAGCCGGCCATGTCGGCGACGCCCGACGGGTCGGTCACGCGCCAGGAGACGGTGAGCGTCGAGCCTGCTGTCACGGTCGCCGGGACGCTCACATCGCTGATCGTGGGTGCCGTCGTGTCCACGGTGCACGCACCCGTCACCGGATCGATGGCGTCCGGGGCACACGTGTCGCCCGTCGTCCCCGCAGTGAGCGAGTCGGTCCCGGTGCCACCGATGAACGTGTCGGCGCCGGCGCCGCCGGTCAGGGTGTCGCCCCCGTCGCCGCCGAGGAGCATGTCCGCACCCGCGCCACCGTCGAGTGAGTCGTTGCCCGGGCCGCCGACGATCGTGTCGTTCCCGCCGTTTCCGGCAAGACGGTCGTTCCCGCCCAGCCCGCAGATGACGTCGTTGCGGGTCGTACCACTGAGCGTGTCGTTCCCCGAGGTCCCCACGATCGTGCAGCGGAGGGATCCGACGGTGACGGGCGCGGACTTCGCAGCGAGGGCCGCGGGTGCGAGAGCGATCCCGATCGATGCCGCGAGCGTCAGCGCCAGATAGCCACCCAGCATCGGGCGGCGGACCGCGAGTCGTGCCATTGTCGGTTTCTCCGATGGTCGGGCTCTGTCTTTCCTACCGCTTTCCGTTCGTACGGCGGGCGATGAACGGATTGCCGGTGTCGCGCGTGCCACCCGCCGCGACACCGCTGCGGCGGGATCCAGGATCGGGCCCGGGCCCGCGATGTCGAGCTTGGCGGTCGCCCAGGATGCCGATGCGCACCGGATCGGCGAACCGCCGGCGGCGAGGCCGCGCAGCTCGGTGTCCCCGGGTGTGCACACGCCAGGGACACCCTTATGACGAAGCCTCTCAAGGAGCGAGCGATCGGCCCCGTACTCGCCGCCGAGGCGCGGGACGCGCGACCGAGGATCCGGGTTCTCGTTCACGACGGATGGTGTGCCTGGGGGCCCGTCGAGGCGCGAGGACTCGGCTCCGCGCGCTTCGACGAGCGCTGCGAGCGATGGGAGCGTCCTGCCGTCGGGCGACGGTGCGCTACGGCGCGCGGGTCGACATCCCGTCGATGAGCTTCTCGCCCGTCAGGAGGGCCTGGCGCACGACCTCGATGCCGGTCGCGTCGAGACCGACCACCTCCATCGCCGGATCCGCAAGGCTCCCGGGGATCCAGATCGCGAAGCGACCGTCCGCGACCGTGGCGACGCCGCCGTCCCCGGGGCCGCCGTCCAACCGGACCGAGGTGACGCCCGCGGGCGCGGCACCGAAGAGGAGGCCCACCTCCGACCCCTCGAACTCCGTGGACATCCCGCCGAGCACGAGCGACCCGGCCGACGCGGACTCCGGCAACCCGTAGACGAGGCCGCCGTAGACGAAGTCGTCGCCGTCGCTCCGGAGCAGGCAGTACCCGACGGCCGTCGCGTCGGCCAGGATCGCGATCGCGCCCGTCCCGTGCAGCTCGAGGCCGACGAGCGGGGGAGGCGCGCTCGGCGTGACGCTCCCGCTCGCGTCGCCGCGGACGGACCCGGCCGCCTGTGCGGCGCCATCGGCGCACGCGCTGGCCGCTGCCATCTTCTGTCCGTCGGTCGCCGGGGTGGGCTCCGGGCTCCAGGCGAGGGCGGG
>JBJOLT010000045.1:0-59739 GCA_046045415.1 Chloroflexota bacterium | reverse complement strand
GCGGCGAGTGGGACCGGCTCCTCGCCGGCTCGGCTCGCCCGCGTCACCCGGGACGCTTTAGCACTCTCGGCCTCCGAGTGCTAACACGATAGGGCAGCCGTTCGCGGGCTGTCAAGACGGGTGGGTGCCGGCCGGCTCGCAGCGGGCGACGCCGCGCCGGACCGACCGGGCCGCGTCGCGCCCGCGACGATGGAGGGTCGTCCGGCGACCCGTCAACCCCCGCCGGCCGCCATCCGGGCGCGATCGGCGGCCCCGGCGACCGCGAGCCGATAGCCGACGCCGCGGAGCGTCTCGATCGCGCCGTCGACACCGGCGTCGAGGAGCTTGTGGCGAAGGCGACCCATCGTGACGTCGATCACGTGGTCACCGCTGAACCAGTCACCCCAGACGCGGTCGAGGAGCTCGTCCCGGGCGAATGCCCTGCCCGGGTCGGAGAGGAAGACCGCGAGGAGTGCGAACTCGGTCTTGGAGAGCACCAACTCGCTCCCGTTCACGTGGCAGCGGCGGCTCCGCGGGTCGAGCGCGATCGACCCCGCCTGGAGTGGCTCGTCGGACGGGGTGGAGTACAGCTCCGTACGCCGGACGACCGCAGCGAGCCGAGCCAGGAGGACGCGACCCGCCACGGCCCGCGAGATGAAGTCATCCGCACCGAGCTCCAGCCCGAGCGTCTCGTCGATCTCGGTCGCCCGAGCCGATACGAGGACGATCGGGATCGCCGACCCCTCGCGGATCCGTCGGCAGAGGCCGTAGCCGGAGCCGGCGATGAGCTCGTCACTCAGGACGACCGCCGCGAGTCCCGGGGTCGCGAGGGCGGCGAGCGCGCGGGGCTCGCCGTCCGCCGCCATCGGCTGCCAACCCCCGGAGCGAAGCAGAGCCGAGAGCCGCTCGGCTTCCGATGGCGCGGCCACCACGAGGACGCGCCGATCCCGTCCGTCGATCATTCTTTCCCCCCTGTCGTCCGGATGTGCGACCGACCATCAGCATCCACGACGCACCGACGTCGTCCGGTGCTCCGGCCGTCTGTCGTCACCTCCGACGATGCCGCGTCGTCCCCCCGGACGACAGCGTGTCGTCCCCCCGGACGACGGGCGAACCCTAGCGCGGTCCGCGAGATGCTGCAAGGGGCAGTCACCGACGAGATCCGGATCCGCTCGGACGGACGCCGGGGGGGTGTCGAGCGGGGTGTTCGCTGCCCGAGGGGCCGGGAGCATCCGGCGACCCGTCAACCCTGCGGGGGCGCGCTACGGGGCGGGGGCGAACTCGGCGATGAAGACGGTATGGCCGATGTTCACGGCGCCGACCGAGCTGCCCGTGTTCAGCTGGCTCGAGACGACGAAGCTCCGGAGCGCCACGGTGGAGTACGCAGCGCCGGTCGTCGTCTGGCTGTCGGCGCGGCCCCCCGACGAGGCGGACGAGCCGCCCGACGCCGGGATCGTGTAGCCGGTCCCGGCGGAGGCGAGGGTCGTCCCGGTCGCCATCCCGCCGAACACGAGGGCGATCCCCCGACGTTCCGCGGCGAGGGTGAGGCCCGGCGTGTAGATCTGCGGGACGGCGCTCGAGTTCAGCTGCCCGCGGTAGGCGTCGGCCGTCGGGAGCTCGGACGAGGCGCCCGTGAGGGCGATGATCACGCCGGAGCCCTTCACCGCGCCGGAGAAGGTCCACGTCGAGCTCCCGAGCGCGCCGGCGGGTGCGGTCCGCCAGAAGAGCCCCTGGGTGAGCGGCGCGGTCGTGGAGACGACGTCGCTCCCGAGCCGGGTCCAGCCGGCAGGCGGCGCGATCGAGATGCTCGAGCTCGCGATCGTCACCGCGGCGACGAGCACGTCGCCGGCCGCGATCCCGGCGGGCGCCGCGATCGCGAGCGAGGTCCCGGCCTTCGAGCCCGTGTTGCCGGCGGCGGCGCTCCGGAAGCCGACGCTCACGACCTGCGCGAACGGGGCGGAGGTGCTCGCCGCGTAGTTCGTGCCACCCGGGTAGCTCGCGACGATCTCGTGCGTCCCGACGGACCAGGCGGCCATCGGGATCGAGCAGGCGCCCGCCGACAGGACGCACGACCCGATCGCGACCCCTCCGTCGGAGATCCCCACCGTCCCGGTCGCGCCGGCAGGCGTCACGCGGACCGTCAGCGTCCCCGACCCGAAGACGGACGGGTTCGCGCTCGAGGTGACCGTCGTCGTCGTGGGCGCCGGGCGGATCGTCACCGCGACGGGCGCCGACGTGCTCGGATCGAGGTTGTTGTCGCCCGCGTACCGCGCGGTGAGCGAGCGGGCCCCCACCGGGAGGGTGCTCGTCGCGAGGGTGCACGCCCCGCCCGAGGCCCCGGTCATCGAGCACGTCCCGACGGTCGTCGCGCCGTCGAGGAACGTGACCGTCCCGGTCGCGGTGGAGCGGTCGACACGGGCGGTGAGGACGACGCTCGACCCGAAGGTCGCGTCCGTCGAGCTCGCGGAGAGGGTCGTCGCGCTCGCCACCTTCGCGACGGTCACCGCGACGGCCGTCTGGCTCGCCGCGTAGCGGGTGTCGCCCGAGTAGCGGACCGACACCGACCGGCTCCCGGCGAGGACCGCGCTCGACGTGAAGGTGCACGCGCCGGGACCGCCCGACCCGACCGTGCAGGAGCCGTAGGTGACGGCCCCGTCGACGAAGGAGACGCTCCCCGTCGCAGCGGACGGCGAGACGGTCGCGGTGAAGACGATCGGCGACCCGTAGCTCGTCGACGTCGGGGAGGCGGAGGCCGCGACCGACGAGACGAGGAGGTTGACGACGTGGGCGAGGCTCCCCGAGCTCCCGAGGTGGTTCGGCCCGCCCTCGTAGGTCGCGAGGAGCGGGTGCGTCCCGCCGGCGAGCGTGCTCGTCGTGATGTCGCACCGGCCGGCGACGAGCGTGCACCGCGCGAGCGCGACCCCGCCGTCGGAGACCGCGACGGCGCCCGACGCGACGCTCCCGTCGGCGGTCGTGACGCGGACCGTGAAGGTGACGGTCCCCCCGTACGTCGAGGGGTTCGGGCTCGACGAGAGGGCCGTCGTCGTCCCGGCCTTCGCGACCGTCTGGGTCGTCGACCCGACGCTCGGGGCATGGGTCGCATCGCCGCCGTACCGGGCGACGAGGGTGCGGGCCCCGGCCGAGAGGCTCGCGACGGTGATGACGCACGCGTTCGCCGGGTCGCTCCCCGGGAGCGAGCAGCTCCCGAGCGAGGTCGTGCCGTCGGAGAGCGCGACCGTCCCGGTGGCAGGGATCCCGTCGCCCGTGGAGACCGTGACGGTGACGTCGACCGGCGCGCCGAAGACCGAGGGGTTCGGGCTGGAGCCGATCGAGACGGACGAGGCCTCCTTCACGACGAGCGGGAGGGGGTCGGAGGAGCTCCCGGTCCGGTTCGCGTCGCCCGGGAACCAGGCGACGAGCGCGTGCTCGCCGAGGGCGAGGGTCGAGACGGAGATGGAGCAGCCCCCGTTCTGGAGCGTGCAGGTGCCGACCGTCTCGACCCCGTCGAGGAACGTGACCGTCCCGGGCGAGGCCGGCGTGACCGTCGCCGCGATCGCGACCGGCTGCCCGAGGCCCGCCGGGTTCGCACTCACCGCGATCGCCGTCGTCGTCGCGAGGATCGCGACCTCCGTCGCGACCGACGCGGACGCGCTGCCGACATGGTTCGGGTCACCCGGGTAGGTGGCCGTCACCGCGTAGCTCCCGACCGGGAGGTCGTTCCGGGTGAGTCTGCAGGTCCCGGCGGTCGTCTCACCGAGAACGCACGTCCCGATCACGGTCCCGCCCGAGGCGAACGTGACGGTCCCGGTCGAGCTCGCGGGCGTCACCGTCGCGGTGAACGAGATCGGCGATCCGTACGACCCGCCGCCTGCGACCGCGAGGGCCGTCGTCGTCGTCGCGCGGGCGATCGTCGCGGCGATGACCGACGAGATGCTCCCGGCGTGGTTCGTGTCGCCCGCATAGCTCGCCACGATCGACCGCGACCCGGCGGGGAGGCCGATGGTGAGCGCGCAGGCCCCCGGTGCGAGCGACCCGAGCTGGCAGCTCCCGATCGGCACCGACGCGTCGAGGAAGGTGACGGTCCCGGTCGCGGCCGTGACGTTCACCGTCGCCGTGAGCGTCACCGTGTTCCCGTAGGTGAGCGTGCCGTTCGCCGCGAACGCGAGGCTCGTCGTCGTCGTCGTCCGGGTGACGGTCTGCGCCAGCGTCGTCGAGCCGCCCGCGCGGAGCGCATCGCCGGCGTACGTCGCGACGATCGTCCGGCTGCCGCCCTGGAGCGCGCTCGTCGTGACGGAGCAGGCGCCGCCCGCGGTGAGGTCGCAGAAGCCGAGGCCGGTCGTCCCGTCGGCGACGACGACCCGGCCGGTCGGCGTCCCGGCGCCGCTCGTCACGCTCGTCGTGAACGCGACCGGCGCGCCGTAGGCCGACGGGTTGGCCGAGCTGACGAGCCGGACGGTGACGGGCGCGCGGCCGATCGTCTGGACGAGCGTCCCCTGCCCCGGCAGGTGGCGCGCGTCCCCGGCGTAGCGGGCGACGATCCCGTGGTCGCCGACGGAGAGGTTCGAGATCGAGATCTGGCAGGCGGCCGGGTTCGTCGCTCCGAGCGGACAGGTCCCGATCCCGGTCGTGCCGTCGGAGAAGGCGATCGACCCCGTCGCGATGCTCCCGTCGCCGGTCGCCACGGTCGCGCGGAGCGTGACGCTCGTGCCGAACGTGGCCGGGTTCGGGGTCCCGGTGACCGTGACGGTGGAGGAGGCGCGGTCGACGGTGAGGGCGACCGGGCTCGCGACGCTCGGCGCGCGGTCGCCGTCGCCCCCGTACGAGGCGCCGATCGCGTGCGGCCCGATCGCGAGCCCCGAGGCGACGATCGTGCAGCTCCCGGCGGGTCCGACGACGCTCAGCTGGCACGAGCCGAGTCCCGTGGAGCCGTCGACGATCGCGACGGCGCCGGTCGGCGTCCCGCCCGCGCTCGTGACGGTCGCGGTGATCGTCACCGGCGTCCCGAACCCGGCCGGGTTCGGCGTGACCGCGAGCGTCGTCGAGGAGGTCGCCCGGACGACGACCTGGGCGAGCGGCGGCGATTCGCTGTAGTCGAGGTCGGCGGTCCCCCCGTAGCTCGCCACGAGGTCGTGCGTCCCGACGGGGAGCGTCCCGGCGAGCGTTACGGCGCAGCGCCCGGGGCCGCTCGTCCCGAGGGTGCAGCTCCCGAGCGTCGTCGCCCCGGAGCGGACGATCGCGCCGCCCGTCGCGGGGAAGGCGTCGGCGGTCGAGACGGAGACGACGAGCGGGATCGAGCTCCCCCGCTCCGCCGGGTTCGCGCCCGAGACGAGCGTCGTGACGGTGGGCGCGCGCGTGACGGTCGACTCGAGCGGGCTCGAGGTGCTCGGCAGGTTCGAGCCGCCGTCCCCCGTGTACGAAGCGACGACCGTGTGGTTCCCGGACCCGAGCGTCACGGCGGCGACGGTGCACGCGCCGCCGACGAGCTGGCAGGTGCCGAGGTTCCGCGAGCCGTCCGCGAAGAGCGTGACGAAGCCGGACGCGGTCGCCGGGAGGACCTGCGCGCCGTACGTGACGGGTGTGCCGAACGAGGAGGTGACCGCGGACGCGGTGACCCGGGTCGCGGTCGCACCGGCGACCTGGCGGAGGAAGACGGTCTGGCCGACGCCGGAGCCGCTCGCCCCGAAGGTGAGCGTCCCGCCCGTCACCGACGTCCCGGCAAGGATCCCGGACCGGCCCGCCCCGCTCGTGGTCTGGGTCGACGCCTTCCCGCCGCTCGCCGCGATCGCCGCGAGCCGCGTGTAGCCGTTCGAGACCGAGGAGAGGGTCGTCCCGAGGCCGAGTCCCGCGAACGCGAGCGAGAGGCCGGACTGCGCCGTCCCCCCGAGCGCCAGGGCCGGCGTCGTGACGCTGGAGCCGGTGAAGGTCGCCGCACCGGCGACCGGAGCGACGGCGACCGCGCCCGCGACGGCGACGACGATCGCCGAGCCTTTCTGGGCCGGGCTGAACGTGAAGGCGTAGCTCGTGGCGGTGTCCCCGCTCGTCCGGGCGCGCCAGTAGAGGCCGGCCCGGAGCGCCGTCCCGTTCGCGGTGTCGGATCCGGTGAGCCGGGTCCACCCGGCCGCGCCGATCGTCGTCCCGCTCCCGCCCGCGACGGAGACGCTCGCGACGAGGACGTCCCCGAGGGTCGTCCCGGCGGGGACCGGGACGGTGAGGGTCGTCGCGCCCGTCGACGCCGTCGTCCCGACGGCGGCGCTCCCGCGGACCCCGATCGTCACCGTCTGCGTCACCGGCGCCGAGCTGCTCGGGTCGTGGGTCCCGCTCCCCGGGTAGCGCGCGACGAGGTCGTGGACGCCCACGGGCAGCGAGGCGACGATCGAGCAGCTCCCCGAGGCGAGCGCGCACGTCCCGAGCGTCGCGCTCCCGTTGACGATCGAGACGTTCCCGGTCGGGGTCGTCGAGCCCGGTCCGGCCGCGACGGTCGCGGAGAGGGTGAGCGACGCCCCCGCGATCGACGGGTTCGCCGAGCTGGTGAGCGTGACGGTCGTCGGGTCGAGGGCGAGGGCCGGTGCCGGGAGGGCGGCCGGGAGGAGGAGCGAGAGCGCGAGGGCGCGCGCGACGAGACGCCGCCAGGCCGGCGGACGGCTCGGCGAGGGCGATGCGGCGGCGCGGGCGCTCCGGCGCCGGGCATGGATCGGGTGCGGAAGCAGGACGGGGCCTCCCACGAACGGGGCCTCGCGCACGGAGGGTGCGAGGCTCCCGACGCGACGATAGGTCGATGGTCCCGGCCGCTCCTAGCGCCGGGAAGCGCTTCCGGTGACGCGGGGCACCGAGTCGGTGACGCGGGGCACCGCTACCGGACGGCGGCCGTCCTCCCGTCCCGGTCGCGCCCCCGCTCCACGCGTCGCGCTAGGGCGCGCGGACCTCGAGGACGAGCGTCCCGGCATCCGGGTCCACCGCGACCCGGGCGCAGCCGTCGCCGGCGACGCCGACGAGCCAGTCGGCGACCCCTTCGAACGCCTCGGCCTCGACGACCTCCCGGACCGCGGCGCCGAGCGGAGCGAGCTCGTTCGGGGTCCCGAGCGTGCCGGTCCCGCTCTCGTCGTAGACGATCGTCTCGCGGAACGTGAGGCGGATGTACGCGTCGCCCGCGACCTCGAGCGGGAAGCCGCTCGGCGCCTTGACGAACGGCGGCTCAGCCGTGGCGATCTCGACCGTCGGGGTCGCGCCGCTCCCCTCGCCCGACGGGCCGAAGGTGAAGACGACGGCGTCGCGCCCCTCGCGCGGGACGACCTCCACCGCGACGAGGCGGTTCGAGGGGACCTCGAGCGTCGCGCGCTCGACGGGGCAGGCGTACGCGGCCTCCGTCGCGGTCGGTGCGGGGCTCGCGGTCGCCGGCGACGTCGGGGCGGGCGTCGGGCCGCCACCGCACGCGGCGAGCGCGAGCGCCCCCGCCGCGATCGCGGCAGCGATGCGCGCGGGAAGGGTCGCGGGGCGGATCCGTCGCTGGCGTCTCTGCATCGTCGTCACCTCGTACGCGGAGCGTACGCCTCCGGACGACGGCTCACGCGGGCCGCGCGGCACGGAAGCAGCGGTCGTACGCGGAGACGAGTGCCTCCCCCACCGCCTCGGCCGGCTCGCCGCGCCGCTCCGCCACCCATGCGGCGGTGACCCCCACCCATGCCGGCTCGTTCCGGCGGCGGGGCGCGCCCGGCGGCGAGAGGTACGGCGAGTCGGTCTCGACGAGGAGCCGGTCCGACGGGACGAGCCGGACGACCTCCGCGGACGCCTCCTCCCCCGCGCGGAAGACGAGGCCGCTGAACGAGACGGCGAGCCCGAGGCCGAGGACCCGCTCGGCGTAGTCGACCGGTCCCGAGAACGAGTGGATGAGCGCCGGCGGCCGATCCCCGAAGGCGGCACGCCACGCCGCACCGCCGACGCCGGCGGCGACGAGCTCGTCGACGAGCGCGTCCTGCGCGTCGCGGCGGCCGATCGCCGAGCGGCAATGGAGGATCGCGGGCTTCCCGGTCGCGAGCGCGAGCGCCAGGTTCCGCCGGAGGTTGCTGCGCTGCGCGTCGGGGGGCGAGAAGGCACGGTCGAAGTCGAGCCCCGTCTCCCCGATCGCGACGACCCGGGGATCCGCGGCCGCCGCGACGAACCAGCCCCACGCCTCGTCCGGCACGTCGGCCGCGTCGTGCGGGTGGACGCCGACCGCGACGTCGAGCCACGGGTGACGCTCGGCGACGGCGAAGGCGCCTTCCGAGGAGCGGCGGTTCCAGCCCGGCACGAGGATCCGTGCGAGGCCCGCGTCCCGGGCGGCGGCGACCACGGGGTCGAGATCGTCGATGAGGCGGTCGGCCTGGAGGTGGCAGTGGCTGTCGACGAGCCGGATCGTCATCCGGCGGCGGGCGGCTCCGCGGCGGTCTCCGCCTCGAGCCGCGGGAAGAGCGGCGCCGGGGACCCGAGCCGGCCGACCTCCGCCGCCCGCGCCCCCCACGCGAGTTCCGCGTCGAGCGACGGACCGCCGTTCCCGTCCGGCCCCCAGCCGTACGCGAGCCCGAGCTGCTCGAGGACGCGCGGCGCGGCGCCCGGCATCACCGGGGCGACGGCGAGCGCGACGAGCCGGCACGCCTCGACGAGATCGCCGAGGACCGCGCGGAGTCGTGCGGCGGCGGCCTCGTCGCCCGCGGCCGCTCCCTTCGCGAGCGTCCACGGCTGTTCCGCATCGACCGTCCGGTTCGCGAGGCCGACGTAGCCCCAGAGCGCGGCGAGCGCCTCGTGAAGGAGCCGGCCGTCGAGCGCCGCCTCGTACGCGGCACGCGACGACGCCCAGCCGTCCGCGAGCGCCGTCGCACCGGACGGGCGCGGTCGATCGCCGCCGAGGTAGCGGCCCGCCATCGAGACGGTCCGGTTCACGAGGTTCCCGAAGTCGTTCGCGAGGTCGGCGTTGTAGCGCCGGACGAACGAGTCCCAGCTGACGTCAGCGTCCCGGTCGAACGGCGCGTCGGCGAGGACGACGTACCTCGCCCCGTCGGTCCCGAAGGCCGCGACGAAGTCGGTCGGATCGAGGAAGTTCCCCCGGCTCTTGCTCATCCGCTCGCCCGACGCGAGGAGCCAGCCGTGGATCCAGACGTGGCGCGGCGGCTCGAGCCCGGCCGACCAGAGCATCGCCGGCCAGAAGATCGTGTGGAAACGGGCGATGTCCTTCCCGATCACGTGGAGGTCTGCCGGCCACCACCGTCCGAAGCTCGCGGGGTCGTCGGGGAAGCCCGCACCGGTGATGTAGTTGATGAGCGCGTCGTACCACACGTAGATCGTCCCGGCGTCCGGGTCGGCGCTCCCGTCGGGGCGAAGCGCCGACGAGCCGTCGGGGAGGATCGGGAACGGGATCCCCCACCCCGCGCCGGCGCGGCTGATCGAGAAGTCCTCGAGGCCGCCGCGGATGAAGCCGAGCATCTCGTTCCGCCGGTACTCCGGCTGGACGGCGTCGGGCTGCTCCGCGTACCAGCGCTCGAGCCGCTCCTGGTAGGCGGAGAGACGGAAGAACCAGTTCCGCTCCGTCAGCCACTGGAGCGGGACCTCGGGATGGTTCGGGCAGATCGTCCCCCGGGCCGTCTCCTCGACGTCGGTCGGGTTCCGGAACCCCTCGTTCGGGCAGTACCAGCCCTCGTACGTCCCGACGTAGATGTCGCCGTTCGCATGGGCGCGGCGGACCATCTCCTGTGCCGCGCGGACGTGGTCCGGGTCGGTCGTCCGGATGAAGCGGTCCGGGCTGATCGCGAGCGCATCCTCGGCCGACCGGAAGAGCGCGACCTTCTCGTCGACGAACGCGCGGGGACTCTTCCCCTCCTCGGCGGCGCGCATCGCGATGTTCACGCTGTGCTCGTCAGTCCCGGTGAGGAAGCGGGTCGGGATCCCGCGCATCCGGTGCCAGCGCGCGAGGACGTCGGCGCCCACCACCTCGTAGAGCGTGTGGAGGCCGGGTCGGTTGTTCGCGTAGGCGATCGCGGTCGTGATGTAGAAGCGTTCGGGGGTCCGGGGGGTCATCGCGGCCGATGGTAGCAGGGGCCGCTCGGGCCCCGGCACGGCCCCGAGGCGCGCTGCAGCGGGCGCGCTTCAGCAGGCGCCGTCCCGGTCGCCGCCCCCACTGCCGGCCCTCCCCCGGGCCGGCCGGCGTCAGGCCCCGTTCGCCTCGTCGGTCGACGGGGTCGCCCCGGCGGCCGCGGCCTCACCCTCGGCAGTCCCGGCGGCCCGCGCCTCGTTCGCCTCCGCCTGGCGATGGAGGTCGGCCGCGACCTCGCGGCTCTTCTCCGAGAGCTTCAGGCTCACCTCGGCCGCGACGTCCGCGGCCCGCGCCGCGTACGGCGTCGCCGCCTCGGCCGCCTTCTGCGCGAGCTCCGCGGCCTTCTCGGCGACCTCCTTCAGGACCGGCCCGGCCTGCGTCGCGAGGTCGTCGATCATCCCCTGGAGCTGGTGGACGAACTCGGAGCGGCCCGCCTCGTGGCGCCCGCCGGTCTCCTCGCCCGCCGTCCCCGTCCGTTCCTCGGTCATCACGTCGCCACCTCCGACCCGTTCGCGCCGGGGCGCCGTCCGGCCTCGCGGCCGATCCCCCGGGGTCCCCGGCGGGGAGAGTCTACGGAGCGCCGGGCCGCCGCCGCCAGTGCCGAGGGTCACTCGCCGGACCCGGACGCCGGCGCATGGGCAGCGTCAGTGGCGGAAGTGGCGGACCCCGGTCGTCATCATCGCCGCCCCCGCCGCATCGACCGCCGCGATCGCCTCGGCGTCGCGGAGCGAGCCCCCCGGCTGGACGAAGGCGGTGACGCCCGCCGCGAGGCAGACCTCGATCGCGTCGGGGAACGGGAAGAACGCGTCGGAGGCGCAGGCCGCGCCGACGAGCCGCTCCGCGCCGAGGACCTCGCGGCCCTTCTCGACCGCGCCGCGCGCCGCGTCGACGCGGCTCGTCCGACCGGACCCGAGGCCGACGAGCATCCCGTCGCGGACGAGGACGATCCCGTTCGAGGTGACGCCGCGGACGAGGCGCCACGCGAGGTCGAGGTCGCGGCGCTCCGCCGCGGTCGGCGCTCGGCGCGAGACGGTCGTCCACGACGACTGATCGTCGCGGCCCAGGTCCGGCGTCGAGACGAGGACGGCACCGCCGGCGGTCCGGAGCGCGCCGTCGGGCGCGAGCGGCGCGCCGGCCGCCGCCCCGGGCGCCCCGGGCGCCCCGGAGCCGGCGCCGAGGCCCGGGTCGACGACGAGGCGGAGGTTCGGCTTCGCCGCGAGGATCGCCCGCGCCGCCTCGTCGAACCCGGGGGCGACGACGACCTCGAGGAAGATCGAGGCGAGCGCGTCCGCGACCTCGCCGTCGACCGTCCCCGTCAGTGCGACGACGCCGCCGAACGCGGAGACCGGGTCGCCCGCGAGCGCGTCGCGCCATGCGGCGAGGAGCGTCGGCCGCTCGGCGGCGCCGCACGGGTTCGCGTGCTTGACGATGACGCACCCCGGCCCGTCGAGCGACGCGGCGAGCGCCGCGGCCGCCGCGGCGTCGAGGACGTTGTTGTAGGAGAGTGGCTTCCCCTGGAGCGGCGGCGTCCCGGCGGCGAACGGTCCGGCGGCGTCGCGCCCCGGCCGCCGGTAGCGGGCCGCCGCCTGGTGGGGGTTCTCGCCGTAGCGGAGCGTCTCCACCTTCTCGAGCCCGACGGTGAGCGTCGGCGGATACGGGTCGGCGGCACCCGGGAGCCCGGGCCAGTCGGGGAGCGCCGTCCCCGCGGCGGCCATCCGCCCGGGGAGTTCGTCCGCGATCCGGGCGTCGTACGCGGCGGTGAGCCTGAACGCCTCCACCGCGAGCGCCGCGCGGAGGCCGTCGCCGACCCGCCCCTCCCGGTCGAGCGCGTCGAGGACCGCCGCGTACCGGCCCGGGCTCGTGACGACCGCGACGCTCGCGTGGTTCTTCGCCGCCGCGCGGATCATCGCGGGCCCCCCGACGTCGATCTCCTCGACGAGCTCGTCGAAGGCGATCCCCGGCCGGGCGGCCGCGGCGGCGAACGGGTAGAGGTCGACCGCGACGAGCTCGAACGGGTCGATCCACGCGGCGAGGAGCGCCTCGCGGTGGGCGGCGCGCCGGCGGTCGGCGAGGATCCCCGCGTGGACCCGCGGGTGGAGCGTCTTCACCCGCCCGTCGAGGAGCTCCGGGAAGCCGGTCACCGCGGCGACGTCGGTGACCGGGAGGCCGGCGTCGCGGAGCGCCCTCGCCGTCCCCCCGGTCGAGACGAGCTCGAAGCCGTGGCGGACGAGGCCCGTCGCGAGCGGGACGAGGCCCGACTTGTCGGAGACGGAGAGGAGCGCCCGCCGCGGCGGGAGCGCCCCGTCGGCGGCTGCCGGGTCGAGCGTGACGCGGCGCCCCCCGACCGAGAGGCTCCCCGCGGCGAGCCGCGCGACGACCCGCGGGAGGAGCCGGTGCTCGACCGCCTGGATCCGCGACCGGAGCGACGCCTCGTCGTCGCCGGGGAGGACCGCGACCGGCTCCTGGGCGACGATCGGTCCGCCGTCGAGCGTCTCGTCGACGAGATGGACCGTCACGCCGGTGACCGCGACCCCGTGGGCGAGCGCGTCGGCGACCGCGTGCGCCCCCGGGAAGGCGGGGAGGAGCGACGGGTGGGTGTTGAGGATCCGCCCCCGGAACGCGTCGACGACCGCCGGGCCGAGGATCCGCATGAAGCCGGCGAGGACGACGAGGTCGACCCCGACGGCGCGGAGCGTCTCGACGAGCGTCGCCTCCATCCCCGGGCGTCCGCCGGGGCCGTCCGCCGGGACGAGCGCCGTCTCCAGGCCCGCCTCCGCGGCGAGGTCGAGCGCCGGGCACGGCCGGTCCGCGAAGACGAGCCGGATCGCCCCGCCGAGCTCCCCGCGCCCCTCCGCGGCGATGAGCGCCCGGAGGTTCGAGCCCCCGCCGGAGACCCCGATCGCGATCGTCGCGCTCACGACGCGAGCGGCCCCTCGCCGTAGCGCGCGCCGCCGAGCGCCTCGACCGGGACGACCTCCCCGATCCGCCACGCCGCCATCCCGTCGGCGGCCAGCCGCGCGATCGCCGCCGCGACGGCGGACCGCGGGAGCGCGACCGCCATCCCGATCCCGGCGTTCAGCGTCGCCCGGAGCTCCGCGCCGTCGAGCGAACCGAGCGCCGCGACGAGGCGGATCGACGACGGGACCGGCCACGTCCCCGGGTCGACCCGGACGCCGAGTCCGTCCGGGAGCATCCGCGGGAGGTTCCCGGGCAGGCCGCCGCCGGTCACGTGGGCGAGCCCGCCGAGCGGCGTCCCCGCCGCATCGAGCTGGTCGCGGAGCGAGAGGAGCGTCCTCGCGTAGATCCGCGTCGGGACGAGGAGCGCCTCCCCGAGCGTCGCCATCCCGAGCTCGGGCTCCGGCCCGATCCGGTCCCCCGCCGCGGCGAGGATGCCGGCGTACGGCGCGGCGAGGTCGAGCCGGTGCTCGGCGACGAGGGCGCGCACGAGCGAGAAGCCGTTCGCGTGGAGCCCGCTCGCGGCGATCCCGACGACCGCGTCCCCCGCCCGGATCCCGGACCCGTCGAGGACCCGGTCCCGCTCGACGATCCCGACGCAGAAGCCCGCGAGGTCGAACTCGTCGGGCGCCATCAGCCCGGGGTGCTCCGCCGTCTCCCCGCCCACGAGCGCGCAGCCGGCCGTCCGGCAGCCGACGGCGACCGAGCCGACGAGCTCGGCGATCCGCTCGGGGACGACCCGCCCGACGGCGACGTAGTCGAGGAAGAAGAGGGGCGCCGCCCCGGTGCAGACGACGTCGTCGGCGCACATCGCGACGAGGTCGATCCCGATCGTGGACCAGCGGCCCGTCGCGGCCGCGAGCGCCGTCTTCGTCCCGACCCCGTCGGTCGCCGAGACGAGGAGCGGGTCGCGAAGGCCGCCGGGGAGTCCGACCGCGGCGGCGAACCCCCCGAGCCCGCCGACGACCTCGGGGCGGCGCGTCGACTCGACGGCCGCGCGCATCAGCTCGACCGCCCGGTCGCCCGCGGCGACGTCGACGCCCGCCCGACCGTACGCGCCGCGCTCCGCGTCCATCCCGTCGCTACCCGCCGCTCGACGCGGGGAGCGGCTCCTCGAGGAGGAGCTTCCGGCTCGCCGTGTCGTACGGCACCGGGACCGGGTAGCGGCCGTCGAAGCAGGCGAAGCAGAAGCGCTCGTACGGGAGCTCGAGCGCCCCGAGGACGCCGCCGATCGAGAGGTAGGCGAGCGAGTCGGCCCCGATGAAGTCGCGGATCTCGTCGATCGTGTGCGTCGCCGCGATCAGCTCCGCCTCGACCTGCGTGTCGATCCCGTAGAAGCACGGGTGGTGGATCGGCGGGGCGCTGATCCGGACGTGGACCTCGGCGGCGCCGGACCTCCGGAGGAGCGCGACGATCTGCTTCGTCGTCGTGCCGCGGACGATCGAGTCGTCGACGACGACGAGCCGCCGGTCGCGGATCGTCTCGCGGAGCGGGTTCAGCTTGATCGTCACGCCGCGATGGCGCATCGCCTGGGAGGGCTGGATGAAGGTCCGCCCGACGTAGCGGTTCCTGATCAGCCCCTCGCGGTACGGGATCCCGGACGCCTCGGCGAAGCCCGCCGCCGCCGGGGCGCCGGTGTCGGGGACCGGCATGACGAGATCGGCGGACGCCGGCGCCTCACGGGCGAGCTCCATCCCCATCCGCCGGCGCGCCTCGTAGAGGTTCCGCCCCTCGAGGTACGAGTCGGGCCGGGCGAAGTAGATCAGCTCGAAGACGCAGAGCGCCGGGGTCGCCGCCGCGAACCGCCGGAAGACCGGCTCGCGCCCGGGCTCGAGGACGACGACCTCGCCCGGCTCGATGTCGCGGACGACCTCCGCGCCGACGATGTCGAGCCCGGCCGTCTCCGACGAGAGGATCCAGCCGTGGGAGCCGTCGGGGAGGTCGAGCCGGCCGAGGACGAGCGGCCGGAAGCCGTGGGGGTCGCGGACGCCGATCACCCGGCCGCGCTCCAGGAGGACGAGGCTGTACGCCCCCTTCACCGTCGGGAGGAGCCGGACGAGCGCATCGACGAGGTCGCCCCCTTCGTCGCCGAGGAGGGCGGTGAGGACCTCGGTGTCGGTCGTCCCGGCGAGCCGCTCCTTCCCTCCCGGGAGCCGCTCGAGGAGCTCCCGCGTGTTCACGAGGTTCCCGTTGTGCCCGACGGCGATCGCCCGGCCGGGGCCGAGCCGGAACGTCGGCTGCGCGTTCTCCCAGACGGTCGAGCCGGTCGTCGAGTAGCGGCAGTGCGCGATCGCGAGGCGGCCACGGAGGCTCGGGAGCCGGTGCTCGTCGAGGACCGAGGCGACGAGCCCGAGGTCCTTGTAGAGCATCAGCTGGTCGCCGTCGCTCACCGCGACCCCGGCCGACTCCTGGCCCCGGTGCTGGAGCGCGAGGAGCCCGAGCGCGGCGAGCTGCGCCGCCTCGTACGCCTCGTCGGCCGCGGGCGGGAGGACCGCCCCGAAGACGCCGCACATGATCAGTCGGCCTCCCCGAGCGCCCGCGGGAGGCCGAGCTCCCACGCGTGGCGGAGGTCGGCGACGCGGACGTCGATCGCGTCGGCGATCCGGGAGCCGCGCTCCTCCGCCGCCCCGGTCGCGCCGCTCCCCGCGAGCTCGACGACGAGGCGGTCGCCGCCGACGGTCCCGAGCGTCTCGAACGGGAGGCCGAAGCCCCGCGCGAGGAGCTCGAGCGCCGGGAGGTGGCGCGGCCGGCAGGAGACGACGGCCCGCGACGGGCTCTCGCCGAAGAGCTCGACCGCGGGCGAGCCGGGGACCCGGAGCCGGAGCGTCGCCCCGACGTCGCCCCAGATCGCCGACTCGGCGAGGGCGACCGCGAGCCCGCCCCCCGCGACGTCCTGCGCCGACGCCGCGAGGCCGCGGGCCGCCGCCTCGCGGAGGAACTCCTGGAGCCGGCGCTCGCGCTCGAGGTCGATCCCGGGCGGCTGGTCCTCCGCCGCGGCACCAGCGAGCCGCGCGTACTCGCTCCCGCCGAGTCCGGGGGTCGCCTCGCCGACGAGGACGACGACGTCCTCCGCCTCCGCGAACGCCGGCCCGACGAGCGTCTCGAGATCGTCGAGGAGGCCGACGACCCCGATCTCCGGCGTCGGGGCGATCGCGCCGTCCGGCGACTCGTTGTAGAGCGACACGTTCCCGCCGGTCACCGGGATCCCGAGCGCCCGGCACGCGTCGCCGAGCCCGCGGACCGCCTCCTCGAGCTGCCAGAACGCCTCGGGACGGGTCGGGTCCCCGAAGTTGAGGCAGTTCGTGACCCCGAGCGGGCGGGCGCCGGTGACCGAGACGTTCCGGGTCGCCTCGGCGACGCTCATCACCGCGCCGAGGTACGGGTCGAGCGCCCCGACCGCCTGGTTGCAGTCGGTCGTCGCGACGAGCGCCTTCGTGGTCCCCGCGACGCGGATCACCGCTGCGCCCCGGCCGGGTCCGGCGATCGTGTCCGCGCGGACATGGCTGTCGTACTGCTCGTGGACCCAGCGGCGGCTCGCGAGGGCGGGCGAGCCGACGAGCGCGGTGAGGACGAGGCCCGGGTCCATCCCCCGTTCCGGGAGGAGGTCGATCGGGATGCTCGGGACGCCGGGGGCCGGGGCGTGCCGGCGACGCGCGGGCCGCTGGGAGCGGCGGCGATGGACGATCGCCTCGCTCGTCAGGGCGGCGGCCGGGATCCGCGCGAGCTCGCTCGCCCCGGGGAGAGGCCGGCCGGTCGCGTCGAGGCCGCCGGTCACGACGACGACGTCCCGCTCGTCGGTCACCCGCCCGATCACCGCGACGGGGAGCCCCCAGCGCTCGCACACCTCCCGGACCGCCGGGAAGCGCTCCGGGCGGACGATCGCGAGCATCCGCTCCTGCGACTCGCTGATCATCACCTCGAACGGCTCCATCCCGGGCTCGCGCCGGGGGATCGCATCGAGGTCCACGACGATCCCGGTCCCGGTCCGGTCCGCGCTCTCGGAGGTCGCGCACGTGATCCCCGCGGCACCGAGATCCTGGATCCCCTCGACGAGCCGCCGCTCGATCAGCTCGAGGGTCGCCTCGATGAGGAGCTTCTCGGCGAACGGGTCCCCGACCTGGACGGACGGCCGCTTCGAGGGGTCGTCCTCCCCGAAGGTGGCCGAGGCGAGGACCGAGGCGCCGCCGATCCCGTCGCGGCCCGTCGTCGAGCCGAAGAGGACGGCGTAGTTCCCCGGCCCGGGGGCGCCGGCGACGGTGAGCCGGTCAGCCGGGAGGATCCCGATCGCCATGACGTTCACGAGCGGGTTCCCCTGGTACGAGGGGTCGAAGACGAGCTCGCCGCCGACCGTCGGGACGCCGACGCAGTTGCCGTAGCCGCCGACCCCGCGGACCACCCCGTCGACGAGATGGCGGGTCCGGCGGTCCGCCGGGTCGCCGAAGCGGAGCGCGTCGAGGATCGCGACCGGCCGCGCCCCCATCGCGAAGATGTCGCGGAGGATCCCGCCGACGCCCGTCGCCGCCCCCTGGTACGGCTCGACGGCGCTCGGGTGGTTGTGCGACTCGATCTTGAACGCGACCGCGAGGCCGTCCCCGATCGCCATGACGCCCGCCTGCTCGCCCGGCCCCGCGAGTAGGCCCTCCCCCGTCGTCGGGAGGGTCCGGAGGAGCGGCTTCGAGCTCTTGTAGGAGCAGTGCTCGCTCCACATGACGCTGAACATCGCGAGCTCGAGGCCGTTCGCCGGGCGGCCGAGCCGCTCCTGGATCGCGGCGAGCTCCTCGTCGGTCAGCCCGAGGCGGCGGTGGAGGTCCGGGGCGACGGCGCTCGTCATCCGACCGGGATCCCGATCGCGTCCGGGGTCGCGCCCTGACGGCGGCCCGCGCTCTCGACGAACGAGCGGATCATCAGGAGCCCGTCGTCCGAGCCGAGGATCGCCTCGACCGCCGTCTCGGGATGGGGCATGAGCCCGGCGACGTTCCCCGCCGCGTTCGTCACGCCCGCGATCGCGCGGAGCGACCCGTTCGGGTTCGCCCGCTCGTCCGGGTCGAGCGCCGGGCTCCCGTCGGGCCGGACGTACCGGACGAGGACCTGCCCGTTCCGCTCGAGCGCATCGAGCGTCGCCTCGTCCGCGTAGAAGCACCCCTCGCCATGGGCGACCGGGACCCGGAGCGGCCGCCGGTCCCGGTAGCCGAACGTGAACGGCGTGTCGAGCCGCTCGGGCGCGATGAGGACCTCGCGCGACACGAAGCGGAGCGATCGGTTGCGGAGGAGCGCCCCGGGGACGAGCCCGGCCTCGGCGAGGACCTGGAAGCCGTTGCAGATCCCGAGGACGAGCCCGCCCGCCTCGGCGAACGCGGCGACCGCGCGCATCACCGGGCTGAACCGGGCGATCGCGCCGCACCTGAGGTAGTCGCCGTACGCGAAGCCGCCCGGGAGGAGGATCGCGGCGGCGCCGTCGAGGTCGGGCGACTCGTGCCAGAGGATCGTCGGCTCGGCGCCGGCGAGCTCGAGGGCCTTCGCCGCGTCGACCTCGCGGTTCGACCCCGGGAAGAGGACCACCCCGACGCGGACGCTCATCGGCCCGTCCCGGGGGCGGGGTCGCCGCGTCGCTCGATCTCGTACGCCTCGATCAGCGGGTTGCTGAGGAGCTCGCGGGCGAGCCGGTCGACGATCTCGCGCGCGGCCGCCTCGTCGGTCGCGGCGACGACGAGCTCGACCCGACGGCCCACCCGGACCCCGCTCACCCCGACGATCCCGAGGTGCGAGAGGCCGCCCTCGACGGCCCGTCCCTGGGGATCGAGGATCCCGGGCTTCGGGGTGACGTTCACCGCGAACGCGTAGTCGCTCGTCGCTCGTCCGGCGCTGCTCATCGGGCGATCCGGTCCTCCTCGAGGTAGCGGCGGAAGCTCGCACCGGTGATCCGCTCGAACGCCGCCACGTACCGTTCGCGCGTCCCCGCGACGACCTCGGGCGGGAGCTCCGGGCCGGGGGCGGTCTTCCCCCATGCCCGGGTCTCGAGCCAGTCGCGGACGTACTGCTTGTCGAAGCTCGCCTGGGGTCGCCCGGGCTCGTAGGCCGCCGCCTCCCAGAAGCGGCTCGAGTCGGGGGTGAGGAGCTCGTCGACCACGACGAGCTCGCCCGACGGGAGGAGCCCGAGCTCGAACTTCGTGTCGGCGAGGATGATCCCCGCCCGTTCGGCGACCGCCGCGCCGCGGGCATACAGCTCGAGCGCGACGTCGCGGACCCGCGCCGTCAGGTCGTCCCCGACGAGCGTCCGCATCCGGTCGAGGTCGATGTTCTCGTCGTGCGCCCCGTCGGCCGCCTTCGTCGAGGGGGTGAGGAGGGGTTCCGGGAGCCGGTCGCTCTCGCGGAGGCCGCGCGGGAGCGGGATCCCGCAGACCGAGCCGCTCCGGAGGTACTCCTTCCAGCCCGAGCCGGAGAGGTAGCCGCGGACGATCACCTCGACCGGGAGGACCGCGGCCTCGGCGCAGACCATCATCCGGCCCCGGAGATCGCGGCGGGTCGCCTCGTCGGCGAGCGCCGCGGGGAGGTCCGCCGGGTCGGTGGAACGGAGGTGGTTCGGGACGATCGAGGCCGTCTCGGCGAACCAGAAGCGGGAGAGCCCGGTGAGGATCCGCCCCTTGTCTGGGATCGGGGTGGGAAGGACGACGTCGAAGGCGGAGAGCCGGTCGGACGCGACGAGCAGGAGCCGCCCGTCGCCGAGACGGTAGAGGTCGCGGACCTTCCCCGAGCGGACGAACGTCTCAGCGAGCACCGGCGGCCTCCCGCGACGGGGGCGCGATCGCATCGAGCCGGGCGATGACCGCCGGGACGTGCCGGAGGAGGGCCGCCTCGTCGAAGCACGCGTCGAGCGCGGCGGCCGGGAGGGCGGCGGCGACCGCCGGGTCCGCGGCGAGGAGTTCGCGGAGCGGCCTCCGTCCGTCGGCGGCGGCGAGGGCCGCCCGCTGGACGATCTCGTAGGCCGCCTCGCGGGAGAGGCCGCCGGCCTCGACGAGCGCGAGGAGGACCCGGCTCGACGCGTGGAGCCCGAGGCCGCGATCGATGTTCTCGCGCATCCGGTCGGCGCGGACGACGAGCCCCTCGACCAGCCCGGCCGTCTTCACGAGCATGTAGTCGAGGAGGATCGTCGCGTCGGGGAGGATCACCCGCTCGGCCGAGCTGTGGCTGATGTCGCGCTCGTGCCAGAGCGGCTGGTTCTCGAGCGCGGTCCCGGCATAGCCGCGGAGGAGCCGGGCGAGTCCCGCGATCCGCTCGGCGAGGATCGGGTTCCGCTTGTGCGGCATCGCGGAGCTCCCCTTCTGGCCGCTCCGGAACGGCTCCTGGAGCTCCCCGATCTCCGTGTGCTGGAGGTTGCGGACCTCGGTCGCGAGCCGCTCGAGCGACCCGCCCGCGATCGCGATCGCCGAGAGGAAGGCGGCGTGACGGTCGCGCTGGACGACCTGGGTGCTCACCGGGTCGGCGTGGAGCCCGAGGGCGGCGAGGACCTCCGCCTCGATCGCGGGCTCGAGGTGGCTGTAGGTCCCGACGGGGCCGGAGACCTTGCCGGTCCCGATCTCGTCGGTCGCCCGGGCGAGCCGCTCGCGATCCCGCGCGAGCTCGAAGGCCCAGCCGGCGAGCTTCAGGCCGAAGGTCGTCGGCTCGGCGTGGACCGAATGGGTCCGGCCCATCATCACCGTCCCCGCGTGCTCGCGGGCGCGGGCGGCGAGGACGGCGATCAGCCGGTCGGCGTCCTCGACGAGGCGCGTGCCGGCCGCGCGGAGCTGGAGGGCGAGCGCCGTGTCGACGACGTCGCTGCTCGTCAGGCCGAGGTGGAGGTAGCGACCCTCCGGCCCCACCCGCTCGGCGACCTGGCTGACGAACGCGATGACGTCGTGGTCGGTCGTCGCCTCGATCTCGGCGATCCGCTCGACGTCGACAGCGGCCCGCGCCTCGATCGCGGCGAGCGCCTCGGCGGGCACGATCCCACGGGCCGCCTCGGCGCGACACACGGCGAGCTCGACGCGGAGCATCGCCTCGAACCGGGCCTGCTCCGTCCAGAGGGCGCCCATCCCGGGGAGCGTGTAGCGGCGGATCATCGGCCCGCGGTCCCGGCGAGCGGCACGGCCGCCGCCGCGAGCGGCCCCGGCGCCGCGATGTCGCGGCGCCGCTGGGCGCCCGCGAAGCCGATCCGGTCGGCGGCCGCCTCCGCGGCCGCCCGCGCGGCGGGGAGGTCGTCCCCCAGCCCGACGACGGAGAGGACGCGGCCGCCGGCGGTGACGAAGCCGCGATCGGGATCGCGCCGCGTCCCGGCGTGGAAGACGAGCGCACCGTCGCTCGCCGCGGCCTCGAGCCCCTCGATCGGGTCGCCGGCGCGCGGGTCGGCGGGGTAGCCGGCCGCGGCGAGGACGATCGAGACCGCCGCGCGACGGGTCGCCGGGAGGAGCGGCCCCTCGATCCCGAGCCCGGCGAGGGCGCGGCCGAGCTCGCCGCGCGCGGCCGCGAGGAGGAGCGGCCCGAGCGCGACGCCGAGCCGGGGGAGGAGCGCCTGCGTCTCGGGATCCCCGAAGCGGGCGTTGCACTCGAGGAGCGCCGGACCGTCCCGCGTGAGGATCAGACCGGCGTAGAGCGCGCCGCGGTACGGGATCCCGCGCCGGGCGAGCTCGGCGAGCAGCGGGCGGTGGATCGCCGCGACGAGCGCCGCGGCGGCCGCCTCGTCGAGATCCGGGAGCGGGCTGTAGGCGCCCATCCCGCCCGTGTTCGGGCCCTCGTCGCCGTCGAGGAGGCGCTTGTGGTCGCGCGCCGGCGGGAGGGCGACCGCGTCGCGCCCGTCGGTGAGCGCGATCACGCTCGCCTCGGGGCCGGTCAGCCGCTCCTCGACGACGACGCGCGGGTCGCGCCCGGCCACGGCCGTCCGGGTCGTCGCGGCCGTGGCCCCGTCGGCGAAGATCGCCGCGAGCGCCGCCTCGGCCTCGGCGAGCGTCGCGCAGACCGTGACGCCCTTCCCGGCCGCGAGGCCGTCCGCCTTCACGACGACCCCGTCGCCGCTCGCGGCGAGCTCGGCCGCGAAGGCGCGCGCCGCGGCATGGTCGGCGAAGGCGCGTCCGCGCGCCATCCGGACGCCCGCGGCCTCCGCGACCTCCCGGCAGAACGCCTTGCTCGTCTCGAGGCGGGCCCCCTCGCGGGTGGGGCCGAAGACCGGGATCCCCGCCGCGGCGCACGCGTCGGCGACACCGGCGGCGAGCGGCGCCTCCGGTCCGACGACGACGAGCTCGACGCTCCGCGCCCGGGCGGCGGCGACGACCGCGGCCGGATCGAGCGGATCGAGCGGGACGACGGCGACCCGCGGCTCGGCGGCGATCGCCGCGCTCCCCGGTCCGACGACCACCTCGTTCACGCCCGGCTCGCCGGCGAGCCGCCACGCGAGCGCGTGCTCGCGGCCGCCCCCGCCGACGACGAGGATCCTGGTCGGCGCGACCGGGAGGCCCATCGGTTCCCCTACCGGCCCGGGGAGAGCGGCGGCCGGCGGCGGACCGGCCGGTAGGCCCGCTCGATCGTCTGCGTCCGCTCGGGGCCGACGGAGAGGAGTACGATCGGGACCCCGGCGAGCTCCTCGAGCGCGCTCACGTAGCGGCGGGCGTTCTCCGGCAGGTCGGCGAGCGAGCGGCAGTCGTGGATCGGCTCGCTCCAGCCCGGGAACCGCTCGTAGACCGGCGTCGCCCGCTCGAGGAGGCGCGCGGACGAGGGCCACGCCTCGACCCGCTCCCCGTCGATCTCGTACGCGACGCAGAGGAGGAGCTCGGGGATCCCCGAGAGGATGTCGAGCTTGTTCAGCATGATGCTCGAGACGCTGTTCACCGCGACCGCGTAGCGGAGCGGGACGGCGTCGCACCAGCCGACCCGTCGCGCCCGCCCGGTCACCGTCCCGAACTCGTGGCCCCGCTCGGCGATCCCCCGACCGGTCTCGTCGTGGAGCTCGGTCGGGAACGGGCCGGACCCGACGCGCGTCGAGTAGGCCTTCATCACGCCGATCACCTCGTCGACCTGGAGCGGCCCGATCCCGCCGCCGGTGCACGCGCCGCCCGCGACCGGGTTCGACGACGTGACGAACGGGTAGCTCCCGTGGTCGATGTCGAGGAGCGTCCCCTGCGCGCCCTCGAGGAGGACGTGCTCGCCGCGCGCGAGCGCGTCCTGGACGAGATGGGTCGCGTCCGCGATCTGGGGGGCGAGCCGCGCCCCCCAGCCGAGCGCCTGCTCGAGGAGCGGCTCGAGCGCGAACGGCTCGAGGCCGTGGCGCCCGGCGAGCGTCTCGTTCCGCTCGGGGAGGATCCGCTCGAGCTTCGCCCGGAGCGCGGCCTCGTCGACGAGGTCCTCGACCCGGATCCCCACCCGGAGCGCCCGGTCAGCGTACGTCGGCCCGATCCCCCGCCCCGTGGTCCCGACCTTCCCGTCGGCGAGCCGCGCCTCCATCGCGCGGTCGAGGGCGACGTGGTACGGCATGATCACGTGCGCCGCGTGGCTCACGCGGACCCGCGTCGCGTCGATCCCGCGGCCCGCGAGCATGTCGAGCTCCGCGATGAGCGTCGCCGGGTTGACGACGACCCCGCTCCCGATCACCGGCGTGATGTGCGCCGAGAGGACGCCCGACGGGACGAGCTGGAGCTTGAAGACCTCCGAGCCGAGGACGACCGTGTGACCGGCGTTGTCGCCGCCCTGGTAGCGCACGACCATCGCGACCTGCTCGGCGAGGAAGTCGGTCGTCTTCCCCTTCCCCTCGTCGCCCCACTGGAGCCCGACGATCACGGTCGCGGGCATCGCGGCCTCCGGAAGGAAACGAAAAGGCCCTCGGCCGCGGGGCCGGGGACCTGGGTAGGGTGCGACCGTCGTGCCCGGGGCTGACTCCCGGGCGGGATCACTCCGGCGGAGGTGGCTCGCCTCACGGGACGAACCGCGCCTCGGGCAATGGTCGGACTCCCATCGGCGGGCAGCGCCCGCGGGCTTCAGAGGACCTCCGAACTATACCAGCAGGGACCCGACGGGACGGCCCCGGACCCGCCCGGCCCGGCGGTGGAGCGGCAGGTGAGCCGGAGATGATCGGCCGTCGATCCGCCGGCCCTACCGTCCCCTCGACACCGCCGCGATGAAGCAGGCCGACCGGGAGGACCGGTCGGCAGGGAAGGAGATCGGGACCGTGAATCGGGTCCTCCTGACCGGGCGCCTGACGCGCGACCCGGAGATGCGGACGCTCGCCTCGGGGAAGGTCGTGACGCAGTTCAACGTCGCGACGAACGACTACCGCTCGAAGGGCCAGGAGCGGAGCGAATTCCATTCGATCGTCACGTGGGACCGACTCGCCGAGATCGCGGCGCAGTACCTCGGGAAGGGCCAGCAGATCGCGCTCGAGGGACGGCTCCAGACGCGCCACTGGGACGACGAGAAGGGCGCGCGCCACTGGAAGACGGAGATCGTCGCGAGCCACGTCGAGATGCTGAGCGGCAGGAAGAAGAAGGACTGGGAGGCGGAGACCGCCGGCCAGGAGCTCGAGGCGCAGGCCGGCGCCCTCGGGCTCGATCCGCTCGCGGCCGGCGAGCCGCTCGCCGACGGGGACGCCGACGAGGCGGACCTCGATGACGACGAGGACGAGTCGGACGAGGCGTCCGCAGCCGCCTAGCCTTCCTCCCCCATCCGGCGGCGGGCGGGCCTCCCCCTCTCGTCCGCCGCCGGTCCCTCCTCCCCGGGCGCCCCGTAGAGGCGGCGTCGGGGGATCCCGGTCCCGGCGGCGACCCGTCGCGCCGCCTCGCCGCGCGCGACCCCCGCGCCGACGAGCCGCTCGACCTCCGCCCTCGCGTCGTCGAGCGCGTCTCCGGCGGCCGGCGCCGCCACGGACGGTCGCCCCCCCGCCCGCGCCCCGACGACGAGGACGAACTCGCCCCGGAGCGTGACCGCGCCGTCGGTCGCCGCGGCGGCGAGCTCGCCGAGCGACCCGCGGACGGTCTCCTCGTGGAGCTTCGTCAGCTCGCGACAGATCGCGCCCGGCCGGTCGTCGCCGCACGCGGCGGCAAGATCGCGGAGCGTCGCGGCGACCCGGCCCGGCGCCTCGAAGACGAGCGTCCCCCGCTCGTCGGCGGCGATCCGTCCGAGCCGATCCTTCCGCTCGCGACCGCTCCGCGGGAGGAACCCCTCGAACGCCCACCGCGGGCCCGCGACGCCGCTCGCTGCGACGGCGGCGAGGACCGCCGACGGCCCGGGGATCGGGACGACGACGCCGCCCTCGGCGGCCCACGCCCGGACGAGCTCGTCGCCCGGGTCGCTCACCCCGGGCGTGCCGGCGTCGGTCACGAGCGCGAGGTCCGCGCCGCCGGCGAGATGGCCGATCAGCTCGGGGAGCCGCGTCGCGGCGCTCCGCGCGTGGAAGCTGACGAGCCGCGTCGCGATCCCGTGGCGCGCGAAGAGCCGCCGCGCGAGGCGGGTGTCCTCGGCAGCGACGAGCGGCACGGCACGGAGCACCTCGAGCGCGCGGAGCGTCACGTCGGCGAGGTTCCCGATCGGCGTCGCGACGACGTAGAGGCGGCCGCCCACCGGCGCGGCGCCGCTCAGGATCGCGCCGACCCGGGCCGGCGCCGGGGATAGAGGTAGTCGACCCCGGCGGTCCGCGGCCCCAGCTTCGCGATCGGCGGGACCTGGCGCTTGAACTCGGCCCCGGCGACGAGCCGCTCCACCCGCGCGACGAACGCGGCGTCGAAGCCCATCGCGACGAGCTCTCCCGCATCCCGGCGCCGGTCGACGAGCCAGTGGAGGAGCCGGTCGAGCTCCGGGTACGAGAACCCGGCCTCCGCCTCGTCGGTCTGTCCGGGCCAGAGGTCGGCGGACGGGGCCTTCGCGATGATCGCCTCCGGGACGCCGACCTCGAGCGCGAGCTGGCGGACCTGGCTCTTGTAGAGGTCGCCGATCGGGTTGAACGCGCACGCGGAGTCGCCGAAGAGCGTCGTGTAGCCGATGAGCGACTCGGTCTTGTTGCCGGTCCCGGCGACGAGCGCCCCCCACGCGGCGGACCGGTCGTAGAGGACCGCCATCCGGACCCGCGCCATCAGGTTCCCGCGCCGGACCGGGCTCGCGTCGCGGACCTCGTCGCCGCCCGCCCCGGGCGCCCGCTCGTCCCCGAAGTAGCCGTCGACCAGCGCGGTGATCTCGACCGTCGCCATCGGGCAGCCGAGCCGTTCGACGACCGTCGCCGCGTCGGCGAGCGAGGCGGCGGACGAGGTGCGGTAGGGCATCCGGACGCAGAGGAGCCGCTCCGGGCCGATCGCGTCCGCGACGAGGAAGGCGACGAGCGCCGAGTCGATCCCGCCGGAGAGGCCGAGGACGACCCGCTCGAAGCCGGCCTGGCGAAGCTGCGCCCGGATGAACTCGCGGATCAGCCGCCGGGCGACCCCCGTGTCGATCGCGAGCTCCTCGGGGAGCTCGAAGAGGACGGTCACCGTCCCGGCACCTCGCCGTCGGGCGGGAGCGCGGCGCGCTCGCGGACGATCCGGTCGAGCTCCCGGACGAGGAGCTCCGGGCGCTCCTCGCGGAGGAGCGGCATCGCGATCCGCTCCCGCCGCACGTCCGCCAGATCCGCCTCGACGAGATGGAGGCCCTCGTCGAAGAGCGGCGCGCTGAAGATCGGCCGGCCGCCCGGCGCGACGACCTCGGAGCCGCCCCAGAAGGCGACCGACTCGTCGACCCCGACCCGGTTCACGAAGACGACGGTGCTCGTCGTCAGCTGGGCGTACGCGCGCATCAGGGTCCGCCACGAGTCCGCCGATCCCAGCCCCGCCTCGCTCGAGCGCGAGACGTCCCGCCCCGGCGACGAGGAGACGTTCACGAGGAGCGTCGCTCCGTCGAGGGCGAGGATCGCCGGCACGGCCGGGTGCCAGAAGTCCTCGCAGACGGCGAGTCCGAGCGTCGCGCCGAGCCGCTCGGAGCGGACGGCCCGGAAGCTGTCGCCGGCGGCGAAGAAGCGCCGCTCGTCGAAGAGCCCGTACGTCGGGAGGTAGCACTTCCGGTGGACGTGCCGGACCGCGCCGTCCTCGATGAGCGCGGCGGCGATGAAGAGCCGGTGGTCCGGCGCCTCCTCGACGAAGGAGACGACGGCGGAGATCCCGCGCGTCTCGGCCACGAGCGCGCCGAGCCGCGGGTCGTCCGGCCGGAGCGCGACCTCGGCGGCGAGGTCCTGGAGGAGGTAGCCGGTCAGGCCGAGCTCCGGGAAGACGACGAGGTCGGCGCCGGCGTCGCGCGCCTCGCCGATGAGCTCGCGGTGGCGCGCGAGGTTCTCGTCGAGGAGGCCGAGCCGCGGCGCGATCTGGGCGAGGGCGATCCGGAGCGACGTCACCGGGCGAGTCTACCCCTCGCCGTCGCGCGCGCGATTCGCGATGACGAGCGGTTCCCGTGGTGCTACCGTGAGCGCTCGTTCGGCGCGCCGGAGGGTCGGCCGCCGCAGGGGTGCCGGGCCGTGGACGGATCGGATGACCGTCGCCGTCCGGCGGAAGGAGGAGACCCAGCATGCGAGCTAGCCCGAGGCACGAGCGCCTCCTCGCACTCTTCGGAGCCGTGGCGATCGTCGTCGCCGCGTGCGCCGGCGGCGGCGAGGCGACCGAGGCCCCGTCGGAGGCCCCGACCGCTGCGCCGACCGAGGCGCCGACCGCGGCCCCGTTCGTCGGCATGGCGTACCCGGAGAGCGGTGAGGCGCCGTGCGGCGTCGAGCCGTACACCGGCAACTTCAAGAAGATCACGGCGGTCGACGACAAGACGGTCGTCTTCGACCTCTGCGCGCCGGACGTCGCGTTCCTCTCGAAGATCGCGTTCACCTCGTTCGCGATCAACGACACCGACTGGCTCACCGCGAAGATCGATCCGAACGTCGCCGAGGCGCAGGCGATCGTCTCCGAGGTGAACGGGACCGGCCCGTACCAGCTCACCGCCTGGAACCGCGGCTCGGACATCACGCTCACCGCGAACCCGAACTACTGGGGCACCAAGGCGCTCGCGGAGACGCTCGTCATCCGCTGGCAGACCGAGGCCGCCCAGCGGCTCGTCGAGCTCCAGGCCGGGACCGCCGACGCGATCGACAACGTCGGGCCGACCGACTTCGACGCCGTCCGGAACGACGCGAACCTTCAGCTGAAGGAGCGCCCGGGCCTGAACACGATGTACATCGGCATGAACAACACGTACCCGCCGTTCGACAAGGAGGAGGTCCGCCAGGCCGTCGCGCTCGCGCTCGACCGGCAGCGGATCGTCGACAACTTCTACCCGGCGGGCTCCGAGGTCGCGTCCCACTTCGTGCCGTGCGCCATCCCGAACGGGTGCGCCGGCGACGCCTGGTGGGACCTCGACATCGCGAAGGCGAAGGAGCTCCTTGCGAAGGCCGGTCTCGCGAACGGCTTCTCGACGAAGCTCTACTTCCGCGACGTCGTCCGCGGCTACCTCCCCGACCCGAAGGTCGTCGCCGCCGACATCAAGGCGCAGCTCAAGAAGAACCTCAACATCGACGTCACGATCGAGCAGCAGGAGTCGGGGACCTTCCTCGACAACGCCGACGCCGGGAAGCTCGACGGTCTCCACCTCCTCGGGTGGGGCGCCGACTACCCCGACGCGACGAACTTCCTCGACTACCACTTCGGCAACGGCGCGTCCGCGCAGTTCGGCGACAAGTGGGACGACATCACCTCGGCGCTCGCCGAGGGCGCGGTCGGCGCGAACGACGCCGCCCGCCAGCCGTCCTACGCGGCCGCGAACAACGCGATCCGCCAGCACGTGCCGATGATCCCGGTCGCTCACGGCGGCTCCGCGGTCGCGTACCGCGCCGACGTCGAGGGCGGCTTCGCCTCTCCGCTCGGGAACGAGTACTTCGCCGTCATGAAGCCCGGCGACCGGAACCAGTTCGTCTGGCTCCAGAACGCCGAGCCGCCCGGCCTCTACTGCGCCGACGAGTCGGACGGTGAGGCGCTCCGGGTCTGCGAGCAGATGCTCGAGTCCCTCTACCGCTACGAGATCGGCGGCACCGCCGCCATCCCGTCGCTCGCCGAGAGCTGCACGCCGAACGCCGAGCTCACCCAGTGGACCTGCACGCTCCGCTCGGGCGTGACGTTCCACAACGGGGCGACGCTCGACGCGAACGACGTCGTCATGTCGTATGCCGTCCAGTGGGATGCGGCGCACCCGCTCCACAAGGGCCGCGACAGCAGCTTCTCGTACTTCCCCGGCCTCTTCGGCGGCCTCCTCAACCCGCCCCCGGCGGAGTAGGGACCCCGGCCAGGACCCGGCAGCTCATCGAGGGAGCGTCGCCCATCGGGCGGCGCTCCCTCTTCCCTCCCCCGTGAGCGAGCAGGTGCGGTGACCCGGTACATCGTCCGCCGCCTCATCTCCACGATCCCGGTCATCTTCGGGATCCTCGTCCTCGTCTTCGTCCTCGTCCGCGTGATCCCCGGCGATCCGTGCACGGCGACGTACGGCGAGAAGGCGACCCCCGAGCTCTGTGCCGCCTTCGAGAAGCGCTTCGGGCTCGACCGCTCGATCCCCGAGCAGTTCGCGATCTACGTCGGCTCGCTCGCCCAGGGGGACCTCGGCAACTCGATCCGCTTCGGCCGGCCGGTCTCGGAGATCCTCCTCGAGCGGCTCCCGGTCACGGTCGAGCTGACGCTCCTCGCCCTCCTCTTCGCGACGATCGTCGGGATCGTCCTCGGGCTCCTCTCCGCGACCCGGCGGAACTCGCCGGTCGACGTGGCGACGATGGTGATCGCGAACCTCGGCGTCTCGACGCCGGTCTTCGTCCTCGGCCTCCTTCTCGCGTTCCTCTTCGCCGTCGTGCTGAAGGACTCCCCCGTCGCGCTCCCTCCGTCCGGCAGGCTCTCGCCGGGGGTGACGCCGATCCCGCTCGCGGAGGCGTGGGGGATGACCGAGCTCGCCGGCGCCCCGCGCGTCGCGCTCGACTTCGTCTCGAACATGGTCGTCGTCAGCACGCTCGTCACCGGCCAGTGGTCGGTCCTCGCCGACGCGCTCCGTCATCTCATCCTCCCGGCGGTCGCCGTCGGGACGATCCCGCTCGCGATCATCGCCCGGATGACCCGCTCGAGCCTCCTCGAGGTCCTCGGCCTCGACTACGTCCGGACCGCGCGCGCGAAGGGGCTCGTCGAGTCCCGCGTCGTCCTCCGCCACGGGATGCGGAACGCGCTCCTCCCCGTCGTCACCGTCATCGGGCTCTCGCTCGGGAGCTTCCTCTCGGGCGCGGTCCTCACCGAGACGATCTTCGGCCTGACCGGGATGGGGCGGACGCTCATCGAGTCGATCACCGCCCGCGACTACATCGTCGTCCAGGGCGTCACCGTCTTCGTCGCGATCGCCTACCTCGTCGTGAACCTCGCGGTCGACGTCTCGTACGCCGTCCTCGATCCGCGGATCCGCCTCTCGTGAGCGACCTCGCGACGCCCGCCGCGGGCGGGCCGGCGGCCGCGCAGGCGAGCTCGATCTGGCGTGACACCGCCCGGAACATCCTCCGGCAGCGGACGGCGGTGATCGGGCTCGCCCTCCTCACGATCCTCGTCGCGGTCGCGCTCCTCGCCCCGTGGATCGCGCCGTACCCGCCGGAGCTCTCGATGCTCGACGTCGACGGGGAGGTCGGGAAGCGCGGCGATCCCCCGTGCGTCCACCTCCTCGGCTGCCCGACCGAGAACACGCAGCACCTCATGGGGCTCGACTCGAACCTCCGGGACGAGTTCAGCCGGGTCGTCCACGGCTCGCGGATCTCGCTCCAGGTGGGCTTCCTCACCGTCGGCTTCGCGATCGTCATCGGGACGCTGATCGGCGCGGTCGCCGGCTTCCGCGGCGGCCGGATCGACGACCTCCTCATGCGGCTGATGGACGTGATCCTCTCGTTCCCGAGCCTCATCCTCGCGATCGCGATCGTCACGGTCCTCGGGCCCGGCCTCTACAACGCGATGCTCGCGATCGGGATCGTCTCGATCCCGGTCTACGCGCGCGTCATGCGCGCCTCCGTCCTCGCGGTCCGCGAGTCCGATTTCGTCACGGCATCGCACGCGCTCGGCGAGTCCGCGACCGGGATCCTCGCCCGTCGGATCCTCCCGAACGCGTTGACGCCGCTCATCGTCCAGGCGACGCTCGGGATCGGCGGCGCGATCCTCGAGGTCGCCGCCCTCTCGTTCATCGGCCTCGGTCCGGAGCCGACGATCCCCGAGTGGGGCTCGATGATCTCCTCGGACCGGAACCTCGTCTTCTCCGCCCCGCACCTCGTCCTCTTCCCGGGGATCGCGATCACCCTCACCGTCCTCGGCTTCAACCTGCTCGGCGACGGGCTCCGGGACGCGCTCGACCCGAGGCTGAACCGATGACGGGCGCGGGCGCGGCGGCGCGCGATCCGATCCTCCAGGTCGAGGGACTGCGGACCTCGTTCCACACGCGCGACGGCGTCGTCCGGGCGGTCGACGGGATCGACTTCTCGGTCGGGCGCGGCGAGATCCTCGGGCTCGTCGGCGAGTCCGGCTGCGGGAAGAGCGTGACGAGCCTCTCGATCATGCGGCTCGTCGCCCGGCCCGGCCGGATCGAGGGCGGACGGATCCTCTTCGGCGGCGTGGACCTCCTCGCGCTCCCGGACGAGAAGATGCGCCGGATCCGCGGCGAGCGGATCTCGATGATCTTCCAGCAGCCCACCTCGGCGCTGAACCCCGTCTGGCAGGTCGGCCGCCAGCTGACGGAGGTCCTCGAGGTCCACCGCAACATGAAGGGGCGGGCGGCCCGCTCACGGGCGCTCGAGCTCCTCCAGACCGTCGGGATCCCCGACCCCGAGCGGCGGCTCGCCGCCTACCCGCACGAGCTCTCGGGCGGGATGGCGCAGCGGGTGATGATCGCGATGGCGCTCGCGTGCGAGCCGGAGCTCCTCATCGCGGACGAGCCGACGACCGCGCTCGACGTGACGATCCAGGCGCAGATCCTCGACCTGATGCGCCGGCTCCGCGAGGAGACCGGGACGGCGATCATCCTCATCACCCACGACCTCGGCGTCGTCGCGGAGATGTGCGACCGGGTCGCCGTGATGTACGCGGGCGAGATCGTCGAGCAGACGGACGTCCACCGGCTCTTCTCCTCGCCGAGCCACCCGTACACCCGCGGCCTCATCGGGTCGATCCCGGTGCCCGGCGCGGTCCGGGATGAGCTCGCCGTCATCCCCGGGAACGTCCCGAGCCTCATCGACCTCCCGCCGACCTGCCGCTTCGCGCCGCGCTGCGGGATCCGGGGCGCCGAGGCGGTCGCCGGCTGCGAGACGGACCACCCGCTCCTCCGCGAGCTCGCCGCGGGCCACGACGTCCGCTGCTTCCGCTACCACGGCGCCGACGGCGCGAGCCGCCGCGGTCCCGACGGGAGGGTCCGATGACGACGGCCGACCGCCCGCTCGTCGAGGCGCGCGGGCTCGTCAAGCACTTCCCGGTCCGCGGCGGGATCCTCCAGCGCCAGGTCGCGACGGTCCGTGCCGTCGACGGCGTGGACCTCACCGTCCGGCGCGGGGAGACGCTCGGGCTCGTCGGCGAGTCCGGCTGCGGGAAGACGACGGTCGGGCGGCTCATCCTCCGGCTCGTCGACCCGACGGCGGGGACGATCGTCTTCGACGGGACGGACATCACCGGACTCCGCGGCGCCGCGCTCAAGCCGTTCCGCCGCCGGATGCAGATCGTCTTCCAGGACCCGTACGCGAGCCTCGACCCACGGACGCCGATCGGTGACTCGATCGGCGAGGGGCTCCGGATCCACGGGATCGGCACGCCGAAGGAGCGCGCCGCGAAGGTCGCCCGGATGATGGAGATGGTGGGGCTCCAGCCGTACCACGCGCGCCGCTACCCGCACGAGTTCTCCGGCGGCCAGCGCCAGCGGATCGGCATCGCACGGGCGCTCGTCCTCGAGCCCGATCTCGTCGTCTGCGACGAGCCGGTCTCGGCGCTCGACGTCTCGATCCAGGCGCAGGTCCTCAACCTCCTGAAGTCGCTCCAGCGCGAGCTCGGGCTCACGTACGTCTTCATCGCGCACAACATGGGCGTCGTCGAGCACGTGAGCGACCGGGTCGCCGTCATGTACCTCGGCCACGTCGCCGAGCTGACGGACCGCGAGCGCGTCTTCCGGGAGCCGCGCCACCCGTACACCCAGGCGCTCCTCTCCGCGATCCCGCTCCCCGACCCCGAGGTCCGCCGGACCCGGGTGATCCTCACCGGGGACGTCCCCTCCCCGGTCGATCCGCCGTCGGGATGCCACTTCCACCCGCGCTGTCCGCTCCGCGCCTCGCTCGGCGACCCGGCGATCTGCGCGGCGGAGACGCCGCCGCTCGCCGACATCGCCCCGAACCACCTCGTCGCCTGCCACTTCGCCGACCCGGCTTCCCGCCCGGCGGTCCCGGGCGTACCCTTGGACCAACGCTCCTGAGTCCCCACCCCCCGGAGGAAGACCGATGACCCGTCGTCCCGCGCGTCTCGTCGCCGGAGCCCTCGCGCTCGCCGTCGTCGCCGGCGGGCTCGCCGCCTGCGAGGAGGAGGAGTTCGAGGCTGCGTCCGCCCTCCCGGCCCAGGAGTCCGTGACGCTCACCCCGGCCGAGAACCCGCCGTTCACGCTGAACGAGGGGATGTACCGGCTCGAGTGGAAGACCGCCTGCACCGCCGTCACCGTCACCGTCACGGGCGACAACGGGTTCGCGAGCGAGAAGTCGTCGCCCGTCCCGAACTTCAGCTGGATCCTGCCGAGCGTCCCGACCGGCACCTACGTCGTCGAGCAGACGGATCCGAGCTGCACCGACTGGACGATCAGCATCGTCAAGCTGTAGCGGTCGGGCGGGCCGTCGAGGGGGGCGGCCGTCGCCGAGACGGGCGGCCGTCGCCGTCGCCGCGGACGGGGCGCCGACGCGGACGAGGCGCGTCCCCGGCCTACGAGGTCTTCGGGCTCCTCGGCGCCTTCGGGGCCTTCGCCGCCGGGCGCTTCGACGCCGCCGCCGGGCCTGCCGTTCCGGCCCCGCTCCCGGCCGTGCCCACCGCCGCGCGGATCTCGCCCTCGACCCGGGTGAGCTCCTCCGACCAGTGGCACGCGACGAGGTGGCCACCGCCGACGTCGCGGAACTCCGGCTCCGCCGTCGCGCAGTTCTCCGGGTTCCCGAGCCGCTCCCGGAGCCAGCAGCGGGTGTGGAACCGGCAGCCCGACGGCGGGTTCGCCGGCGACGGGATGTCGCCCGTCAGGACGAGCCGCTTCTTCCGGGTCCGCGGGTCCGGGTTCGGGATCGCCGAGAGGAGCGCGACCGTGTACGGGTGGCGCGGATCCTGGTAGAGGGTGTCGACGTCGGCGAGTTCGGCCATCTTCCCGAGGTACATCACCCCGACCCGGTCGCTGATGTGCTCGACGACCGCGAGGTCGTGGGCGATGAAGAGGTACGTGAGCCCGAGCTCCTTCTGGAGGTCGTCGAGCAGGTTGAGGACCTGGCTCTGGATCGATACGTCGAGCGCCGAGACGGGCTCGTCGCAGACGATGAACGCGGGATCGAGCGCGAGCGCCCGGGCGATGCCGATCCGCTGGCGCTGGCCGCCGGAGAACTCGTGCGGGTAGCGATGGATGTGGCTCTGGTTCAGGCCGACCCGCCCGAGGAGGTCGCGGACGAGCGCCTCCCGCTCCTTCCGGTCGGTCATCCCGTGGACGAGCGGCCCCTCGCCGACGATCTCCCCGACGCTCATCCGCGGGTTGAGCGACGCGTACGGGTCCTGGAAGACGACCTGGATCTCCTTGCGGAGCGACTTGAAGCGGCTCGCCCCGATCCGGTACGCCTTCGACCGGGCGGCGGCCGGGTCGTCCGGGTCCGGGACCTCGAAGAGGCGCTCGCCCTTGAAGTCGACCCGGCCGGCGGTCGCCGGCTGGAGCCCGAGGATCACCTTGCCGAGCGTCGTCTTCCCGCAGCCCGACTCCCCGACGAGCCCGAGCGTCTCGCCGCGGCGGATGTCGAACGAGACGCCGTCGACGGCGCGGACCGCGCCGACCCGGCTGACGCCGAGGAGTCCGCCACGGATCTCGAAGTGGCGCTTGACGTCGCGGACGCTGACGAGCGGCGCCTCGGTCGTCGATCCGTCCGTCATGCCTCGACCTCCTCCACCGAGAGGCGCGCGGCCTCGGCCTCGGCGACGTCCGCGGCGGCGTCGATACCGATCGCCGGCAGCGAGCCGTCGGGCTCCAGCCAGCAGCGGGAGAGGTGGCCCGCCTCGGTCCGACGGAGCGGCGGGGCGACGTTGCAGACCGTCATCGCGCTCGGGCACCGCCGCTTGAAGTGGCAGCCGGTCGGGAGGTTCAGCGGGTTGGGCACGACGCCCTGGATCACCTCGAGCCGCTCCCGCCGCTCGCCGAGGCGCGGGATCGAGGCGAGGAGCCCCTTCGTGTAGGGGTGGTGCGGCCGCTCGAAGATCGTCGCGACGTCCGCCCGCTCGACGACCTTCCCCGAGTACATGACGACGACGTCGTCGCACATCTCGGCGATCACCCCGAGATCGTGGGTGATCAGCATGATCGCCATCCGGTTCCGCTCGCGGAGCTCCTTCATGAGCTCGAGGATCTGCGCCTGGATCGTGACGTCGAGCGCCGTCGTCGGCTCGTCGGCGATGAGGAGGTCCGGGTTCGTCGAGAGCGCCATCGCGATCATCACCCGCTGGCGCATCCCGCCCGAGAGCTGGTGCGGGTACTCGCTCGCCCGCCGCTTCGCGTCGGCGATCCCGACCTGGGTGAGCATGTCGACCGCGCGGTCCCACGCCGCGCTCCGGTCCAGCTTCAGGTGGAGCTGGACCGCCTCCGCGATCTGGTCGCCGATCGTGAAGACCGGGTTGAGCGACGTCATCGGCTCCTGGAAGATCATCGAGATCGCGTTCCCGCGGATGCCGCGGACGTCCTCCTCGGAGAGCGCGAGGAGGTCGCGCCCGTTGAGGAGCGCCTGACCCGCGACCGTGCGCCCCGGGCGCTCGATGAGGCGCATGACGGAGAGCGCCGTGATGCTCTTCCCGCAGCCGGACTCGCCGACGACGCCGAGCGTCTGGCCGTGGCGGATCTCGAAGCTGACGCCGTCGACCGCCTTCACGACGCCGTCGCGCGTGAAGAAGTGGGTCCGCAGCCCGTGGATCTCGAGGAGGTTCTCGCTCGCGTCCGCGGCCGGCCGCGGCGTCGACTCGGTGAGCGTCATCCCGTCCCGCCTCCCCTACCCGTCGATCCGCTGGCGCGGGTCGAGCGCGTCGCGGATCCCGTCGCCGAGGAAGCTCGCGCAGAGGACGATCGTCACGAGGAGGACACCGGGGTAGATGATCCGCTCCGAGTTCTCGGCGAAGTACTCGCGGAAGTTGCCGAGCAGCTGCCCGAGGCTCACGTCCGGCGGCGCGATCCCGAAGCCGAGGACCGAGAGCGCGGACTCCGTGATCACCGAGTCCGCTACGCCGAGCGCGCACGAGACGACGAGCGGCGCGAGCGCGCCGGGAAGGAGGTGGCGGACGATGAGCCGGCGGTGGCCGACGCCGAGGGCGCGCGCCGCCTGAGCGTAGTCAGTCTCACGGATCGAGAGGAACTCGGCACGGACGAGCCGCGCCGCGGTCGTCCAGCCGACGAGCCCGAGTGCGATGACGATCACCCGGATGTCGCGGAAGCCGAAGAACGCGACGATCAGGAGGATGAGGAAGAGGAACGGGAGCGAGAGGATGACGTCGACGAGGCGCATGAGGACGTTGTCGACCCAGCCGCCGACGTAGCCCGCGATCGACCCGACGAAGGTCCCGATCGCGGCGATGATCGCCACCGCGAGGAAGGCGATGAGGAGCGTCGTCTGGGTCGCCTTCATGAGGCGCGGGAAGATGTTCTGGCCGATCTCGTTGTAGCCGAGGAGCGCGGCGAAGGTGGGGCCCTTGTCGAGCCGCTGGAGGGACGACTTCGTCCACGCCTCGCCGGTGATCGCCGGGACGATGACCGAGAGGACGACGAGGATCGAGAGGACGACGAGCGAGAGGAGCGCGAGCCGGTGCCGGCGGAACCGGATCCGGACGAGCTGCCAGTAGGTCCGCACCGGGACGAGGTCCACCTCGTCGATCTCCGGGGCGTGCCGCGCCGTCGTCGCCGCGTTCGTCATCGCTCGCTCCCGTTCAGTACTTGATCCGCGGGTCGACGACGCCGTACATGATGTCGGCGAGGAGGTTCCCGACGATGACGAGGAAGCCGGTCATCATCCCGGTCGCGTAGATGATCGGATAGTCGTTCCGGCCGATCGCGTCGATCGTCAGCTGGCCGATCCCGGGGTACGAGAAGATCCCCTCGGTGATCACCGCGCCGCCGACGAGGCCGGGGAGCGAGAGCCCGAGGAGCGTGACGAACGGGATCATCGCGTTCCGGAGGGCGTGCTTGTAGATGACCCGGTTCCCCGGGAGCCCCTTCGCCTTCGCGGTCCGGACGTAGTCCTGCCGGAGGACGTCGAGCATCGAGGCCCGGAGGTAGCGGGAGTAGCCCGCGATCGACTGGATCGCGAGGCTCGTCACCGGCAGGACGAGGTGCCAGATCAGGTCCGGGATGTCGCCGTCCTTGCCGAACGACTGGCGCCCGAAGAGCGGGAACGAGATCGCCCCGCCGGTCGCCTGACCGAGGACGACGCCCCCGAAGTAGAGGACGTAGATCCCGATGAGGAACGACGGCATCGCGTAGCCGATCGTGGCGAACCAGGAGATGATCTTGTCCGTCCAGCTGTACTGGCGGACCGCCGCGAGGATCCCGATCGGGATCGAGATGAGCATCGTGACCGCGAGCGACGTCCCCATGAGCGTGACGGTCGCCGGGATCCGCTCGAAGATCGCGTCGCGGACCGGGAGCCCCGTCGTGAACGAGTAGCCCCACGCCGCCGAGTCGAACGGGAACGTGAAGAACGCGGTGATCCAGGCGACGTACTGCTCGGGGAGCGGCCGGTCCAGCCCGTAGAGACGCATGAGCGCCTCGAGCTGCTCCGGTCTGATCCGGGGCGTCCGGAAGCGGTCGATCGGGTCGCCCGGCGCGAGCTGGACGATGAGGAAGATGAGGACACTGATCCCGAACATGATCGGGATCGCCTGGATCAGCCGCCGGACCGCGTAGGTCAGCATCCCCTCGTCCTCGGTCGGTGGGGAGACGAAGGCGGGTGGCCCCCGAAGGCGCCACCCGCCCGCGTCATTCGGGTCGTCGCGCCCCGGAACGGCGCGCGACGACCCGCGTCATCACTACTTCGTGTTCGTGATGAGGTGCGACTTGTAGAAGAACGTCGGGGTGTCGAGCCGGAGCTCCTCGCCCTCGATGTTCACGGTGTTGCGGAGGCCGAGTCGCGCGATGTCGGCCCAGGCGTAGAGGACGGGGACGTCCTCGGCCTGGATCTTCGCGTACTCCTGGTAGATCGCCGCCCGCCCAGCCTGGTCGAAGGTCTGGAGCCCCTTGTCGATGAGCTCGTCGATCTTCGGGTTGCTGTAGCAGATGTAGTTGTACAGACCCGGGTTCTCCGCGGTCGTGCACTGCGACGAGTGGTAGAGCGAGTACGGATCCGGGTCGAAGCCGGTCGAGAACCCACCGAAGTAGGCGTCGAACGGCTGGCCGCCCTCCGGAGCCGCCGCGTTCACGTGCGGGAAGTTGTCGAGCATGTTGAGGATCGCCCCGAAGTCGACCTCCTTGAAGGAGATCGCCATCCCGCAGTTCTCGTTCACCTGGTCGGTGAGGAGCTGCATGTACTTGGAGCGAGCCGGCCGCTCGGCGCGGACCGCGACGACGGTCTCGAGCTTCTTGCCGTCCTTCTCGTAGACGCCGTCGGTGCCGAGCTTCCACCCGGACGCCTCGATGAGCGCCTTGCCCTTCGCCGGGTCGAACCCGTACGTGTTCAGGCCGCTCGACGGGAACGCCCACGAGGCCGGCGGGATCTCGCTGTAGATCGCGACGCCCTGGTTGTCCGTCGCGGCCTTGACGGTCTCCGGCTTGTCGAAGCACCACGAGAGCGCCTGGCGGAGGTTCTTGTCGGCGAAGAGCCGGCCCTCGCGCTGGTTCAGGTAGAGCCCGAAGAAGCCGAAGTCCGGGTACTCGACGAACTTGAGGTTCGGGTCGGCCTTGATCTGCTCGTAGGTCGGGCCCTCGAGCGAGTACTTGTAGTCGGCCTGACCGGCGACGAGCGCCTGGGCGCCCGCGAGGTCGTCCTTGATGATCGGCATGAAGAGCTTCGCGAGCTTCGGCGCACCCTGGAAGTACGAGTCATTCCGGGTGAACTCGAGCGACTCGCCCGACTTGTACGAGGTGAAGACGAACGGGCCGGTGCCGAGGCCGACCGGGTTCTGCTGGATGTCGAGGTACGGGTAGGCCGCGGCGAGCGCGTCGACGGACGCACCCTCGAGGCCGGCCTGGATCGCCTTGACGCGGTTCTGGAGGTCGGCGACGTAGCCCGCGGCGTCGAGGACGCCGTCGGCCGTGTACGCCTCCTTGTTCGGGAGCGCCTGGCCGCCCTTCGTCACGATCGCCTCGAGGCCCGCGACGAACTGCTCGTAGTTGGCGGTCGCAGCGCCGTCCTCGCCGGCCGGGCCGGTCGGGGCGGCCTCCTCGGCCGCGATCTTCCCGAGGATGTCGGTGATCTCGGCCGCGGTGACCGACTTCGTCGCCTCGAGGTAGCGGCCGTACGCCGCGTCGAGGACCTTCTTGTTCTCGATCCCGAGGCCCGGGAGGTAGATCGTGAGGAACGTGACGGTCGGCGACTCGAGCGTGAACTTCACGGTGTAGTCGTCGACGGCCTCGACCGAGGCGAGGATCCCGCCAAGGCAGATCGAGGGGTTGTAGCGGCAGTTCGGGCTCTTCGCGATCTCGAACGTGTTCACGACGTCGGCCGCGGTCATCGGGTCGCCGTTCGAGAACTTCACGTCGTTCCGGAGTGCGACGGTCCAGACCTTCCCGTCCGTCGTCTCCGCCTCGCCGGCCGCGAGCTTCGGGACCGGGTTGAGGCTGTAGTCGTACGCGTAGAGCGCGTCGTAGAGCCACGCGGCCGCGTTCGCGGTCGGGACGTTGTCCGCCGCGTTCGTCAGGCCACCGGAGACGTCGCCGTCGACGACCATGGTGAGGGTCTGCTCGGCCGGCGCCTCGGACGGGGCGGCCGTCGGCGCCTCGCTCGGCGCGGTCGTCGCGGTTTCGCTCGCGCACGCACACACCACGATGGCGAGCACGGCGAGCAGGCTCAGGCTCCGCCTTCTCACGGACATCAGGTCTCCTCCAACTTCCGGCCCTCCCGGTCGGGGGACCGGGTCACGCCGCCTCCGACATCCGCCCGCGCCCGAAGGTCGCAGGGAAGGACGACGGCGGACGGCACACGTCGCGGCATTATAGGTACGAGCCGAACGGCCGCGTCAATGCGTTCCCGCTCCGGGGCGGTCCGCGGCGGGGCGATCCGCCGCCCGGATCAGTCCGGACAGGGCGTCTGGCGACCCGTCATCGCGCGCCAGCGGAGGTTCGGCTGCCGTGCCGCCGCCGTCTCGTCGAGCCGCTTCACCGGTGCGGTGTGCGGCGCGTCGTGAAGGATCTGCGGATCGGCGTGCGCCTCGCCGGCGATCGCGATGAGCGCGTCCGCGAAGGCATCGAGGGTCGCGAGCGACTCCGTCTCCGTCGGCTCGATGAGCATCCCCTCGTCGACGATCAGCGGGAAGTAGACGGTCGGCGGATGGAAGCCGTGGTCGATGAGGCGCTTCGCGATGTCGAGCGTCCTGACGCCCGTCTCCTTCTTGATCGTCGCGGCGGACGCGACGAACTCGTGCTTGCAGGCGCGCCCGTACGGGATGTCGTAGGTCCCGCCGAGCCTCGCCTTCAGGTAGTTCGCCGCGAGGACGGCGTCCTCGCTCACCTGGGCGAGCCCGCTCCCGCCGTGCGCCCGAAGGTAGGCGAACGCCCGGACGAGGACCCCGGTGTTCCCGAAGAACGACCGCACCCGCCCGATCGAGGTGGGCCGCTCCCCCGGCCGCTCGAGCCGGAAGGCGCCGTCCGGCTCCCGGACGACGCGGGGCGCCGGGAGGAACGGGACGAGCCGCTCCCCGACGCCGACCGGCCCCGCGCCGGGACCCCCGCCGCCGTGGGGCGTCGAGAAGGTCTTGTGGACGTTGAAGTGCATGACGTCGAACCCGGCCTCGCCCGGCTTGAACCGGCCGAGGATCGCGTTGAGGTTCGCGCCGTCCATGTACGCGAGCGCGCCGACCGCGTGGACCGCGTCGAGGAGCTCGCCGATCCTCGCCTCGAAGAGCCCGACGGTCGACGGGTTCGTGATCATCACCGCGGCCGTCCGCGGGCCGAGCGCCGCCCGGAACGCATCGAGGTCGACCCCGCCGTCCGGCGCGGACGGGATCGTCACCGTCCGGTAGCCGGCCATCGAGGCGGTCGCCGGGTTCGTCCCGTGCGAGGAGTCCGGGACGAGGACCTCGTCGCGCTCCCCCTCGCCCCGGCTCCGGTGGTAGGCGCGGATCATGAGGATGCCGGTCAGCTCCCCCTGTGCGCCCGCGGCGGGCTGGAGCGTCACCGCGCGCATCCCGGAGACCTCGGCGAGCGCCTCCTCGAGCTCGAAGAGCAGCTGGAGCGTCCCCTGCGCCGTCTCGTCGGGGGCGAGCGGATGGAGGCCCGCGAAGCCGGGGAGCCGCGCGGCCCACTCGTTCAGCTTCGGGTTCCACTTCATCGTGCACGACCCGAGCGGGTAGAAGCCCGTGTCGACCGCGTAGTTCAGCTGGCTCAGGTTCACGTAGTGGCGGACGACGTCCGGCTCGCTCAGCTCGGGGAGCGCCGGCGGCTCGCTCCGGCGGCTCGCGGCCGGGATCCGGTCGAGCGCGTCCTTCGGCGGGTGCGGGATCTTCCCGCCGCCGCTCCCGGGGACCGAGAGCTCGAAGATCGTCGGCTGGAGCTTCGTGCCGGTGACGCTCATCGGACCCCTCCCGCGCCCGCGAGCGCTCGTGACGCCCCGCTCCGGCGGAGCTCGTCGGCGAGCGCGGCGGCGAAGCGGCCGACCTCCTCGCTCGTCGTCACCTCGGTCGCACAGACGAGCAGTCCGTCGGCGAGCGACGGGTCGCCCGGCTCGAGCTCCGCGAGCGGGATGCCCGCGAGGATCCCGGCGTCGATGAGCCGGCGATGGACGGCGACCGCGTCCGGGACGCGGACGGCGAACTCGTTCAGGTACGCCCCGGGGTGGAGCCGCGGCGCCCCGGCGGCCGCGAGCGCCGCCTCGAGCTCGGCCGCGCGCGCCGCGCCGAGTGCGGCGACGTCGCGCAGCCCGTGCGGCCCGATCGTCGTGAGGTAGACGCTCGCGGCGAGCGCGAGGAGCGCCTGGTTCGTGCAGATGTTGCTCGCGGCGCGCTCCCGGCGGATGTCCTGCTCGCGCGCGCGGAGTGTCATCACGTACGCGCGCTTCCCGTCGAGATCGGCGGTCATCCCGATGAGCCGCCCGGGGATCTGGCGGACGAGCTCCTCGGTCGAGGCGAGGAGGCCGAGATACGGGCCACCGTACGCGAGCGGGATCCCGAGCGACTGGCCCTCGCCCGCGGCGATGTCCGCGCCGTAGCGGCCGGGTGCCTCGAGGACCGCGAGCGAGACCGGCTCGACGACCGCGACGAAGAGGGCGCCGGCGCCGTGGGCCACCTCCCCGATCCGCGCCATCGGCTCGATGAGCCCGAGGACGCTCGGGTTGGCGGCGACGACGCCGGCGACCGGGCGGGCCGGATCGGCGAGGAGGCGCTCGAGCGCGGCGAGGTCGGTCGTCCCGGCGTCCGGACCGCTCGCGACGAGCGGGATCTCGTCGAGCTCGAGGTCCCCGCCCGAGAGGTACGTCGCCATCGTCTCGCGGTAGTGCGGGTGGACCCCGCGCGAGACGAGGACCCGCGTCCGCTTCGTCGCGCGGCAGGTCATGAGCGCCGCCTCGGCGGTGGCCGCGGCCCCGTCGTAGTGGGAGGCGGAGACGACGTCCATCGAGAGGAGCTCGGCGACGAGCGACTCGTACTCGTAGACGGACTGGAGCGTCCCCTGGCTCACCTCGGGCTGATAAGGTGTGTAGGCCGTATACCACTCCCCGCGGAGGAGGATCTGGTCGACGGTCGGCGGCGACCAGTGACGGTACGCGCCGGCGCCGAGGAAGGAGGCGAGCCCCGTCCGGTTCCGGCCGGCGAGCCCCTCGAGCCGGGCCGCGAGCTCGAGCTCGGGCTCCGGCGGCGGGAGGCGGAGCGGGCTCGCGCGGAGCTCCGGCGGGATGTCGTCGAAGAGCCGGTCGACGGCGTCGATGCCGATCGCCGCGAGCATCCGCGCCCGCGTCTCCGGCGTGTGCGGCCCGTAGCCCATCGTCGGTCAGCCTTCCGCGGTGAGCCGCTCGTAGGCGGCGGCGTCGAGGAGGCCTGCCGTCGCGCCGGCGTCGGCGACCCGGACCTTGATCATCCAGCCCGCGCCGTACGGATCCTCGTTCACGAGTTCGGGGCGGCCGCCGAGCTCGCCGTTCGTCTCCGTGACCGTGCCGGGGAGCGGCGTGAAGAGGTCGCTCACCGCCTTCACCGATTCGACGACCCCGAACGTCCCGTGCTCCGCGAGGGTCGCTCCGACGGCGGGGAGGTCGACGAAGACGACGTCCCCGAGCTGACCCGCGGCGAAGTCGGTGATCCCGATCGTCGCGACGTCGCCCTCGAGGCGGACCCACTCGTGATCCTTCGTGTACCGGAGCTCGCCGGGGACCATCCTGCTCGAACCTCCTCGCTTCGCCTCGTCGGCGGCCTGTCGCGGGACCCGCTCAGCCTGCGCGGCGGTAGAACGGGAGCGGCACGACCTCGGCCGCGACGGGCTGGTCGCGGACGATGACGTCCACCATCGTACCCACCGCGGCGGCCTCCGGCGGGACGTAGCCCATCGCGATCGGGTGGCCGAGGGTCGGCGACTGGGTCCCGCTCGTGACGATCCCGCAGGTCCGACCCCCGACCGCGATCGGGTAGCCGTGGCGGGCGATCCCCCGCCCGCGGATCGCGAGCCCGACGAGCGAGCGGGCCGGCCCGGCCGCCGAGACGCGCTCGAGGGCCGCGCGGCCGACGAAGTCGCCCGCCTTCCCGAGCTTCACGACCCGGCCGAGCCCCGCCTCGTACGGGTTCGTCGCCGTGTCGAGCTCGTTCCCGTAGAGCGGCATCCCCGCCTCGAGGCGGAGCGTGTCGCGCGCGCCGAGCCCCACCGGGAGCGCCCCCGCCGGGGCGGCGACGGCATGGAGAGCGTCCCAGAGCTCGACGCCGCGCGCGGTCTCGACGAAGACCTCGAAGCCGTCCTCCCCCGTGTAGCCCGTCCGGGCGACGAGCGCCGGGATCCCGGCGACGCGGCCCTCGGCGATCGCGTAGTAGCGGAGCGCCCCGAGGTCGACGTCGGTGAGCGGCGCGAGGAGCGCGGCCGCCGCCGGACCCTGGAGCGCGCAGAGGGCGGTCGCGAGGGAGCGGTCGTCGAGCCGGGCGTCGAAGCCGGCGATGCGCGCCCCGATCTCGGCGCTCACGGTCGCCGCGTTCCCGGCGTTCGGGACGACGAGGAAGCGCTCCTCGCCGAGCCGGTAGACGATCAGGTCGTCGAGGATCCCCCCGTCGGCGCGGCAGATCATCGAGTAGTGCGCCCGCCCGACCGCGAGGCCGGCGGGCTCCGTCACGAGCGCGTAGCCGAGCGCGTCGGCGGCGCCGGGGCCCTCGACGTGGAGCTCGCCCATGTGCGAGAGGTCGAAGAGGCCGGCGCGCTCGCGGACGGCGCGGTGCTCCTCGAGGATCCCCGCGTACTGGAGCGGCATGAGCCACCCGCCGAACTCGACGAGCTTCGCGCCGAGCGCGCGGTGGCGCTCGACGAGCGGCGTGACGTGCGCGGGCTCCGTGGCCCCGCTCATGCGCGGGACCCCGAGAGTGGCGCCGCGGCGAGCGCGTCGGCGGCGCGGGCGACGAGATCGCGCTCCGTCTCGAACGTGAGGAGCGACGCCGCCTCGGCGAACGGGACCCAGCGGACCTCGTCGAACTCGTGGTCGTGGCGTTCGAGGGAGCCGCCGACCGGCTCCATCAGGAAGTAGTGGACGGTCTTGTGGATCCGCGTCCCGCCCTGGACGAACCAGTACTCGATCGAGGGGAGCGCCTCGACGATCCGGACCTCGAGCCCCGTCTCCTCGGCGACCTCGCGGCACGCCGTCTCCTCGGTCGTCTCGCCGGGGTTCGGCGTGCCCTTCGGCAGGGTCCACGCGATCCCGTCCCGCTCGCGGCGCCGCCGTCCGAGGACGAGCCGATGGGTCCCTTCCGCGGTGTCGACGACGATCCCGCCGGCCGAGGTCGCGGTCTCGGTCCTCAGTCTCGCCACGGGGAGGGGTGCATGGCGGAGGCCGGACCCGCGGCGCGGCGACCCGGGACCGACCAGACGAGCCGGTCCGGGCGGCGGAGGGAGCCGACGCGGAGGGTCACGGGACGCGCGGGCGTCACGGCGCGCCAGCGGGCGCGGAGCCGGACGATCGAGCCGAGGCCGTCGCGGTCGAGCGCCGCCGGCGCGGCGCCACCGGACCGGGCGGCCCGCGGGGCACCGCCGGCGCGGAGGCCGAGGCGCCGCTCGCGGCTCGACGCGGACGAGCGGACGAACCGGGCGGCGGTCCGCGCGACGTTCCGGGCCGCGATGCTGTGCTGCATGCCGCTCATGCTACCCCCTCAGGTCGCTTTCGCAAGGGTCTCGCGGAGCGCATCGCGCAGCCGTCGGGCGGCCGGTCCGTCGATCGCGCCGCGGGCGGCGGCAAGGTCGATCTCGCGCTCGGCCGCGCTCGCGTAGAGCGGGAGGACCGCCGGGGCCCGCTCCGCGAGGACGGCGAGGTGGGCGGCGAGCGTCCCCGCGTCGCCACGGGTCGCCGGCCCGGTGAGCGCCGCCCGGATCCCGAGCGCCCGGGCGTTCGCGAGCGTCCCCTCGATGAGCGGGCCGTAGACCGCGAGCGACGCCGCCTCGTCGAGCCCGGCGACCCTGCCGAGCTCCGCGATCGCGTCGAGGAGCGCGACGAAGCCGCCGGCGGCGAGGACCGCGGCGGCGTGGTACGCCGGCTTCGCGCCGGGCGCGAGACGGACCGGGGTCGCGCCGATCCCCTCCGCGAGCGCGGCGAGGAGCGGGAGCAGCCGGTCGTCGCCCTCGATCGCGACGGTGGCGCCGTGGAGCGCCGCGACCGCCCGCTCCGTCTCCGCGAAGGCGACGAGCGGGTGGAACGAGCCCGCGGCGCTCCCGGCGGCGAGCGCGGGCTCGAGGACCTCGCGGCCGAGGAGGCCGCTCGTGTGGACGATCGCCTGGCCCGCGTAGAGCCGGAGCCGGGCGGCGACCGGCGCGATCGCGTCGTCGGGGACGGCGAGGAGGACGAGCTCCGCCTCGTCGAGGAGGTCCTCGGGGCGCGCGACGGCGCGCGGCGCGCCGCCGACGAGGCGGACGAAGCGCTCGCGCCGGTGCTCGTCGCGCGAGGCGACGGCGGCGACCGGCCAGCCGGCGCGGGCGAAGGCGACGCCGAGCGCCGTCCCGACGGCGCCCGCGCCGACGATCCCGATGCGCGGCCGATCCCCGGGGTACGATCCCATCGACACGAGTCTAGTCCCGCAGCAGGAGCCGCCGAGGGTGCCCGTCAGCGACCCGTTCGGGGCCCGCCGTCCGCTCGGCCCGGGCCTCCCCGCGATCTACCGTCTCTCGTCGCTCGAGGGACGCGGGCTCGACCTCGCGACCGCCCCGGTGACGCTCCGGATCCTCCTCGAGAACGCGCTCCGGCACGCCGGCCGGGGGATCGTCGCGCCGTCCGACGTCGAGACGCTCCTCTCCTGGCGGCCCGGGGTCGCGGCGGAGGCGGAGATCCCGTTCATGCCGTCGCGGGTGATCCTCCAGGACTTCACCGGCGTCCCGGCGATCGTCGACCTCGCGGTCATGCGCGACGCGATGGCCGCCCGCGGCGGGGACCCCGCCCGGGTCAACCCGCTCGTCCCCGCCGACCTCGTCATCGACCACTCGGTCCAGGTGGACCGGTTCGGGACCCCGGCGGCGTTCGCGTTCAACGTCGAGCGCGAGTACGAGCGGAACGGCGAGCGCTACCAGCTCCTCCGCTGGGCGCAGACGGCGTTCCGCGACCTCCGGGTCGTCCCGCCGGGGACGGGGATCGTCCACCAGGTGAACCTCGAGTTCCTCGCCCCGGTCGTCGCGACCCGCGCCGACGAGGAGGGGCCGGTCGCCTTCCCGGACACGCTCGTCGGGACGGACTCGCACACGACGATGGTGAACGGGCTCGGGGTCCTCGGCTACGGGGTCGGCGGGATCGAGGCGGAGGCGGTCCTCCTCGGCCAGCCGCTCTACCAGCCGATGCCACGGATCGTCGGCGTCCGCCTCTCGGGGGCGCTCCCGACGGGGACGACCGCGACCGACCTCGTCCTCGTCGTGACGGAGATGCTCCGCAAGCACGGCGTCGTCGGCGCCTTCGTCGAGTTCGCGGGCGAGGGGCTCGCCCGCCTCCCGCTCGCCGACCGCGCGACGATCGCGAACATGTCGCCCGAGTTCGGCGCGACGACGACGCTCTTCCCGATCGACGACGAGACGCTCGCCTACCTCCGGCTCACCGGCCGGCCGGCGGAGCAGGTCGCGCTCGTCGAGCGGTACGCGAAGGAGCAGGGGCTCTGGCGGCTCCCCGGGGACGGCCCGGTCTTCGATGAGCTCCTCCATCTCGACCTCGCGAGCGTCGTCCCGTCGCTCGCCGGGCCGCGCCGCCCGCAGGACCGCGTCCCCCTCCCGAAGGTCCCCGCCTCGTTCCGCGACGCCTTCGCGGATCGGATCGGCGACGGGGCGAGCGCCACGATCGAGGTCGACGGAACGGCGGCGACGGTCGGCCACGGGTCGGTCGCGATCGCCGCGATCACCTCGTGCACCAACACCTCGAACCCGACGGTGATGGTCGGCGCCGGGCTCCTCGCCCGGAACGCGGTCGCCCGCGGACTCGCCGTCTCCCCCGCGGTCAAGACGTCGCTCGCACCGGGCTCCCAGGTCGTCACGGCATACCTCGAGGCGGCCGGCCTGATGGCGCCCCTCGCGACGCTCGGCTTCGCCCTCGCCGGCTACGGCTGCACGACGTGCATCGGGAACAGCGGCCCGCTCGACGCCCCGGTCGCCGCCGCGATCGAGGAGCGCGACCTCGTCGTCGCCGCGGTCCTCTCGGGGAACCGGAACTTCGAGGGGCGGGTCCACCCGCTCGCCCGGGCGAACTACCTCGCTTCGCCGCCGCTCGTCGTCGCCTACGCGCTCGCCGGATCGGTGGAACGCGACCTCTCGACCGAGCCGCTCGGGACCGGATCGGACGGACGACCCGTCCTCCTCGCGGAGATCTGGCCGAGCGAGGAGGAGGTCCGCGCCGTCGTCGGCTCCGCGATCGACCCGGAGCTCTTCCGCCGGACGTACGCGCACGTGTTCGAGGGCGACGAGCGCTGGCGGGCGATCCCCGTCCCGGCGGGCGACCGGTACGCGTGGGATCCCGCGAGCACGTACATCGCGAAGCCGCCCTTCTTCGACGAGGGTGCGGGACCCGACACGCTGGACCTCGCCGGGGCGCGCGTCCTCGCGCTGCTCGGCGACTCGGTGACGACCGACCACATCTCCCCCGCCGGCTCCATCTCGCCGTCCTCCCCCGCCGGGCGCTGGCTCCAGGAGCGCGGCGTGACGCCGGCCGAGTTCAACTCGTACGGGGCGCGGCGCGGCCATCACGAGGTGATGATCCGCGGGACCTTCGCGAACATCCGGCTCCGGAACCGGCTCGCCGGGGAGAAGGAGGGCCCGTACACGCGCCACCTCCCGTCCGGCGAGGAGACCTTCATCTACGACGCGGCCGTCCGCTACGCGGCCGAGGGGGTCCCGCTCGTCATCGTCGCCGGCCGCGAGTACGGCTCCGGCTCGTCGCGCGACTGGGCGGCGAAGGGGACGCGGCTCCTCGGCGTCCGCGCGGTGATCGCGGAGAGCTTCGAGCGGATCCATCGCTCCAACCTCGTCGGGATGGGGGTCGCCCCGCTCCAGTTCGACCCGGGGGTGAGCGCCGCCTCGCTCGGGCTGACCGGCCGGGAGCGCTACGAGCTCCGCGCGATCGGGCCGCTCGCGCCGCGCCAGCGGGTCCGGGTGACGGCGACGCCTGACGACGGGTCCGGCGGCGCGCCGATCGTCTTCGAGGTGACGTCGCGCCTCGACGGTCCGATCGAGGTCGACTACTTCCGGAACGGCGGGATCATGCCGACCGTCCTCGGGCGGCTCGCCGCGGGCTGACCCCGGCCCCGGGCCGCCGGCACGCGCTCAGCCGCGCGCCCGGTCCCGCGCCCGGCGAGCGTGGAAGCGACCGTCCGTCCGCTCGACCACGAGCGGGAGCCCGTATGCCGCCGAGAGCGCCGCATCGGAGATCGCCTCGTCGATCGGGCCCGCTGCGACCGCCCGGCCGCGGCCGAGGACGAGCGCCCGGTCGAAGCCCGGCGGGATCTCCTCGAGGTGATGCGTGACGAGGACGATCGCGAGGAGCGACGCATCGGCGACGAGACCGGCGAGCGCGTCGATGAGCGCCTCGCGCGCCCCGAGGTCGAGCGCGGCCGCCGGCTCGTCGAGGAGGAGGAGCTCGGGCTCCGCCATGAGCGCCCGGGCGATCTGGACGCGGCCGCGCTCACCCGAGGAGAGGGTCCCGAACGCGCGATCGGCGAGGGCGATGCAGCCCATCCGCTCGAGGAGCGCGTCGCCGCGGTCGAGGTCGGCGGGCGCGTACTCGTGCCACCACGGGCCGAGCGCCGCATGTCGCGCCGTGACGACGACGTCCCGGGCGACGAGGTCGTCGGGGAGCTCCCCTGCGAGCGCCGGGCTCGCGTACCCGACCCGGCGCCTGAGCTCGCGGGCGTCGACCGACCCGAGCCGCTCCCCGAGGAGCGTCACCCGCCCGCTCGACGGCCAGAGGTAGCTGCTCGCGACGCGGAGGAGCGTCGTCTTCCCCGAGCCGTTCGGCCCGACGATCGCCCACCGCTCCCCGGCCGCGACCCGCCAGCTCACCGGCCCGACGAGGGTCGTCGCCCCGCGGCGGACGACCACGTCGTCGAGCTGGATCACGGCGTCGTCGGGTCGCGGCGGCATCGCGGCGATGGTACGGCCGCGGGCGCGCGGCGGGCGGCGACCGGAGCCCGGTCAGGCGCCGCCGGGCGGGACGGGGGACGCGGTCGACTCGGCGACGATGAGATCGATCGCGGCGCGGAGGACGGTGCGCTCGCTCGCCGGGCGACGGGCGAGCTTCCGGGCGAGGATCGCGATCGCGTACGCCCGGACGAGGGCGGGCGGCGGCGGGACCGCGCGGGTGGCGTAGCCGCGGACGAGGGCGGCGTGGAGCTCGAAGCCGTGCCGGCCGTGACGGCGGACGATCTGGGCGAGGAGGTTCCCGAGGTCGAGCGCGGACTCGGCGTACGCCGCCTCGTCGAAGTCGTAGATCGCGAGCGACCCGGCCCGGAAGAGGATCTGGGCGGGCCCGAGGTCCCCGTGCGACGGGACCGGGTCGAGCTCGGGGATCGCCGCCATCGTCGCCGTGGCGACGGCGACCGCACGGTCGATCCGCTCGCGGTCCTCCTCGGCGGCGAGGTGGCGGAACTTCGTCGCGAACCTGAGGATCCGCGCCCGGCGGCGACGGACCGGAAGCTCCGCGGGGTGCCGATGGAGCGACCCGAGCGCCCGGCCGACCTGTTCCGCCGCCGCGGCCGCGCCGGGGCCGGCGAGGACCTCGAGGAGCGGCGTCCCCTCGAGGAGGTCCATCGCGATGAGCCGGCCCGGCACGTCGATCCTGAGGCACGCCGGGATTACGACGTCCGGGGCGCCCGCGAAGGCGGTGAGGCGGATCCCCGCGAGCGTCGTGCGGAGCGGACCCGGATAGCACTTCACGATCAGCTCGCGGCCGCCCGCACCGACACGGTAGACCTGGCGCCGCGGCCGGTTGGCCGAGAGGAGTTCGAGCGTCGTCGAGCGGACCCCGACGCCGAGGAGCTCCGCGCCCACGCGGCGGGCCCGGCGCGCGGTCCTGCTCGTGACCCGTCCGCCGGTCGCCACCGGGCCGCCGGCCACCGGGCCGCCGGTCGCCCGCCGTCCGGCCGTCACTCGGTCGCCGGGGCGAGCGGTGCCGCGAGCGCGAGTGCACGCTCGACGAGGTGGGCCGCGACACCCTCCCACCCGTCGCGGCCGACCCGGGCGGCCGCGTACGTCTTGTGGAGGCACGCGGCGGCTTCGAAGAACGCGAGGCGCCTCGACCAGTCGGGGCCGAGACGGTCGCCGCTCACGGCCTCGTACGAGCGGAGGAACGCCTCGCGCGAGCCGGCCGACTCCTCGCCGCGCTCGGCCCCGAAGCGCACGAGCTGCGTGACGTAGTGACCGACGTCCCAGGCGGGATCGAAGCGGCACGAGTTGTCCCAGTCGATCAGATAGACCCGCTCGTCGGCGAGGAGGAAGCTCCCGAGCGAGAGGTCGCCGTTGAGCGGCGCCGAGAGCTCGAACCGGATGGTCGGGGCGGCGGCCTCGAGCGCCCGGCCGGCCGCCTTGCTCGCGGGCCGGAGCTCCGGCGCCCGCCGCTTCAGCCGCCGGACGTGGCGCGCGACGTTGTCGAGGAACGCGGCGACCGTGAAGGCCGGTTCGAGGGGGGCGCCCGTCCCGTGGAGCCGGGCGGCGGCGGCCCCGGACCGTGCGGCCCCCTCCACGTCGGACGGCGCGGGATGGACCCCGGGGAGCCACTCGGAGATCGCGAGGCCGAGCGAGGGCGAGACGGCGATCGGCTCGTTCGTCCGCACCGTGGCCGCCCGGTCGCCGAGCCCGCCCTCCCAGAGGAGCCGGTGGTTCCCGTCGAGGCGCCCCGCGCGGTCGTCCGCGTACCCCTTCGCGATGAAACGGGCCACCGCGCCGTCGGGGGCGGCGCCCTCGAGGAGGAGGACGAACCGGTCCTTCCGGAGCGCGAGCTGACGGATCGCGAGCGTCGCCGGTTCGAGCGGGAGCATGACGCCGTCCGCGACGAGCGCGCTCCAGAGCGTGCCGGGTGCCGAGGCGCGCTCGAGGCGCCACGCGAGCAGCTCCCTGCCGGTCGTCCCCGGCCGGACGTACGGCCAGAGGCTCACGGCACGAGCCCGAGGAGCGTCTCCGCAGCGCGACGGCCGTGGGGATCGAGGTACCGCGTCGCGTCGATCCTCCCCGGGTCGGCGAGCTCCGCCGCGATCTCGCGGGCGAGCGTCTCGGCGGTCGTCGCCTCCGGCTCGAGGTACCGGACGAGCCCCCGGTCGGCGAAGGCGCGCGCCCGGATCAGCTGCTCCTGCTTGTGCGTCGCGCGCGGGACGATGATCGGCCGCCGGCCGAGCATCAACGCCTCGATCACCGTGTTGTAGCCGCCCATCGTCACCGCCGCGGCGGCCTCGGCGAGCGCGGGGAGCATCTCCACCTCCCGCGCGACGAGGTGACCGTCGGGGGCGGCGAGCTCGGCGACCGCGGCGCGGTCCTCCTCCGGCATGAGCGGACCGGTGACGAGGAGGAGCCTCGGGCATCCCGGGACGAGCCGCGCCGCCTCGACGGCGAGCCGGAGGACCGGGAAGGCGTCGATCCCGCCGCCGCCGGTCGCGAGGACGAACGGGGCGTCGCCGAGCCCGTGCCGCGCGCGGAAGCCCGCGCCGTCGATCCGCTCCGGCGGCGCGCAGACGTAGCCGTTGTAGCCGGCCCGCGCGACGAGCGCCGGATCGAGCTCGTACGTCCCGAGCGTGTCGAAGAGGTCCGGATGGCCGTAGACGAGGATCCGGTCGAAGCGGCGGAGGAGGACCTCGGGGACGCCGAGCTCGTCCCACTTCGCGTGGGTCCGCTCCGGCGTGTCGACGACGTCGCGCATCCCGTAGACGATCCGGGTCGACGGCGGGGCCGCCTCGATCGCCTCGCGCATCTCCCCCTTGACGCCGAGCGGCTCGTTGTCGATGAGGATGACGCTCGGTCGGAGGTGGACGACCGCCTCCCGGAGCAGGGCCTGGCGGAGCCCGCGCGCCGCGACCGCCTCGCGGGGCTGCTCCTCCGGCGTCGCCGCGGGCTCGACGAAGCGATGCGGGAGCCGGAGGACCTCGAACCGCGGGCCGAGCTCGAAGGCGCCGGGCCAGCTCGACCGGGTCGCGAGGAGGACGGCGACGTCGTCGCGGAGCTCGAGGAGCGAGCGGGCGATCGTGATCGAGCGACGGATGTGCCCGAGCCCCTTCGTGTCCTGCGCGTACATGAGGATCGTCGTCGGCACCTCAGCCTCCCCGCTGGACCGCGGCCGGGGGAGGCGCCTCGGCGCCGACCGACGGTTCCCCGCCCGCCGAACGGCGTCGCGCCGGGCGCCGGCCGCCGTCGATCTCCGGGTCGATCACCTCCTCGTTCGCCGCGAGCATCCGCGAGTACGGCCCGCCCGCCGCCGCGAGCTCCGCCGGGCTCCCGAGCTCCACGATCCGGCCGGCGTCGAGGACGGCGATCCGGTCCGCGCGACCGACCGTCGAGAGCCGGTGGGCGATGAGAAGGGTCGTCCGGCTCCGCATGAGGTTCTGGAGCGCCCCCACGACGAGTGCCTCGGAGGCGGGGTCGAGCGCGCTCGTCGGCTCGTCGAGGATGAGGATCGGCGCGTCGCGGACGATCGCCCGCGCGATCGCGATCCGCTGGCGCTGTCCGCCGGAGAGGGACGCTCCCCGCTCGCCCACGACGGTCGCCACGCCGTCGGGGAGCCGGTCGACGAACTCGGCGACGAGGGCGAGCTCGATCGCCCGCTCGACGTCCGCCTCGCTCGCGTCGGCTCGACCGCACGCGATGTTGTCCCAGATCGTCCCCCTGAAGAGGATCGAGTCCTGGAGGACGAGCGCGACCTGCGACCGCACCGAGGCGACGGTCAGGTCGCGGAGGTCGGTCCCGTCGAGCCGGACGACGCCGACGTCGGGGTCGTGGAACCGCGGGATGAGCGAGGCGAGCGTGCTCTTGCCCGCGCCGGTCCGGCCGACGAGCGCGAGGACCTCGCCCGGATCGATCGAGAGCGTGACGTCGCGGAGGACCGGCTCGCGTCCGTACGAGAAGCCGACCCCGTCGAACGCGATCCTCCCCGCCGCCCGGTCGATCGCGACGGCGCCGGGTCGGTCGGCGATCCGGGGCTCCGTCCGGAAGATCGCCTCGACGCGCTCGGCGGCCGCGTACCCGCGGCTGAGGACGTAGCCGAGCTTCGAGAGGCTCTTGATCGGCCGGTAGAGGGACCCGACGTACGAGACGAAGACGAGGAGCGTCCCGACGGTCAGGTCGCCGGAGAGGACCCGCGTCGCCCCGAACCAGACGACGATCGTCGTCGCCGCCGCTGCGGCGAGGTCGACGACCGGGGTCGCGCGTGCCGAGAGGCGGATCGCGGCGAGCGACGCCTGGAGGCTCGCCATGTTCAGGTCGCGGAAGCGGGTCCTCACCTGCTCCTCGAGCGTGAAGGCCTGGACGACCTGCACCGCGGCGAGGCTCTCCGAGGCGGCCGCCGCGACGTCGCCGGTGAAGCGGCGCGCGGTCCGGGAGGCAGCCTTCAGCCGGTTCGTGGAGCGGTAGACGAAGAACGCCATCAGCGGCGAGACGGAGAGGGCGAGGAGCGCGAGGACGGGGTCGAGCAGGACCATCACGACGAGCATGCTGACGACGACGATGACGTTCGGGACGATCGAGGAGAGGAGGCTGATGAAGAGGTCGCCGATCCGGTCGACGTCGCCGGTGAGGCGGACCGTCAGGTCGCCGACCGGGTTCTCGCCGTGGTAGCGGAGCGACAGTCGCTGGAGGTGCGAGAACGCCGCGTCGCGGATGTCGTTCCCGATCCGGAGGCCCGTCCCGTCGAGGACGACCGTCGTCACGTACGACGTGATGGCGTTGAGGACCGCGAGGGTGATGATCGCCGCCACCCCGCCGGCGAGAAGGACGGCGGGCTCCACCGCGATCCCGAACGGGAGCGCGACCGGCGCCCCGCCCCCGGGGATGAGGACCTCGTCGACGATCACCTTGAGCGGCCACGGCGCCGCGAGGCCGAGGGCGGCCTCCGCGAGCACGATGACGAGGCCGAGCGCAAGCCGGCCCCGATACGGCCGCGCGAACCTGACGAACGAGCCGAGGGTCTCGATCACCGGCGTCCGGCCCCGATGAGCTCCCCGATCGCGGCCGCTGCGGCCCGGTGCCCGTCCCGATCGACCCCGGACCGGTCGACGCGCGGTCCGTCGACGGCGCGGGCGATCCACGAGCCGATCGCCGCGGGGGATGCGTCGTCCCGCTCGATGACGTCCGCGAGGCCGTGCGCGGCGAACGCCCGGGCCCGGATCCGCTGCTCGGCGCGCGGGAAGGGGCGCGGGACGAGGAGGACCGGGGCGTCGAGCGCGAGCAGCTCGGTCGCGGTGTTGTAGCCGGCCATCGCGATGACGGCGTCGGCGCGATCGAGGAGGGCCCGTGGGTCGGAGAGCATCTCGACGATGGTAAGGCCGGGTCGCTCCCGGGCGATCTCCTCGAGCCGGTGGCGGTCCGTCGCGGGCATCTGCGGACCGGTGAGGATGACGACACGGACGTCCGACGGAACGGGGGCGGCGGCGACCGCCGCGGTCACCTCGCGCCCGTCCGCTCCCCCGCCGACGGTGCAGACGACGAGCCGCCCCTCGCCCGCCGCCGTCGGCCCGGTCGCCGGCCGATCCCGCAGGCTCTCCCGCGGGACGAGGTAGCCCGTCGTGATGACGGGGACGGGTCGCCGGCCGGGGAGCTCGGCGAGCGGCTGGAGGACGGCCGGGTCGGTGAAGGCGAGGATCCCGTCGTACCAGCGGGCGAGCGCCTCGTCCGTCCGGCTTCCCTCCCAGTCGGCACGGACCGCGGCCGGATCGTCGATGACGTCGCGGATGCCGAGGAGGATCCGCGTCCCGCGGCCGGCGAGCCGATCGAGCGCCGTCTCGAGCTCGCCGCGGAACCCGCGGGCATACCGGTCGACGACGAGGAGGTCGGGGTCGAACGCCGCGAGGGCGGCGGCGATCGTCGTCCGGCGGAGCTCGAGGACCCGGTCGAGCTCGCCGGGATCGAGCCGCCGCGGCCGGTACCGCCCGTCGCGATCCTTGTGGATCCCGGGGAGGATGACGAGGTCCGCCTCGGGCGGGAGGACGAGGCGGGCGGCGTCGCCCGTCCCGGAGACGAGGAGCGTCTGCGCCCCGATCCCGAGCCCGGCGACGGCCCAGGCGAGGCCGAGGTTGCGCCGGACGTGCCCGAGCCCGGTCGCGTCGTGCGAGTAGAACGCGATGCGCGGCCGGGCCGCGCGGGCGTCGGGGTCCCCGTGGCCGGCTCCGCCGGCCGGCCCGGTCACGTGAGCGACGGGGCGGGCACCGCTCGATCGCGCGCGACCTGGGCGAGCGGCTCGGTGCGTCCCGATGCCGCGGGCGAGGGAGCACGGTCGCCCCGGAGCCGGGAGGCCGCCACCCCGACGACGTCGAGGCCCGCCGCGACGGCGGCCGGCCCGTCGACGACCCAGCGCGCGTCCACGACGAGGCGTCCCCGCATCGTCGGGGCGATCGCCGCCCAGTCGAGCGACCGGTACTCGTCCCACTCGGTGAGGACGAAGACGACGTCGGCGTCGCGGCAGGCGGCGGCGGCGCTCGGTGCGAGGTCGGCGTCGACCCCCGCCGCCCGGAGCCGGGCGTGCCCGGTCTCGCCGGCGGCAGGATCATGGACCGTCACGCACGCGCCGCGGGCCGCGATCAGCTCGGCGATCCGCAGCGCGGGCGATTCGCGGAGGTCGTCGGTCCGCGCCTTGAACGTGAGGCCGAGGATCGCGACGTTCGCGCCCCGGAGCGGGACCCCGTGCGTCTCGGCACGGTCGATCACCCAGTCCATCTGCGTCTCGTTCGACCGAGCGACCGCGGCGATGACGGGGACGTCCGCTCCGGCGAGGTCGGCGGCCGCCGGCAGGATCCGCGCCTGCGACGGGAGGCAGGAGCCACCGTACCCGGGGCCGGGGGTGAGGAACGCGCGGCCGATCCGGGCATCGAGCCCGATCCCGTCGACGACGGAGCGGGGATCCCCGCCGAGGGCGTGGGCGAGGCGGGCGATCTCGTTCGCGTACGAGATCTTCGTCGCGAGCAGGACGTTGGAGCCCATCTTGATCAGCTCGGCACTCGTCAGGTCGGTGACGTGGAGCGGCGCGACGAGCCCGTCGAAGAGGCGGCGCGCGGACCCGAGGAGCGCCCCGGCGGCCGCGTCCACCCGGGACTCGATCGGCGCGGCGGTCGCGGGGACGTCGAGCCCGACGACGATCCGGTCCGGCTTGAGGAAGTCCTCGATCGCCGTCCCTTCCCGCGTGAACTCCGGGCAGAGCGCGACGGACATCGCCGGGTCGATCGACCGCGCCTCCGCGGCCAGTGCGCGCGCGGTCCCGGGGACGAGCGTGCTCCTGATCACCACCGCGCGCGGAGCGAGCGGGTCGGCGGCGAGCGCGAGGATGACGCTCCGCACGTGCTCGGCCGTCCACTCGCCCGCGGCGTCGAGCGTCCCGACGGCGACGACGACGAGCTCCGCTCCGCGGAGCGCCGCGAGATCGTGATGGAAGGTGAGCCGCCCGGTGTCGCGCCCGGTGGCGACGAGCTCGTCGAGCCCGGGCTCGCGGAACGGGACGACCCCGTCGGCGAGCGCCGCGACCCGCAGCTCGTCGGCGTCATGGCAGCGGACGTCGTGACCCAGATGGGCGAGGCAGGCGGCGGTCACGAGGCCGATGTAGCCGACCCCGACGAGTCCGATCTCCAACGCAGGCTCCGACTGTGCGAGCCGACCCTGTCAGCGAGGTCGTGCGGCTCAGGATGTAGAGGTTAAGGGACTGTGAACGAGTGGATGAGCGGAACGGTAAGGTAGGAGGATGTGTACGTCAAGGTCGGCAGAGGTACCGGTGCGTCCTGGCACCACGGACTACAGATCGATGTCGATCGGAGCCGTCCCGCGTTCATCATGGTGACCCCGCTGGCCGCTCGGTCGGCCACGTCCCGCCGCCGGCGGACGAGCCGCGGGCGCGACGCGGGGGCCGGGATGACGCGAGAAGCCGCTCCGGCCGAGGCCGTCGACCGCGCCCGCCACGCCGCGGCCCGGCACCTGAGCGTCCGGCCCGAGGCGATCTCGCTCGAGCTCCTCGACCTCCGCCGGTCGGTCCGACCGATCTTCCTCGCCCGGGCCGGGGACCGCGAGCTCGTCGTGAGGCAGTACGTCGACGGCGCCTTCCTCGACGGTGCGGCTCGTCGCCTCGCCGCCGTCGCCGCCATCGACGACCGGATCGAGGTGCCGAGGCTCCTCGCCGTCGAGACGACCGACCTCCTCCTCCTCATGTCCGTCGTCCACGGCGTCCCGCTCCTCCGCCGCCTCGAGGGCTCGCGCGAGGAGGCGGCGACCGCGAGCGAGCGCGCCGGCGCGGCGATCGCGATCCTCCACGGGAGCCCGATCGCCTTCCCCGACCGGAAGGGGCGACGCGCCGCCCTCGACGGGTCCGCGCGGATGGTGGCGAAGTACGGACGCGCAGCTCGCGAGCACGCCGCGGGCGCGGGCGACCTCGCACGATCGTCGACCGTCGAGGACGACGCGGCGCGGGCGCGCGAGGGGTTCCGGCTCGCGGAGCGTCTCCTCGCCGGGCTGCCCGAAGGGCGGCTCGTGCCGACCCACGGCGACCTGGGGCCCGGCCAGCTCATCGACTGCGGTCGCCGGCTCGCGATCCTCGACTTCGACCGGGCGGTCACCGCCGAGCGGGCGCTCGACCTCGGCCTCTACCTCGCGAAGCTCACCCGCGAGCTGCCGGGGGGCGCGGCCGAACACGCCGAACAGGCCGGGCACTTCCTCGCGGGCTACGCGAGCGAGGGAGACCTTCCGCCACGACCGGCGATCGACGCGTACACGCTCGTCATCCTCCTCCGGAAGCTCGCCCGCGCGACACGTCCGCCCTCGCTGACCGCGGCCTGGGAGGCGGCGACCGCGGACGCGCGGGCGGCCACGGCCGGTCCGCTCCGGGCCGCGATCGACCGGATCCTCGAGACGGGCTCCCTCAGCTGATCCGCCGGCGCCGGTCGCGCCACGCCCCGGTCGCCCAGAGGGCCCAGACGACGAGGAGCGGCTGGAAGAGGAGGCGGACCCCGCGCGCCGTGTCGCTCGTCAGTCCGAACGCGTCGACGCGGCCGACGAACTGGGCGACGTTCCCCGGGAAGACCGCGACGAAGAAGGCCGCGACGAGCCATCCGACGAGGACCCGATGGCGCGGGAGCGCGATCACCGCCGCCCCGAGGACGAGCTCGACGATGCCGGACCAGACGACGACCGCATCGGCGCTCACCGGGAGGAACGACGGGACCTGCGCGGCGAACGCAGCCCGCCCGAACGTGAGGTGCGCGACCCCCGCGACGAGGAGCAGGAGCCCGAGCGCGATCCGGCCGGCGAGACGGACGGGCGACGGGTGACGCGACGGGACGCCGTGGGCCATGGGACGACGCTACCAGACGGGCGCCCGCCGACGCCGGCTCCTGGGGGGCGATGCAGCGGGGGCGGCTCCCCGCCCGAACGTCGGCCGTCGCCGCGACGGCCTACGGGGTCGTCGGGACGAGCGCGATCGTGTCGAGGTAGGCGGAGACGTCCCCGCCCACCTCGGCCGTGAACGCGAGCGTCACGGTCGTCCCGGA
>JBJOLT010000027.1:0-3311 GCA_046045415.1 Chloroflexota bacterium | reverse complement strand
GCCATTGCGGTTTGAGATCCCCGCTCCGTAGGGTGCCAGGTTGCCGCTGACCTTCGCGCTGCCGGACAGGGTGAGGGTGCCTTCATTGTGGATCCCGCCTCCGGCGGTACCTGCACTGTTGGCTACCACTTGCGCGCCGTCGGTCATGGAGACCGTGCCCAGGTTGTAGACCCCCCCGCCCCTGTTGGCGAACCCGTTGGTGATCCGCAACTGGCGGATGGTCACCGTCGCGCCGGTCTGGATGGTAAGGACCGTACCGCCTCCGTTCCCGTCGAGAGTCGAGGACTGATCCGTGCCCACGAGCGTGAGGTCCTTGCCGATCGTGAACCGGCCGACGCAGGTGTTCGCGATCGTGAGGGTGCTGCCGGCCGCGGCGAGCTTGATCGCGCGAGCCAGGCCCGCGTATGACGCGGTCCCGTTGGTCACCTTGCAGCCGCCGCGCCCCGCCTCGGCGACGGGTGCGCTGGCGAACACGAGACCGGTAAGCAGGCCGGTCGTGATCAGGAGCGAGATGGCCCGCCGCGAGCGGGCTCGTACGGTCGTCACTGTCTTGTCCCCATCCTTCGCCCAAGCCGGGCGGAACGCGGGCCGCAGGACGGCCCATCGACTCGAGTCGCCGGGCGCTGCGACTCATCACGGGGAACCGTAGTGGGCGCCCATTGCCCGACCGCCACGCATGGGCGGTTTCTACGACATCGCGTTCGCTCGAACGGTGCGCACACCCGGCCGTCGGGGGTCCGCCGGTCGCCTCCCGTCAGCCGAGCGGCACCACCCCGCGGAAGACGGTGCCATCCGCGTCGGAGGCGTGACTCCAGGAGCGGCAGAGCTCGTCGAAGAGCGCGCTCCCCTGCCCGGTCCCCGCGTCGGGGGCCCAGCCGGAGCCGTCGTCGATCACCCGGATCTCGATCCCTCGGCCGCCGTCCGGTCCGGACCGGGTCGCGTTCGCGCCGAGGGCGATCGGGGCGAGCTCGACCGCGACCTGCTGCGCTCCCCCGTGGCGGAGGGCGTTGTTCACCGCCTCCCGCACGACCTCGGCGACCGCCTCGTCGGCGACGACGTCGGCGGCGAGGACCGTGTCGGCCCCGGCGTCGATCCGCGCCGTGATCGAGCGGAGGCCCTCCCATGTGAGCGCGACGGCATCGAGATACGCCCGCGTCCGCCCGGCCCCGGGGTCCCCCGCATCGAGCTGGTCGAGCGCGGCGGCCACCGCGTCGCGAACCTCCGCCACGACGGCGGCCGTGGGCGCCGGGCGCGAGCGAAGGCGCATCGACGCGGCGTAGAGCCCGCCCTGGACGCCGCCGTGGAGGACGCGGGCGAGCTGCAGCCGGACGACCCGGTTTCGGCGGCCCAGGCGCGCGACCGCATCCTCGAGCGACGCCACCATGAGCGCCCGCTCTCCCTCGGCCGCGGCCCGTCGCGCCTCGACGATCTCGCCGAAGGCGACGATGCCCCCGAGGATCCCGATGCCGATGATCCCGGGCAGCACGATCGCGGCCGGTCGCCCGAGGCCGGCCAGCAGGACCGCCTCGAGGGCGATCCCCGCGGCCAGGCCATGACCCGCGACGGTGATCGCGACCGCGGCGGGAGTCGGCAGGGTGCGCGCGCCGAGGGCGCCTCGCAGGAGGGTCAGGCAGGTCCAGACGACCCCGAGGCTGACGGCCGCGTAGGCGACGACGGCCGCGTGCGCGAGGTCCCGCACGGCCGTCGCGAAGAGGACCAGGGCGCCCACCGTCGTCGTCAGCCCCGGCCGGATGCCGTCGGCGACGCGGTAGCGCGCCGGCAGCGGCACACGCGGGACCACGTCGGCCCCGTGCGGCGCGTCGGGGGCGTCGAGCTCCGGTCCCTCGGCGGCGAGCCGATGGCTGACCGGACGCACCTGGCGCTCGATGAACGCCTCGAGGCGGGCGAGAGCGGCCGAGGGTTCGCTCCCGGCCGCCGCATGCGCGAGCGCGGCGTCGAGTTCGCGCATCGCAGGCTCGAGCGACGCCCGGACGGCCACCGCGAGTTCGGCGCGCGCCTGCTCGAGCCTCGTCCCGAGACGCCGCTCCGTCTCGAGGACCCGGCGGCGGTGGCGCTCGAGCTCCCCGATGATCTCGCGGTGCATGGCGGCGCGGCCGACGGTGAAGCCGATGACCGAAAGGGTGCCGAGGTTCCCGACGAGCGAGGCGAGCCGGTAGTCGACGAGCAGGTCGTCGGTGACGCCGACGGCGATCCCGACGATCGCCACCGTGACCGCCCGTGCCACGCTCAGCGCGAGATACGCCGCGATGACGACGGCAGGTTCCGGCTCGGCCACCCGCCCGATCGTCCGGCGTGCCACCGCGAAGGTGGCGAGGAACAAGACCGCCGAGATGGCCACGCCGAGGATCCACCGGTCGATGCCGCCCCCGATGGCGGGGGCGTCCGAGAGGAGCTGCTTCACCGAGGTGAGGACGAGATAGATCGCCGCCACCGGCCACGAGAACGCGCTCCGCCGCCCGAGCGGCGCGAGACCCGCGGCGAACGCGTCGCGCCGCCGACGCCCGATGCCACCCGCGAGTCGCGCCGGGACCGGGTCGGCGCGGACGCTCATCTCGCGGGATCCCTCCCGTCACCGAGCCCGATCGGCGTACCGGCGCCCTCGAAGAAGCGCCGGACGGCGACGACCCGGGGGTTCCCCTCGGTCGCCTCGGTGATCCCGAGCGACGTGAAGGCCCGCGTCACCGCCTTCTCCGCGGCGCGGAGCGTGATACCGCGGCGCTCGGCGATCTCCGCGTTCGTGCGCCCGTCGGCGACGAGGCGGAGCATCTCCACCTGGCCGCGGGTCAGCCCGGCGAAGGGTCGCTCGGGATCGCGGTCGTGACGCATCGTGACCTCGACCGCGCCGCGCATCGCCGCGTCGAGCGTTCGCGCGAGCAGGTCGAGGTCCCCGACGGCCGACTTGCGCAGGTACGCCACCCCGGGCGGGAGGTCGTCCGCCGCTCGCCCGGCGAAACGCGGGTCCGGCAGATTGGTCAGGAAGACGACCGCCACCCCGGTCCCGAGCTCCAGGAGCGACTCGGCGAGCTCGAAGCCGGACGGCCCCGGCCCGAGGTCGACGTCCATCACGATCGCGTCGGGGTCGATGCGCCGGAAGGCCCGGCGCGCGTCGGGAGCGGACGCGGCCGTCACGACCGAGAAGCCCCAGTCCTCGAGCGCCCGCCCGAGCGCATCGCGCAGGAGCGACTCGTCCTCGACGACGAGGATCGAGCGTTGGAAGGACGGCGGGATCCCCGGCGGGCCGCCGTCGTCCGGCGCGATCGGGATGTTGCGCATCATCGACAGCCTACGTC
>JBJOLT010000001.1:0-9260 GCA_046045415.1 Chloroflexota bacterium | reverse complement strand
GACCCGCCCGCCGAACGGACGAACGAGTAGACGTTCGAGAGCCCGAGCCCCGTCCCCGTCTCCACCGGCTTCGTCGTTGCGAAGGGCTCGAAGATCCGCGGCGCGATCTCCGGGCTGATCCCGACGCCGCTGTCGCTGACGACGATTCGGGCGTACCGGCCGGGTTCGACGTCGCGGGCGGTCGCCGCGGAGTCCGTGAGGCTCGTCCCGTCCGTCCGGATCAGGAGCCGGCCCCCTTCGGGCATCGCGTCGCGCGCGTTCGTCGCGAGGTTGACGAGCGCCTGCTCGAGACCGTGCCGATCGAGGACGACGAGCCCGTCGATCGGCTCCGATTCGATCTCCATCGCGATGCCCCCGCCGAGCACGTGCCCGAGCATCGACCCGACCCCGGCGACGACCGCCGCGACGTCCGTCGGCTCGGGCTCGCCGCTCCGGCCGCGCGCGAAGGAGAGGAGCTGGCGGGTGAGGGCCGACCCACGGGCGACCGCCGCGACGATCTCCTTCGCGTCGGTCTGGAGCGGCCCCTCGGGGAGGCCGCGGACGAGGTACTCGGCGAGGAGCGAGATCCCGTAGAGGAGGTTGTTGAAGTCGTGGGCGACGCCGCTCGCGAGCCGGCCGAGGCTCTCCATCCGGCGGGCCCGCTCCATCTGGTCCTCGAGGACGTGGCGCTCCGTGATGTCGAACGCGACGCCGAACCAGCGGTTCAGGCCGCTCTCCGGATCGATCTGGTGGATCACCCGCTCGCGTAGCCAGACCACCCGGTCGTTCGCATCGAGCATCCGGTACTCGAGCTCGTACTCGGAGGTCTCCTCGTCCCAGATCGGGACGACCCACGCGGCGTCCTCCGGCAGGATCCGCGACTTCCAGAAGTCGACCTGCGCGAGCTTCTCCGGGGGGTAGCCGAGGATCCGCTCGGCCTGCGGGCTGACGTAGGCCTCGCCGGTCCGCTCGTCCTCGAGGCTGATGATCGCGTCGATCCCCGCGATGATGTCCCGGAGCCGCTCCTCGTTCGCGCTCAGCGCCGCTTCGGCGACGACGCGGTCGGTGACGTCACGCGAGGCGGTCACGTAGCCGTCGCCGAACTTCGTCAGCTGGAACTCGTGCCACCGCCGCGACGGTCCCTCCACCTCGAAGGTCCGGCGGAGCGGCTCGTTCGTCTCGACGGTCCGGAGATGGAACTCGCGGAGGGGCGTGAACGCCGGGTACTCGGCGTAGAGCCGCCGGCCGACCGGGTCCACCCCGGGGTGCCCGTGGACCTCCTGCCACGCACGGTTCGCGTAGACGATCTCGAAGTCCTCCACCTCGCCGCGCGCGTCGCGCACCGTCCGGAGGATCGCGAGCGTGTCGAGCGTCGCGTCCAGCGCGGCACGGAACCGCTCCTCGCTCGCCGCCAACTCCACCCGGAAGCGCGCCTCCCGCTCGCGGAGCGTCTGCTCGACGAGCTCCTTCTCCGTCACGTCGCGGGAGGTGACGACGAACCCATCGCCGAGGCGCGCGAGATGGAGGTCGAGGAAGCGGCGGCCCCAGGCGTGCTCGACGGGGACGACGCCGGTGAACGGCGTCCCGGTCTCGACGACGCGCCGGCCGAGCCGCTCGAGGCTCCGCGTGTGCGGGGCGAGGGCGTAGAGGTCCTCCCCGGCGACCTGATCGAGGGCCGTCCCCGGGCCGCGCCAGCGCTCGCGCGCGAGGCGGTTCGCGTAGCGCACCTTCGCCCCGACGATCGCCCCCTCGCCGTCGCGGACGACGTCGCAGATCGCGAGCGAGACCTCGAGCTCCTCGAGGGCGGCGAGGACGAGCGCCTGATCCGCCTCGGGGATCTTCGGAAGCGGGTTCGCCGGGTCGCTCGCCGACCCGCGTGTCCGTGCTCGCGTCGCCATCGTCCGCGCAGTGTCGCACCCGTCGACGCCGCACGCCATCCCGGCGCTTCGGTACGCTTCTCCCCGACCCGATCCGGCCCGACCGGCCGAGGCGCCCGCCCGAGGAGACAGATGAGCGACCGACCGCCACACGCCGGGCACCCGAGGGGGGCGGCCGCCCTCGGCCCCTCGTATCCCGAGCTCCAGGGCCGGCGGGTCGTCGTCACCGGCGGCGCGAGCGGGATCGGACGGGCGACCGCCGCGCGCTTCGTCGCGGAGGGGGCGCGGGTCGTCGTCCTCGACCGCGACGCCCGGCGACTCCCGGAGCTCGAGCGCGAGCTCCCGGGGCTCGCCGGGACCGTCGCCGTCGACGTCGGCTCGTCGGATGCGATGGCGGAGGCGTTCCGGCGGATCGACGCGCTCGTCGGCGGGGTCGACGTCGCGATCGCGAACGCCGGGGTCAGCTTCCGGACGCCGTTCCACGAGATCGACGACGCGCAGTGGTCGGCCGTGATCGGCGCGAACCTCACCGGCGCCTTCCTCACCGCGCGCGAGGCGGTCCGGCGGATGCGGGACGGCACGGGCGGGGTCGTCCTCTTCACGGCATCGACGAACGGGCTCGCGGGCCACCCCTTCTACGCCGACTACAACGCGACGAAGGCGGGGGTCCTCCTCCTCATGCGGACGATCGCGAGGGAGTACGCGCCGACGATCCGGGCGAACGCGATCAACCCGGGCTACGTCCTCACGCCGATGCAGGAGCGCGAGTACACGCCGGCGATGCTCGAGGCGGTGAACGAGACGATCCCGCTCAAGCGGCACGCGCGCCCCGAGGAGGTCGCCGCGCTCTACGCGTTCCTCGCGTCGGACCAGGCCGCGTATCTCACCGGCACGAGCGTCAACCTCGACGGCGGCGAGACGGCCTGAGGCCGCTCGGTCCGGCGGCTAGGGGACGGGGGTCGGCTCCGGGGTCGGCTCCGTGGAGCCGTCGGGCGGGAGCGAGGTGGCCGTCCCGACGAGGATGATCCCGTCGACGCGCGCGTAGTGCGAGTAGAACGTCTCCGTGCGGATGACCGTGCCGTCGCGGTCCCGGACCGTCCGGCTCACCCAGACGTCCTTCCCGTCGGCAGGCCACTCGATCTGCTCCTTCGTCCCGATGAGGAGCGTCGGCGTCTCCTCGGTGATCGTCGTCGCCGGCTTCTCGTTCTTCACGATCGGCTCGGTCAGTTCGACGATCCGGCCCGACGGGACGCTCCAGAGATCGAAGGTCACGTACCCCTTCGTCCCGACATGGCGGATCGAGCCGCGGATCAGGACCGGGTGCTCGGTGTCGTTCCGCCACGACATCGACTGACGCCCGCCGCCCGAGCTGATCCAGACGGTCGCGTCGAGACCGAGGGGGTAGCGGTCGATGTAGTAGTAGTGGTTCATCCGCGGCCCGACCTCGAAGCCGGCCCGAAGCGCCGCGTTGAAGAGCGTGGTCGAGCACGAGCAGATCCCGCCGGCGAGCGCTCCGGTCGGCTCGGTCTTCCCGTCGATGATCGCGCCGCCCGGCTTGTAGCCGGTCTCCTCGCTCACCTCCCCGACGACCTCCCAGAAGTCGAACGTCCCGCCCGCGGGGACGATGGTCCCGTCGATCAGCCGCGTCGGGATCTCGATGTTCGCCCCGTAGCCGTTCTTGATGCCGATCGGGTAGTACGTGGTCCACGTCGAGATGAGGGCCATCTCGGGTGCGATCCTCGTCGCCTCGGCCGTCGCGAGGCGCGGCCGGACCGCGACGACCGCCGGGACGACCTCCGGGGCGCCGGCACCCGGACGGGTCCGAGCCCCGAGCGCGGCCGCGACGACGCCGCTCGAGGTCGTCAGGTCGAGCGCCCGGCCGTCGATGCTCGGCTCGACGCCGACGACGACGTTCCCCTTGCCGATGAGGAACTGGGCGTCGACCGGCTCCCTGTCGAGGCGCCGGGCGATCGTCCGGAGGTTCAGTTCGACCGCGGCGCGGTCGACGACGGGCTCGTAGCCACCCGCCGGGGTCACGGCGAAGCCGATCCAGCGGCGGACCGTCCGGGCCCCGATCCGCCATCGCTCGCCGTCGAGCGCGAGGACGACGTCCTGCGCCATCCGCTCCGCAGCCGCGGCGGCGGCCGTCGCCTCGTCGTCCGTGACGGTCGGCTCGACCGGACGGCCGGCGAGCATCACCCTCACCTCGTCGGGGGCGTCGAGATCGCCGAGGAGCGCGAGTGCCTCCGCGGTGGTCGGTCCGGGATCGATCCCGCGGCCGTCCACCCCGCCGGAGGCGATGAACGCGACCGGCGTCGAGACGACCGCCGCGTCGATCGGGGCGCGCGTCCCGCGCTCGGCGAGCTCGACGAGCCGGCCCGAGAGCGCCGCCTCGTCGACGGCGACCCGGAGCGGGACGGAACCGCCGCGTGCGAGGAGACGAGCCTGCTCCACGAGGCGCGCGACGGGGTCGCCGGTCCGGCCGAGCGCGTAGGCGTCGGCCGCGAGGCCGTCGGCATCGATCCGCCGGCCGAGCTCCGCGTACGTGAACCGGGAGATCCCGTCGGGCGCCTCCACGACGAGGCTCCCGTCGCCGAGCGTCCCGTGGAGCGAGCGGAGCCGCCCTGCCGCCTCGGCGGCCGCGAGCCCGCTCACGTCGAGGTCGCCGATCCGGACCCCCGGATAGATCCGTCCGGCGTGCGCGGTCTCGTACGCGTAGGCGAGCGCGGCGACGAGGAGTCCCGCGGCGACGAGCCCCCCGACGAAGGCAGCGGCGATCCGGAGCGGTGCGGGGGTGCGTCCCCCGATCGTCGCGGCGAGCTCGTCGGTCGTCGTCATCCCTGTCCCGGCATCGTAGCAGCGACCCGTCGGTCGCCCGTCGGTGGCCCGTCCTCGGCGGGGGGTCCCGTCAGGCGGGGCGCGGGAGGATGACGATCCGGCGGTTCGGCTCCTCGCCGATCGACTGCGTCACGACGTCCGGGTTGTCGCGGAGGGCGATGTGGACCCAGCGCCGCTCGAGGGCCGGCATCGGCTCGAGCTGGAGGATCGAGCCCGTCTCGACGACGCGAGCGGCGGCGCGCTCGGCGATCTCCCGGAGCTGCCGCTCGCGACGGCCGCGGTAGTCCTCGACGTCGACGAGGACGCGGGTCCACTCGCCGAGCCGCTTCGAGAGGATGAGATTGACGATGTGCTGGAGGGCGGAGAGGCGCTCGCCCTTCCGGCCGATCAGCGCGCCGAGCGCCTCCTTCTCGTCGCCGTCGCCGGTGATGTTCACGCGGCTCGTCTCGCCCGTCTCGATCTCGACGCGGACGTCGAACCCGAGGTGCGCCATCAGCTCCTCGAGGATCGTCTTCGCCGCGGCGAGCGCCTCGGGCGATGCCTCGGCGGCCTCGAGGTCGGCGCGCTCTGCGGCGACGGAGCTCCGGGATGCCGAGAGTTCGGCGATCTCGCTCGCGGTCAGGTCGGGGGCCCGGCCGGCGCTGCGGGGTCGGTCGTCGCGGCGGGGGCCCGGCTGTCCGCCGTCCCGGCGGGGTCGGTCGTCGCGGCGGGGGCCGCGGTCGTCGCGGCGGGGGCCCGGCTGTCCGCCGTCGGCCCGGGGAGCGCGCGGGGCCGCACCGCGGTCGCCGTCGGGGCGAGGGTCGCGCGGCCGGTCACCGTGGTCGTCGCGGCGCGGGCCGCGGTCGTCACGACGGGGGCCGCGGTCGTCACGGTCCTCGCGCGGCGGCCTGGCGGGGAGCGGCGTCGACTCGGCCGCCTCCCGCTTCGGGGCGACGCCGCCGAGCGCGGCGCGCGGCGCGGCGAGGATCCGTGCGGGCTCGGCGCCCATGCCGAGGACCCCGCGCGAGCCGGCCGTCAGGATCTCGAAGTCGAGCCCGTCGAGTCCCACGCCGAACGCCTCGCGGGCGTCGCGGAGCGCGTCCTCGACCGACTTCCCGGTGAACTCGCGGTAGGCACTCATCTAGCGCTTTCTCCCTCGGCGGCCCGTCCGGCTCTTCCCGGCGGACCTGATCGTCGCGGCCGCGGACGCGGCACGGTCGGCTGAAGTGGGGGTGCGTCCCGGCTGACCCGGACCGCGCGTGCCGTCGTCGTCCCGGACGGGCATCGCGACGGGGAAGCGCGGCGTGTGACCGACGGCGAACCCGGGCGTCCTCCCGAAGAGGGGGAAGAGGGACCCGTAGCCGACGATCAGGTACTGCTGGACGATCGAGAAGACGGTGGTGACGATCCAGTAGAGGAAGAGGCCGGCCGGCAGGAAGCCGCCGTAGAAGATCGTGATGATGGGGAAGAGGAGCATCGTCTGGCGCTGGACGACGGCCGCCTGATCCGGCGTCTCCCCCGGCGCGATCGGCGAGAGCATCATCCGGCTCTGGATCATCTGGAGCAGCGCCGAGACGACGGCGAGGACGGAGAGCCCGCCGATCAGCGGGAGCGGGATGAGCGTCTCGGGACGGCTCCAGTCGACCCCGAAGGCGATCGGGTCGATGCACGGGCGCGAGATGTCGGCGATCCCGTTCACGACGTTGCTGCATTCGAGGATCGGGAGGCGGAAGCCGAAGAGGGTCACCATCGCCGACGGGTCGAAGTTCGTCAGTCCGTTGCTGATCACCGAGTACATCGGGATGAGGAGGACGAACTGGAGGATCAGAGGGAGGCAGCCCGACGCCGGGTTGATCCCGCGCTCGCGATAGAGCGCCATCTGCGCCTCGCTGATCTTCGCCCGGTCGCCGCGATGGCGGCGGGCGATCTCGCGGAGCTCCGGCTGGATCAGCTGGATCCGGCGCTGCGAGACCGTCTGGTTCCGGAAGACCGGGACGAGGATCACGCGGATGATCAGCGTGAGGAGGACGATCGCGACGGCGATGTTCGAGGTGGCCGCGTCGAGCGCCGCCATGAGGATGAAGATCGCCTGGAAGACCGGCGTGAAGATCCAGGCGAGGAGGCTGACCGGGTCGGCGCCGGGCGATGCCGGCACGAGCGGGGTGGGGGTGGGGGTCGCCGTCGGGCCGCCCCCCGACTCCGTCGAGGTGCAGGCGGCGAGAAGGAGCGCGACGATCGCCGCGAGGGCGACCGTCCGGACCGCGACGGGGAGGCGGACCGCAGGAAGGGGGCTCGTCACTCGTGCACTTCCTCTAGCGGACCGGATCGTAGCCGCCCGGGTGACCGGGGTGGCATCGGGCGATCCGCCGCGCACCGAGCCACGTCCCCCTGACGAGCCCGTAGCGGTCGATCGCCTCCTCGGTGTAGCGGGAGCACGTCGGCTCGTAGCGGCACGCCGATGGGAGCCACGCGAAGGCGAGGCGGTAGAGCCTGATCAGGCCGATCCCGATCCGCCTCATCCCGCGTCCCGCTCCTTCCGCTCAACCACGACGCCTCCTCGCTCGAGCACCCGGCGGACCGCCGCGGCGAGGGCCGCGTGATCCGCCCCGACGATCGCCGGCCGGGCGACGATCAGGATGTCCCAGCCCGGTGCGAGCGCCGGCGCGATCGCCCGGAGCACCGCCCGAAGCCTGCGCCGGACCCGGTTCCGCACGACCGCCCCGCCGAGGGTCCGGCCGGTCGCAAGGCCGAACCGCGTGACCGCGAGCTCGGTCCGGACGAACCGGGCGTGGAGCAGGTCGCTCGACCGGCTCGTGCCTCCCCGCTGGATCGCCGCGAAGTCGCGCGGCCTGGAGAGCATCACGAGGCGCGGCGGGTGCGAGCCGCGCTCGACCGTCAGACGGTCAGGCGCTTCCGGCCCCGGGCGCGCCGCGCCGCGAGGACACGCCGGCCCCCGGTCGTTCGCATCCGGGCGCGGAAGCCGTGCTCCTTGGACCGGTGCCGCTTCTTGGGCTGATACGTCTGCTTCATGGGGATCCGCGCAGTCCTCTCGAGCGAGCCCCGGAGTCCTCGTCTCGGACCCCTGAGGCGGACGAACGCGCCGGCGCTCCCGTAGGCTGCGCGGCGCGTCCCGACCGGCGGAGTATACGGACGGCGCGAACGGGGTGTCAACGAGCGCCGGTGCTCGGCGATGCCCCGCCGGAGCGGCCGCGGCAAGCGTTCCGGTCGGGCCGGCCGGATACTCCCCGGGGGTATCGCCGAATCGCCTTGCGGGGCCCTCCGGGCCGGTGCTATCCTCCGCCCTCACCGGACGCCCGGAGGCGCCGCGAGACCCCGCCGACGACCGCCTCGGTCGCCGGGGAGCGGCACCCGAGACCCCGTTCGGAGGGACCCGACGCCGAGCACGACCTGCTCCCGCCGGGGGTTCTCGTCCCGGGCACGACCCGCGTCACCTCGTCCCCGCAGCAACCGCAGGCAGGGTCAACGTCGATCGATGGATGCGAAGCAGGTCTGGCGCGCGGCGCTCGGCGAGCTCCAGGTGGCGCTCTCGCCGGCGAACTACGAGACGTGGCTGCGCGACACGAACCTCGACGACGTCGACGAGAACCGCTTCCGGATCTCCGTCCCGAACGGGTTCGTGAAGGACTGGCTCGAGACCCGCTATCGCTCCCTCATCTCCCAGACCCTCGCCCGGATCGTCGGGTACAGCGTCCAGGTCGAGTTCGTCGTCGCGAGCGCCGATGCGGCCGCCGCCGAGCGCCCCGGCGCCGAGGGCGACGAGGGCCCCGAGGAGCCGGGCGCGGACCGCCCCGGACGCCGGGAGGTCCGGGTCGAGCCGACCCGGGTCGGTGGCGAGGGCGGGACGACGCACCTCAACCCCCGGTACACCTTCTCGAACTTCATCGTCGGGTCCGCCAACCGGCTCGCCCATGCCGCGAGCCTCTCCGTCGCGGAGCGACCCGGCCACGCCTACAACCCGCTCTTCCTCTATGGCGGCGTCGGGCTCGGCAAGACGCACCTGATGCACGCGATCGGCAACCAGGTGATCGCGAAGTTCCCGCGGAAGCGCGTCGTCTACGTGACGAGCGAGCGGTTCACGAACGAGTTCATCACGAGCATCCAGCAGGGTCGGATCGACGACTTCCGCGCCCGCTACCGGCGGATCGACCTCCTCCTCATCGACGACATCCAGTTCATCGCGGACAAGGAGCGGACCCAGGAGGAGTTCTTCCACACGTTCAACGCGATCCACGAGGGCGGCAAGCAGATCGTCCTCTCGTCCGACCGGCCGCCGCGCGCGATCGTCACGCTCGAGGAACGGCTCCGAAGCCGCTTCGAGTGGGGGCTGATCGCGGACCTGACGGCGCCGGACCTCGAGACGCGGATCGCCATCCTCCGCGCGAAGGCCGAGGAGGGCGGCGTCCCGATCGGCTCCGACGTCGTCGAGTTCATCGCCCGGAAGGTCGTCAGCAACATCCGCGAGCTCGAGGGGGCGCTCAACCGGATCGTCGCCTACGCGAGCATGGGGGCGATGCCGATCACGATCGAGCTCGCCCAGGCGGTCCTCTCGAACGTCCTCTACAACCC
>JBJOLT010000082.1:0-26383 GCA_046045415.1 Chloroflexota bacterium | reverse complement strand
TCGCGGCGGCGAGCCACGGCGCGGCCGGGGCGCCGCCCGCCACCGCGGCGAGGACGCCGGAGACGTTCGAGCGGGCGCCGACGGTCCACGACCAGCTCGCCGTCGCGTCGGCCGCGGTCGCGACCCGCCAGAAGATCGCCTGGCGGAGCGAGCCGTTCACGGTCTCGGTGCCGGCGCGGGTCCAGCCGGTCGGCGTCGCGATCGCGATCGTGCTGCCGTACGCCGTGACCGAGGCGACGAGGAGGTCGCCCGAGCGGATCGACGCGAGCGGGCCGAGGACGAGGGCGGAGACGGACCCGGCCCCGGCGGCGACCGAGCCGCGAAGCCCGGTGACGACCGTGTGGGACGTGCTCCCGGAGCTCCCGAGGTGGTTGGCGTCACCGCCGTACGTCGCGACGAGCGTGTGGCTCCCGAGCTGGAGCGTCGTGAGCGGGATCGTGCAGGAGCCCGAGACGAGCGTGCACGTGTCGAACGGGACGACGCCGTCGAGGAGCGAGACGGTCCCGGTCGGGCCGGCGGCGGGCGCGGGGCGGCCGGTGACGGTGATCGTCGCGGTCCCGGTCCCGAAGAGCGAGGGGTTCGGGCTCGTCGTGACGACGACCGTCGTCGTCGCCTGGGCGATCGCGACCGCCGCGGGCGCGGAGGTGCTCGGGGCGAGGTTGAGCGTGCCGGTGAAGCGCGCGGTGACGGAGCGGACCCCGGCGGCGAGCGTCGAGGTCGTCAGGTCGCAGCGGCCCGCGGCGAGCGTGCAGGTGCCGATCGGCGTCGTCCCGTCGGAGAAGGCCACCGTCCCGGTCGCGGTGGCGCCGTCCCCGCTCGTGACGGAGGCGCGGAACGTGACGGCGTCGCCGTACGTCGCGCTCGTCCGGTCGACCGTGAGCGTCGTCGTCGAGAGGGCCGCCGCGACGATCTGCTCGATCGGGGCGGAGGCACTCGCGGCGTTGTTGCCGTCGCCGAGGTAGCGGGCGACGATCTGGTGGGTCCCGGCCGTGAGCGCGCCGGTCGTGTAGTCGCACGTCCCGAGGACGAGGGCGCACGTGCCGAGCGGGATCGTCCCGTCGGAGAAGGCGACCGTCCCGGTCGGCGGCGTCCCGGCACTGCTCGTGACGCTCGCGGTGAAGGTGACCGGCTGGCCGAAGATCGACGTCGGGCTGCTGCTCGCGACCGTCGTCGTCGTCGAGGCGGCCGTGACCGTCACCGACGTCGACGAGGCGCTCGCCTGGTGGTTCGCGTCGCCGGCATAGCTCGCGACGACGATCCGCGTCCCGAACGGGAGCGCGCTCGTGACGACGTCGCACCGGCCGAGGTCGAGCGTGCAGGTGCCGATGCCCGTCGTGCCGTCGGCGACGACGACGAGCCCGCTCGGGACCGTCCCGGCCAGGCCGGCGACGGTGACGGTGAGCGTGAGCGGCGCCCCGAACGCGACGGTCGTCGGGGTCGCGACGACGGTCGTCGTCGTCGCGATCGGGGTGATCGTCTGGTTCGTCGGGGCGAGCGTCGCGCCGGGGAGGTGGGCGGCGTCGCCCTCGTAGCGGGCGGTCATCGCGTGGCTGCCGACGCTCAGCGTGCTCGTCGGGACCTGGCAGGTCCCGCCCGCGCCGAGCGTGCAGGCGCCGAGCGGGAGCGAGCCGTCGGAGATCGAGACGGCGCCGGTCGGGATCGTCCCTTCGGAGCCCGCGACCGTGATCGTGAAGACGACCTGCTGGCCGAAGCCCGCGGACGGGCTGCTGCTCGAGATCGAGACGGTCGTCGAGGCCGGGGCGACCGTCTGGACGAAGGTCGGCGAGGTGCTCGGCGCGAAGCCCGTCGTCCCGAGGAACGTGGCGGTGATCGCGTGCTGGCCGAGGGAGAGACCGGGCGCGGTGATCGAGCAGGCACCCGCGCTGAGCGTGCACGTGCCGAGCGGCGTCGTCCCGTCGGAGAAGGCGACCGTCCCGGTCGGGATCGTCCCGTCGCCCGTCGAGACGGATGCCGTGAGGGTGACCGGGCGGCCGAACGGGGCGTTCGCCGCGCTGCTCGTGACGGTCGTCGTCGTGGGGGCCGCGCTGACGACGTGGGTCATCGTCCCGAGGCTCGACGCGAAGACGCCGTCGCCGGAGTAGGTCGCGCGGATCGTGTGGGGGCCCACCGCGAGCGTCGGGACGACGACGTCGCACGAGCCGGCGGCGAGCGTGCAGCCGCCGATCCGGACGGCGCCGCCGGCCGTCACGTCGAAGAGGTCGATCGGCCCGACGGCGGTCCCGCTCGCGGCGGTCGTCGTCACGGTGAACGTGACGGCGCTGCCGAAGTCGGAGGGGTTCGGCGACGAGACGACGGTCGTCCCCGTGGAGATCGACGCCTGCTGCGGGATGAAGACCGCATGGCCGATGTTGTTGCCGGACCCGACGAAGCTGAGGAGGAGGTTCGTGAAGCCGCTGACGCGCCGGAGCGAGCCGTAGCCGAGGCCGGTCGTCACCTGCGAGCTCGTCCCGCCGCCGCCGCCCGACGCCGTCGACCCCGCGACCGTGAAGGTCGCCGAGACGGAGCTGAGCGTCGTGCTCGTGCCGAGGCCGCCGAAGATGAGCGGGATCCCGGTGACGTCGGAGCCGAACGAGAGGGGCGGCGTGTAGACCTGCGCGAGCGCCGTCTGGTTCGTCTGGCCGCCGTAGAAGACGGCCGCAGGGAGCGTCGTCGAGGCGCCGGAGACGGCCGCGATGATGCCGGTCGCCTTCGAGTTCGTCACGCTGACGACGGTGGACCCGGCGACGTCGCCCGCCGCCGCGACCTTCCAGAAGAGCGCCTGGGTGATCGTCAGGTTCGTGAGGGACGTGCCGAGCCGGGTCCAGGTCGCGGGCGGTGTGATCGTCGCGTTCGGGACGCCGGAGGTGACGACGAGGACGAGGACGTCCCCGGCGACGGTGCCGGCCGGATGCGCGACCGTGAGGGAGGTGGCGGCGCTGTTGCCGGTGTTGCCGGTCCCGAAGCCCTTGTAGCCGGCGACGACGTTCTGCGCGACGGTCGCCGAGACGCTCGCCGCGTGGTTCGCGTCGCCCGGGTAGGAGGCGCTCAGCGTGTGCGCGCCGATCGAGAGGCTCGCGAGCGAGACGGTGCAGGCGCCGGCCGAGAGGACGCACGTCGTCCACGGCACGCCGCCGTCGGAGATGCTCACCGTCCCGGTGGCGCTCGTCGGGGCGACCCGGACCGTGAGGGTCCCGGTGCCGAAGGTCGTCGTCGCGCTGCTCGTCGTGACCGTCGTCGTCGTCGTCGCCTTCGAGATCGTGATCGCGACCGCAGCGGAGACCGACGCGAGGTGGTTCGTCGTCACCGCGTACGAGGCGGTGATGTTCCGCGTCCCCACCGCGAGGTTGGAGACGGTGATCGCGCACGTGTTGCCGACGAGCGTGCACGTGCCGACGGTCGCGAGGCCGTCGAGGAAGGTGACGCTGCCGGTCGGCGTCCCGGCGGACGAGTCGACGCGGGCGGTGAGGGTGATCGCGGTCCCGTAGACGGCGGACGTGGCGGTCGAGGTGAGCGTCGTCGTGGTCGCGCCGCGGGCGACGACGAGGTTGATCGCCGGGGTCGACGTGCTCGTCGCCCAGTTCGTGTCGCCGACGTAGCGCGCCGTGATCGGGTGCGTCCCCGCGGCGAGCGTGTTCGTCGAGTAGGTGCACGTCCCGCCGACGAGCGTGCAGGTCGCGATCTGGACCCCGTTGTCGAGGATGGCGGCGGTGCCGGTGAGCGCGGCGGTGCCGCTCCCGCTCCTCGTGACCGTGACCGTGTAGGTGACGGCCTGGTTGAAGGTGGACGCGGTCGGGCCGGTGACGGCGGTCGTCGTCGGCGCCGGGAGGATCGTCTGGGTCGTCGTCGGGCTCGCGGCCGCGAGGTAGCTCGCATCGCCCTGATAGCGGGCGGTGATCGGATGGGTCCCGCCGAGGAGGCCCGGCGCGGTGATCGAGCACGAGCCGGCCGTGAGCGAACAGGTCCCGAGCGGGACCGTCCCGTCCGAGAACGCGACGGTGCCGGTCGCGACCCGGCCGACGACGCCGGTGACGGTGGCCGTGTAGGTGATCGTCGTCCCGTACGTCGGGGTCGTCCAGTTCGAGCTCGAGATCGCGACCGTCGGGGTCGCCTTCGAGACGACGAAGGAGACGGCCGGCGAGGTGCTGGCGGCGTGGGCGTCGTCCGTCGAGCCGAAGCTCGCGGTGAGCGACTGGGTCCCGGCGGGGAGCACCGAGCTGACGATCGAGCAGGTCCCGTCGGCGCCGAGCGCGCAGGAGGCGATCGTCGTCGTCCCGTAGCGGAACGTCGCGTTGCCGACGGCGTAGATCCCGTCCCCGGTGGTGACGGTCGCGGTGAACGTGACCGCCGTCCCGACGATGGACGAGGTGGGGCTCACCGTGAGGGTCGTGTCCGAGCTGACGCGGAACTCCTGGGTGAGCGTCCCGCTCGTCGCCTCGTGGTTCGTGTCACCCCCGTAGGAGGCGGTGACGATGTGCGGCTCGGCGGCGAGCGTCGCCGGCGCGATCGAGCAGCGCCCGGAGGCAAGGGTGCACGTGTCGGTGAGGACCGGGGTCCCGGGGTCGCCGGTCGTCGCGGCGGTGATCGTGACCGTCCCGGTCTCCGTACCGGTCGAGAGGGTCGCCGTGAAGGTGACCGGCCGTCCGTTGCCCGCGGGGTTCGCGCTGCTCGAGACCGTCATCGTCGGGGTGAGCTTCGAGATCGCGATCGCGTTCGTCCCGGAGCTCGCGAGGAAGTTCGTCGTCGTCGCGTAGGTCGCGGTGACGTTCCTCGTGACGCCGACGGCGAGCGAGCTCGTCGAGACGGTGCACGTGCCGCCGGAGAGCGTGCAGGAGCCGACGGCGGTCCCGCCGTCGGAGACGCTGACGGTGCCCGTCGGGGTCCCCGTCGGCGAGGCGACGGTGATCGTGTAGACGACGGACGTCCCGTACGTGAGCGACGCGGTCGCCGGGAGGCGGGTGAGCGTCGTCGTCGTCGCGGCCTTCGCGACCGACTGGGAGACGGTCCCGCTGCTCGTCGCGAAGCTCGCGGCTCCGGCGTAGGTCGCGGTGATCGTCCGGGGCGAGGCCGAGGCGGCGAGCGACGCGGTCGTGACGTCGCACGTCCCGGAGACGAGGGTGCACGAGCCGACCGCCGTCGCGCCGTCCGAGACGGAGACCGTCCCGGTCGGGACGGGGAGCGAGTCGGTGTTCGCGACCGTGACGGTGAAGCGGATCGTCTGGCCGTAGGTGGCGGCGGTGTTGTTCGACGTGATCGACGTCGAGGTGCGTGCGACGAGGACGGTCTGCGTGAAGGAGCCGGCGCTCGACGCCCGGAACGAGTCGCCGCCGTACGAGGCGACGATCGCCCGCGCCCCCACCTCGAGGGACGAGATCGCGACCGTGCACGAGCCGGCCCCGGTCAGGCTGCAGGAGCCGATCGACGTGCCGTCGGCCGCGAACTCGACCGTGCCGGTCGCGAGCGACCCGTCGCCCGACGTGACGCTCGCCGTGAACGTGACCGACTGGCCGAAGCGCGAGTTCTGGAGCGAGCTCGTCACCGTCGTCGTGGACGGCGCGATGACCGTCTGCGTGAGCGTGGAGGAGGTACTCGCCGCGAAGTTCGTCGTCGCGGCATAGGCGGCGGTGATCGCGTGGGTCCCGGCCGAGAGCGACGAGGTCGCGACGGTGCAGGAGCCGGACGAGAGGGAGCAGGAGCCGATGGCGACGCCGCCGTCGGAGACGCTGACGGTGCCGGTGGGGACCGGGGCGGTCTGCGTGTTCGTCACGGTGACCGTGAAGGTGACCGTCTCCCCGTAGCCCGCATTCGCGTTGCTGGTGGAGATCGTCGTCTGGGTGGCGGCGCGGGTGACGGTGTTCGAGCCGCTCCCGCTGCTCGCGGTCCGGAAGGTGTCGCCGAGGTAGCGCCCGGTGTACGAGTGCGCCCCGGTGGTGAGGTCGCTCCTCGTGAACGAGCAGCTCGCCGCGGAGAGCGTGCAGCCGCCGATCGTCGCCGTCCCCTCGGAGACGGTGACGTTCCCGGTCGGGGTCGTCCCGTCGAAGGCGGCGACGGAGATCGTGAACGTCGTCGTCGCGCCGTACGTGGAGGTCGACGGCGTGACGGAGAGCGTCGTCTGGGTCCCGGAGACGATCGTCTGGGTGATCGGCGCGGAGTCGCTCCGCGCGAAGTTGCCGCTCGCCGGGTAGAAGTGCGCGGAGATCGAGCGGGTGCCGGAGACGAGCGACGTCGTCGCGACCTCGCACGTGCCGCTCGGGTTGACGGTGCAGCTCCCGACCGGCGTCGTGCCGTCGGAGACGGCGATCGTCCCGGCGGGGACCGGGGCGGTTGCGGTGTTCACGACGGTGACCGTGAAGCGGATCGTCTGGCCGTACGTGGCGCTCGGGAGGTTCGAGCTGATCGACGTCGCGGTCGGCGCGGCGGTGACGATCTGGATGATCGCGCCGGACGTGCTCTCGAGGTGGTTCGCGTCGCCGCGGTACTCCGCGAGGATCGAGTGGCTCCCCGCCGAGAGCGTGCTCCGCTGGATCGAGCAGGCGCCGCTCGTGAGGACGCAGGTGCCGAGGCTGACCCCGTTCTCGGTGAAGTCGATCGTGCCGGTCGCGTCGGCCGGGGCGACGCTCGCCGAGAGCGTGATGAGCTGGCCGTACGTCGAGGTGGGCGAGCTGCTCGAGGCGGAGGTCGTCGTCGCGCGCGGGTCCACCGTGTGGGCGATCGCCTCGGAGCTGCTCGAGAGGTAGGCGGTGCTCCCGTCGTACCGGGCGACGAGCGAGTGGGCGCCGGCCGCGAGGCCGGTGATGTCGGCGGAGCAGGCCCCCGCGACGATCGTGCACGACCCGATCTCGGTGGCGCCGTCGAGGAACGTGACGGTCCCCTCGGCGACGCCCGGGCTCACCGACGCGGTGAGCGTGACGGGGCTCCCGTACGTGGAGCTCGCGAACGGCGTTGAGATCGACGTGACCGTGACGGCGGAGCGCTGGCGGAGGAAGACGGCGCCACCGGTGTTGACGGCGGAGAGCGCCATGGAGATGGACGAGCCGGCGATGGTGCTACCGGTGATCGGCGACCCGTACGCGGCGACGGTGGTGACCTGGCCGGCGGAGGCGCCCTGTGTCGACGCGACCTGGGCGGCGAGCGAGTACGGGCTCGCGACGCCACCCGTCGCGACGGTCGTGCCGGTGTTGATCCCGCCGAAGAGGACGACGAGGCCGGTCCGGTTCGCACCGAGCGAGAGCGACGGCGTGGCGATCGACGTGGATGCGGTCGCGTTCGCCTGGCCGGCGGACTCGCCGACGGGCGGGGCGGCGACGGCGGCGCCGGGGACGGCGACGACGACGCCCGAGGCGCGGGTGGAGTTGACGGAGCCGGAGATCGCCCACGAGGAGCCGGTCGCGTCGCCCGCGGCGGCGATCTTCCAGAAGATCGCCTGGCGGAAGAGCGTCGCGTGGTTCGCGTCGGAGAGCCGCGTCCAGCCGGCCGGCGTCGTGATCGTCGCGCTCCCGTTGACGGAGATCGCGGCGACGAGCGCGTCCCCGGCGACGAGACCGGCCGGGGCCGGGATCGCGAGGGTCGTCGGCGTGTTCGTGCTCGTCCCGCCCGTGGCGGCGCTCCGATACCCGATCCGGACGGTGTGGAGGACGACCGGGGAGGTGCTCGTCGCGTGGGTCGCGGTCCCCTCGAACCGGGCGGTGATCGCGTGCGCCCCGACGGCGAGCGAGCTCGTCGTGAAGGTGCAGGCCGTCCCGGTGAACGCGCAGCTGGACAGCGTCGTCGTCCCGTCGAGGAGCGTGATCGTCCCGGTGACGGCGCCGCTCGAGCTGACCGAGTAGGTGAAGGTGACGGCGTTGCCGAACGTCGAGGTCGCCGTGGACGACGCGAGGCTCGTCGACGTCGGGAGCGGGTCCGCGGCGGATGCGGCGGGCACGCCGACGACGGCGCCGAGGAGGAGGCCGAGGGCGACGACGACGGGGAGGGCGCGCGCGCGGGCGTCCGCGACCGCACGAGGGACGAGGCGGCGCGTGGCCGTGCCGTCGCGGCGGGCAGGGGCGTCGGATCGGCCGGGAGCGTGCATCGACGTGCGCATCGGATCCTTCGTAGCTGCGGTGGCTCGGGGCACCGCGTCCGGCGGGGGAGGGTCCCGCACTGCCTGCCGGATCCGGACGAGGGATCCACATCCGACAGGAAGACGGGTCCTACCTTCCAGAACCCGGAGGTCCTACGTCGAGGCGTCAGCGGCCTTTTCGGTGCCCCGCGTCACCGAACCGGGACCTTCGGTGGTGCGCGGACGCCCACGCGGGTCGGTTCGGGGACGTTCCGGTCGCGGCGGGGACGAGCGGTCGGGTCGCGCGGGACCGCGCTGCTATCCTCGGGCGGCCGATGTTCGAGTTCCACGTCTCCCGGGAGGCGCGCGTCCGCTACGGCCTCGATGCCGCGCTCTTCGGGCTGACGGGGAACCTCCTCCTCGCCGACTTCGCCGCGACCCGCGCGCTCGCCGACCGGATGAACGAGCGGCGGGAGGCCGCCCGCCACCCGGAGCGCGCGGTCCTCGCCGGCCGGCTGAACGCGATGGGGCTGATCGACGAGATCCTCCACCACGTCGTCGCCCTCTACCGCGAGGGGATCGACCGTCGGGCGATCGGCCGGGCACTCGCCGCGCTCGAGGCGGAGCTCGGGCGGCCGGCGGTGGACGGGCTCCTCGTCGCGTTCGCGGACCGCTTCCCCACCGCGGCCGCGCACCGGGACGGCACGGCCGCGACCGAGTGGCTCGCGGGCGCGACCGGCGGGATCCCGCACCGGGAGATCGTGCTGGAGGAGCTCGTCCTCTGCTGGCTCGCGAACGCGAACCCCGCCTTCGCGCCGTACGCGGAGCTCTTCGACGACGCGGCGCTCGAGCGGACGACCGCGTACGGCGAGGCGATCGGTGCGCTCGTCCGGCACTTCGAGGAGCGTCCGCCGTTCGGCCCCGACGCCCAGCCGCTCGTCACGATGCTGCGGGCGCCCGCGATCGCCCACCCGGACTCGCTCGCCGGGCAGCTCCGCTGGATCCGCGAGCACTGGGGGCTCCTCCTCGGCCGCTTCCTCGACCGGCTCGTGCTGGGGCTCGACGTCCTCGCCGAGGACGAGCGGGCGGCCTGGCTCCGCCTCCACGGCGGCCAGGGCGACGGGCGGGGACGCGGCGAGCGGCCCGGCCTCGGTCCCGGCCTCGGGGACGGAGAGGAGCCGGAGCGGTTCAGCCGCGACCTCGACTGGATGCCGCGGCTCGTCCTGCTCGCGAAGAGCACGTACGTCTGGCTCGACCAGCTCTCGCGGACCTACGGACGCGAGATCCGGACGCTCGACGCGATCCCCGACGAGGAGCTGGACCGCCTCGCCCGCTGGGGGATCTCCGGCCTCTGGCTCATCGGCCTCTGGGAGCGGAGCCGTGCGTCGCAGGAGATCAAGCGGCGGCGCGGCAACCCGGAGGCGGTCGCATCGGCCTATTCGCTCATGGACTACCGGATCGCCGCCGACCTCGGGGGCGACCCGGCGTGGGCGAGCCTCCGCGATCGCGCCCGCGCCCGGGGGATCCGGCTCGCGTCGGACATGGTGCCGAACCACATGGGGATCGACTCGACGTGGGTCGTCGAGCACCCGGAGCGCTTCCTGTCGCTCCCCTACCCCCCGTACCCCTCGTACGCGTACGAGGGCCCCGACCTCTCGACGGACGACCGCGTCGCGATCCACCTCGAGGACCACTACTGGGACTCGTCGGACGCGGCGGTCACGTTCAAGCGGGTCGACCGGCGGAGCGGCGAGGTCCGCTACGTCTACCACGGGAACGACGGGACGAGCTTCCCCTGGAACGACACCGCCCAGCTCGACTACCTGAACCCGGCGACGCGCGAGGCGGTGATCGAGACGATCCTCGAGGTCGCGCGCCGCTTTCCGGTGATCCGCTTCGACGCCGCGATGACGCTCGCGAAGCGCCACATCCAGCGGCTCTGGTTCCCCGAGCCGGGGGCCGGCGGCGGGATCCCGTCCCGCGCCGAGCACGGGCTCCCGAAGGCCGACTTCGACGCCCGGATGCCGGTGGAGTTCTGGCGCGAGGTCGTGGACCGGGTCGCGGCGGAGGCGCCGGACACCCTCCTCCTCGCGGAGGCGTTCTGGATGCTGGAGGGCTACTTCGTCCGGACGCTCGGGATGCACCGCGTCTACAACAGCGCCTTCATGCACATGCTCCGCGACGAGGAGAACGCCGGGTACCGGCGGCTCGTGAAGGAGACGCTCGAGTTCGACCCGGAGATCCTCAAGCGGTACGTCAACTTCATGAACAACCCGGACGAGGAGACGGCCGTCGAGCAGTTCGGGCGCGGCGACAAGTACTTCGGGATCGCGACGCTCATGGTGACGCTCCCGGGGCTCCCGATGTTCGGGCACGGCCAGGTGGAGGGGTTCGCCGAGAAGTACGGGATGGAATACCGGCGCGCCTACCGGGACGAGGCGCCGGACGCGGCGCTCGTCGAGCGCCACGAGCGGGAGATCTTCCCGCTCCTCCACCGACGCGAGCGCTTCGCCGAGGTGGCCGGGTTCACGTTCTACGACCTCGAGACCGACGGCGGCGCGGTCGACGAGAACGTCTTCGCGTACTCGAACCTCCGGGACGGCGAGGCGTCGCTCGTCGTCTACCACAACCGGTTCGGCGAGACCGCCGGCCGGATCCGCCGCTCCGTCGCGTTCGTCGACAGGGCGGGCGGGTCGAAGGCGCTCCGCCACCGGTCGCTCGCCGAGGGGCTGGGCCTCCCCGGCGACGACGGCGCGTGGGTCGTCCTCCGGGACGAGCGGGGTGGGCTCGAGTACCTCCGCTCCGTCCGCGAGCTGCGGGAGGACGGGCTCCGCGTCTCGCTCGACGCGTACCGCGCCCAGGTCTTCGTCGAGATCCGGGTCGTCGGCGACGACGCCCCGGGCGACGGCGGCAGGCGCGGCGCGTACGCCCGGCTCGCCGAGCGGCTCGGCGGCCGCGGGGTCCCGTCGATCGCGGAGGCGCTCCGGGAGCTGGAGCTGGAGCCGGTCCACGGTCCGGTCCGCGCCGCGCTCCGTGCGGCTACGGCGGCGGTCGGTGGGCCGGCGGCCGCGGGCAGGCGCGAGCCGGGCGCGGTCGACGCGGCGGCGCTCGACGCGTCGATCTCGTCGGCGCTCGCGGCGGTGGGTGCCGCGATCGGCGGCGCGGCGGACCCCGCCGCCTCCCGGCGCCTCGCGGACGAAGCGGCGGCGTCCATCCGGGCGGTCGGGGTCGCCGTCGCCGCGGCGGAGATCGCCTTCAGGGAGGTCGGGGCCGCCGCCGACGCGCCGACCCTCGCGGTCCTCGCGATCCTCCGCGCCGTCGGGGCCGCGGCGCGCCCCGGCGACGCGCCGGGGACGGGCTGCCGGGCCGCGGTCGACGACCTCCGACTCCGTCCGCTCCTCGCGGAGGCGCTCCGCGACGCCGGCGCCGACGACGGGGACGCATGGTGGCGGACGGGCCTCCTCGTCGCGCTCGCCGGCCTTCCCCCGATCGCGGCGACGGGGGCGGCGGCGAAGACGGCCGGCGTGGCGCTCGCCGCCTGGTTCGGTGACGACGGGATCCGCTCCGTCGTCCGCGTGAACCGATGGGACGGGACCGAGTGGTTCGAGCGGGAGCCGTTCGAGGCGCTCGCGCGGCTCGCCTCCCTCGAGTCGCTCGCCGGCGCGGTGGCCGCGGGAGCGCGCGGGGCTCCCCTCCGGCGCGCGGCCTCGCGGGTGGCCGCGGTGGACGCCGCGATCCGCGCGGCCGGCGCGGACGCCGGCTACCGGGTGGAAGCGGCGACCGGGCGCTACTCCCCGAGGACGAAGCGGCGGAGCGTCGCGATCGGCGGCGAGCCGAAGGCGAGGACGAGCTCGAGGTGCTCGCGGTAGTCGAAGCCGGGGGTCGCGCCGAGGCCGCCGACGAGGCGTGACTCGGGGACGGCCGCCGCGGCCGCTTCGGCCGACCCGAGCGCCCTCTTGGCGAGCCGGAGGCGCCGGTCGCGTTCCAGCCGCCACATCTCGAGCGACCCGACGAAGTAGGTGGAGAGCTGCGTCGAGGTGAGGCGCGCCCGGGTGTACTTCGCCCGGGCCTCGGCCTCTTCCTGGAAGCCGCCGCGGACCATCAGCTCGATGGCCTCGGCCTCGGTCATCCCCTCGGTGTGGATCCGGACGTCGATGAGCGCGTTCGTCACGGCCCGGAGGTAGAACTTCCAGTGCGTGAGCATCAGCGCCGGATCCTCGGCGCCGTAGCCCAGATCCATCATCACCTGGGTGACGTAGACGGCCCAGCCCTCGGCGAAGACGCCGCTCCAGAGGACGGTCCGGGCGAGCGAGTCGGAGCGGTTCGCGTAGGCGAGCTGGAGGTAGTGGCCGGGGATCGCCTCGTGGATCGAGAGGAGCCGGAGCATCCGGTCGTTGTCCTCGCGGAGGTACGACTCCACCTGCTCAGCCGTCCAGTCCTCGCCGACCGGGGTGACGGCGAAGAACGCCTTCTCGCCGCGGTCCAGCGGTCCCGGGGGGATGAGCATCGCGCCGCCGCCGGAGCGGAGGAAGACGGGGGTCCACTCGATCGCGAGCGGCTCGCCCGGCAGGCCGATGACGCCGCGCTCCCGGCAGAAGGCCTCGATCCGCGCGACCTCCTCGCGGCAGAAGTCGAGGATCGCGTCCGGGTCCGGGTGGCGGCGGCCGATCGCGTCGAGGACCCCGCGGACGATCGCCTCGTCGGCTGCCGCGTCGCTCCCCGCACTCGCCGCGTCCGGGAGCGGCTCCCCGGGCCGCCATGTCGGCCACAGCTCGCGCGCGAGCCGGACCATCTCCGCGCGGACGGCCGCGTACTCCCGCTCCCCCGCGGCGACGATCTCCGCCGGCCCGGGCCGCTCGCCGCGGAGCGTCCGGCGGAGCTTCGCCGCGAAGAGCGCGGGCCCGAGGCGACCCTCCCCCTCGGCCGTCGGGATCACCTCGTCGGTGAGGAAGCGCCCGAAGTCGTCGAGCGCGGTCCGGGCGTCGTCGACGCTCGCCCGGAGCCGCGGCAGGAGCGCCGCGACCGCGGCGTCGCCCGAGCCCGCGGCCGCCTCCCCGCCGGCGAGCGCGTCGTCGACGAGCGCGCGGACGCCGGGGAGCTGCTTCACCGCCGTCTCCGCGTGGAGCCGGGAGACCGGCCGGACCGCCGGACCCGGGTCGCGCCGCCCGTCGCCGACCCCCGGTCCCCTGCCGCCGAGCCGTCCGCGGGCCGTCTGGACGAGCGCCGGCAGCCCCTCGAGCCGCGCCGTGACGGACGCCAGCCGGTCCGCGAGCGGCGCGAACTCGCGCGCGACGAGCGGGAAGAGGCCGCCGCCGAAGAGGTAGACCCAGGCGAGCGGGTCCCAGTCGAGCTCGCGGAGCTCGGTCGCGGCGAAGCGGATCGCGTCGAGCTCGAGGAGGACGAGGTCCCGGTCGATCGCCTCGGCCGGGGCGAGCGAGGTCGGGTCGAGGCCGCGCAGCTCCGCCTCCCAGCGGTCGACGAAGGCGACGAGCGCCGCCTCCCCTGCCGACGAGAGGTCCGGCCAGCGTCCGTCGTGGTCGTGGAGGCCCGCCTCGGTCGCGAGGACCGGGTCGAAACGGAAGAGCTCGTCGAGGAAGGCGTCGATCCGGGCGGGGAACGTCGGCATGGCGCGAGTCTAGGCGAGCGGGACTACCATCGGGTCGTGTCCGCCGACGCGTACGCCACCCCGGTGACCCTCGAGGGCGACCTCGCCCGACTCGAGCCGCTCGCGGCGCACCACCTCGACGACCTCGCGGCCGCGGGGGCCGACCCGGCGACGTGGCGCTGGCTCCTCGACGATCACTCGGCGCCCGGACGCCTCGCCGAGTGGCTCGACCGGACGCTCGAGACCGCCGCGACCGGCCGCGAGCTCCCGTTCGCGACCGTCGAGCGGTCGACCGGGCGGGCGGTCGGGAGCACCCGCTACATGGCGCTCGCGCCCGAGCACCGGCGGCTGGAGATCGGCTGGACCTGGCTCGCGCCGTCGGCACGGGGGACGGGGATCAACGCGGAGGCGAAGCTCCTCGCCCTCGACCACGCGTTCGGGACGCTCGGCTGCCGGCGGGTCGAGTTCAAGACCGACGCGTTGAACGAGCGCTCCCGCGCCGCCCTCCTCGCGATCGGGGCGCGGTTCGAGGGGATCTTCCGCCGCCACATGCTCATGGCCGACGGGCGCTCGCGCGACTCCGCGTGGTACGCCATCATCGACGACGACTGGCCGACGGTCCGCGAGCGCCTGCAGGAGCGGGTCGCCCGGTTCGCCACGACGGCCGGCCGAGGGAGGTGACGGATGGTCGGGCTCGTCTTCCGGGTCTTCGTGAACGCGGCCGCGCTCTGGATCACGACGCACATCGTCAGGGAGCTGAGCTTCGGCCCCGACGCCGACCTCCTCGGGGTCCTCGGCGTCGCCGTCGTCTTCGGCGTCGTCAACACCTTCGTCCGGCCGGTCCTCAAGCTCCTGACGCTCCCGTTCACGCTCATCACGCTCGGGCTCTTCGGCCTCGTCGTGAACGGCCTCCTCCTCCTCATGGTCGCGGCGCTCGCCGACGCCTTCGGCCTCTCGTTCACGATCGCCGGCTTCCCGCCCGACTTCGGCTTCTCCGCGATCCTCTGGGCGACGATCGGCTCGATCGTCCTCTCCATCGTCTCGACGATCCTCGGGCTCCTCCCGCTCCCGGGCGACCGGTGAGCGTCTCGCCCGGGTGAGCCCCGGCGGGGCGACCCGACGCGGGAGCGACGTGCCGGTGCCGGTCGCCGAGCTCGACGGCTGCTCGAGGCTCGCCCCGACGCTCCGGCTCGCCGCCCGCCGCGCGGGGACTCCGGCCTACGTCGTCGACGAGCTCGCCCTCGCCGCGGCGGCGGACGAACTCGCCGCGGCCTTCCCGGACCCGTGGCTGCGCCATCACTCGCTGAAGGCGAACGACACGCCGGCGGTCGTCGCGCTCCTCGGCGCGCGGGGGGTGGACGCGAACGTCGTGAGCGCGGGCGAATGGACGCTCGCCCGGCGCGGCGGGATCCCGAACGACCGGACGACGCTCGAGGGGATCGGGAAGTCCGACGGCGACCTCCGCGCGGCGGTCCGCGCCGCGGCCGCGGGAGAGCCGCTCCGCTGGGTCGCACTCGAGTCGCCGGACGAGGCGGGACGCCTCGCCGCGCTCGCTCGACGGGCCGGGACGACGCTCGACGTCCTCCTCCGCTTCAACCCGGACGTGGCGCCGGAGACGCTCGCCGGTCTCGCGGTCGGGAGCGGCGCGAGCAAGTTCGGGATGACGGAGGCGGAGATCTCGGCGGCGATCGAGGCGGGAGGCGGCCCGGGCGGCCCGCTCCGCTGGCGCGGGCTCCACCTCCACGTCGGGTCGCAGCTCGGCGCGGTCGACGCGTGGCGCGAGGCGGTCCGCCGCTCGCTCGCCCTTGTCGCCCTCTGGCGCGGGTCGATCCCAGCGTTCGACACGCTCGACGTCGGCGGCGGCTTCCCGGTGGCGGCACCCGGCGAGCCGGGCCCGTCGCCCGCGCGCTTCGCGCGGGAGCTCCCGGCGCTCATCGAGGCGATCCCCGCGGATCGTCGTCCGCGGCGCCTCGCGGTCGAGCCCGGGCGCTTCCTCGTCGCGCGCGCGGGGTGGCTCGTCGGCCGCGTCCTCCACGCCCGGGAGCGCGGCGGCCCGCTCGTCGTCGTCGACGCCGGGATGGCGGAGCTGATCCGCCCGGCGCTCTACGGCGCCCACCACGGGATCGTCGCCCTCACGTCGCTCGGCCGGGCGGTCGACCCCGCCCGTCCCGACGGTCCCGGCGGTGCGGCGGTGCCCGGCGGTGCGGCATCCGGCCGGCGGCCCGTCCCGACCCGCGTCGCCGGGCCGATCTGCGAGTCGACCGACGAGCTCGGCGTCCATCCCCTCCCGCCGCTCCGGCGCGGCGATCTCGTCGCGATCCGCGACGCCGGCGCGTACGGCTCCTCGATGTCGTCGCGCTACAACGGTCGGCCGCGACCGCCGGAGCTGATCGCCGCGGTCGACGGCGGCCTCCGGGTCGCGCGGCGCCGCGGGAGCCTCGCCTCGCTCGTCTGACGGGGGGCGGCGCGCGCCGGGTACACTCGCCCCATGGGTGCAGTCGACACGATGGAGCTCTTCTTCGAGCTGCTGAACGCGGGCGACCGGTCGGGCGCCGTCGCGCTGATGGACGAGAAGACCGAGATGCGGGTCCACGTCCTCGACAGCGTGCAGACGCTCCGCGGCGTCGAGCGGGTCGGCGGCTGGTTCCTCCGCGGCGACAAGGGCCTCCGGATGATCCCGGCGAACGTCCGCGACCTCGGGAACACGTACGAGGCGGACCTCGTCGTCATCCGTCCCGGGGCGCCCACCCAGCACCTCGACGCCTCGTTCCGCGTCGAGGCCGGGAAGATCACCTCGATCAACCTCCGCCCCGCGGACCGCTGATCGTCGCCGGGCGGCCGGCGCGGGCCGCTCCCCCGTCCGGGCGTCGCCTCAGGGAGCGGGGCTCGTCCCCGCGTCCTCGACCGTCGACGGTGCCGCGCCGTCCTGGACCGTCTCCGGCGGCGGGGTCGGGATGATCAGCTCGTCGCCGATGACGACCCGGTCCGGGTCGGAGATCGCCGGGTTCGCCGCGAGGAGCTGCTCCAGCGTGAGGCCGAACCTGCCCGCGACGGCCGAGAGCGTGTCGTTCTGCACGATCACGTAGACGCGCGGCGTCGGGGCCGGCGTCGGGGTCGGCGAGGCGGCGACCGTCGGGACGGGCGTCGGAGCCGGTGACGGCGTCGCGACCGCCTCCCCTCCCTCGCCGAGCCGGATGAGCATCGGCGGGACGAAGAAGAGGAAGACCGAGGCGGCGACGAGCGCGAGCGCCCAGAGGACGAGCGGCGAGAGGCTCGGGAGTCCGACCGGCGTCCGGAGCGTCGGGAAGCGCTCACCGCGGATCGGCTCCTCCCACGCGGGCCCGCGGGGCGGGACCCGACCGGAGCGTCGTCGGCCGTCGAGCGGCCGCTCATCGTCCTCGGCATCGCCGCGATCGGCATCGGCGCGAGCGGCGTCGTCCATGTCCGAGGGGGCGGGCCGGCGGCGCGATCGGGCGGGGAGGATCATCGCCGCCCCCTCCGGCGCGTCGGCGGCCGGATCGCCGGTCGCATCGGCGTCCTCCGGGTCGTCGCCGAGCCACGCGGCGGCCGTGGCGGCGAGCCCGGCGGACGGGTCCGGCCGCACCGGCGCGGCCACTCCCGGCTCCTCGGGCTCCCCGGACCCTCCGGGCGCTCCGGGCCCTCCGGGCGCGGGCGGCGCCGGCCGGTCCAGCATCCATGGCGGCGGGGCGGCCCAGTCGCGACGGCTCGTCCGGCCGATCACGGTCCCGGGGCCGCCGGTGCCCGGCGCGCCCGGTGCGCCCGGCGGCGGGGTCGCCGGGGCGGCGGGCGGCGGGCCGCTCGGGTAGATCGGCCCCTTCTCGGGGAGCGGCGCGAGCGGCGCCTGCTCCACGTTCACGACCGGTGACGGCGGGGGCGGGACGGCGGGGGTCCGGGCCCGCGCGGCCTCGCGACGCGCCCACTCGAGGAAGGTGGGGCAGGCGGGGAACGCGGCGGAGACGCAGTAGGCGTCCTGGTGCGGGAGCGACCGCGACGCCGGCCGGATCTCGGCGTAGCAGCGGTGGCGGTGGTCGGGGACCGCGGAGCGCCCGTCGCGATCGTCCTCGAATGCGACGAACGGGCAGGCGGGCGTCGCCTCGTCCGCTCCGGTGGGCCGCTCCGTCATGGCGCGGATGATAGCGGCGGGGCGACGGCGATCCGGCGCCACCGCGGCCCGGTCACCACCGCGGGACGGTCGCCCGCCTCAGGACGGGGCCGGCGGGCCGGTGAGCCGCGCGGCGACCGCGGAGACGGCGATCGAGACGACGACCGCGAGGAGGATCCCGGAGAAGACGTCCGGGGGGATCGCGCCGGCTGCGAGCCCGAGCGCGCCGAGGACGAAGCTGAACTCCCCCACCTGGCCGAGCCCGACGGCGAGCTGGCCGGGTCGCGCGGCGAGCCCCGCGAGCCGCGCGAGGAGGTACGCGGGGAGGACCTTCGCCGCGAGGACGAGCGCGAGCACGAGGGCGGCGTACGGGAGCGCCGGTCCGAGCGCCGCCGGGTCGAGGAGCGACCCGACCGCGACGAAGAAGAGGACGGCGAAGACGTCGCGGAACGGGAGGATCGCCGACCTCGCCTCCCCCGCCTCCCGGTCGTCGCTGATCGCGAGCCCGGCGACGAAGGCGGCGAGCGCCATCGGGATCCCGAAGACGACGGAGCCCGCTGCGGCGACCGTGAGGCCGATCGCGACGGCGACGATGAGGAAGAGGTCGCGCTCCCAGCGGAGACGCCGGAGGACTCGCGGGACGAGCCGCGCGACCCCGATCGCGACGACCGCGAAGAGCCCGAGCCCGGCGAGCGCCACCGGGAGCGGCCGCTCGCCGCTCCCGAAGACCGCGAGGACGACCGCCGCGAGCGAGACCCCCGCGAGATCCTGGAGGACGCTCCAGCCGAGGAGCGCCCGCTCCGTCGCCGGGTCGGTCGTCCGCCGCCGGCTCCGGGTGATGTTCACGATGACGACGCTCGACGACATCGCGACCCCGAGCGCGGCGAGGAGCGCACCGAGCGGCGGGAGGCCGAGGGCGAGGAAGGCGGCCGACGCGAGCGCCGTGCTCGCGACGACCTGGAGCGGCGCGAGCCAGAGGAGCGACCGCTGCTCGCGCCCGAGCCGGCGGAGGTCGACCTCGATCCCGACCTCGAAGAGAAGGATCACGACGCCGATGTCGGCGAGGAGCGTGATCTGCTCGCGGTCGGCGACGTACCCGGGGGTGAACGGCGAGACGGCGAGTCCGGCGACGAGGTAGCCGACGACCGCGGGGAGGCCGGCGCGCCGTGCGATCCAGCCGAAGAGCGCCGCGAGGAGCAGGACGACCCCGATGTCGAGGACGAGCGGCGCGGTCTCGGTCACAGGGGAAGTGTGCGTGTCCCGGCCCGCTCGTCAAACGCGGACCCGGCGCCGCCGCGGCCCGGTCACCACCGCGGGACCGGGAAGCGCCTACGCTTCCACCCGATGGACGAGATCGCCCGCGCAGTGGAGCTCCTCCGCGCCGGAGGGCTCGTCGCCTTCCCGACGGAGACCGTCTACGGGCTCGGGGCCGACGCGACGAACCCCGCTGCCGTCGCCCGGATCTTCGCGGCGAAGGGGCGGCCGTCGGACCACCCGCTCATCGTCCACCTCGCCTCCGTGGCGGAGCTGGATCGGTGGGCGCTCGAGGTCCCGCCGCTCGCGCGACGGCTCGCCGCCGCGTGCTGGCCCGGGCCGCTCACGATCGTGCTCCGGAAGCGGCCGGAGGTCCCGGCGGCGGTGACCGGGGGCCTCCCGACCGTGGGCCTCCGCGTCCCGGCGCACCCGCTCGCGCTCGCGCTCCTCCGTGCGTTCGGGAGCGGGATCGCGGCCCCGTCGGCGAACCGGTTCGGGAGCGTCAGCCCGACGACCGCGGCGCACGTCCGCGAGAGCCTCGGGGACGCGGTCGACCTCGTCCTCGACGGCGGTCCGTGCGAGATCGGGGTCGAGTCGACGATCGTGGACTGCTCTGGTGGCGAGCCTGCGCTCCTTCGCCCCGGCGGCCTCCCCCGCGAGCGGCTCGAGGCCGTCGCGGGCCGGCCACTCCCGATCCGCCACGGCGGGCCGGTCCGCGCCCCCGGGATGCTCGCCGCCCACTACGCACCGGACGCCCGCCTCGCCCTCGTCCCCCCGGACGAACAGGCGGCCCGAGCGGCGGATCTCCGCGCGCGGGGACTCCGGGTCGGCGTGCTGGACTTCGGCGGCGGAGCGGCCGTCCCCGGCGCGACCTCGGTGTCGCTGGGGCGGACCGAGGAGGAGGCCGCCCACCGGCTCTACCGCGCCCTTCGCGAGCTCGATCGAGCCGGTTGCGACGTCGTCCTCGCGTGGCCGCCCGGGGAGGCCGGCCTGGGGCTCGCCGTCGCGGACCGTCTCCGCCGGGCCGCGGCCGCCGGCGGTTGACACCCATCCGGGCGACTCCGACACTGCGAACCATCCCCGAGACGCGTCGCCGCGACGATCGCGGCCCAAGTCGAATCCGGAGGTCCCGATGAACCGCCTCTCCCGATGGCTCGCCCCGACGACGGTCGCGAAGGCGCACTGCGACGTCCCCTGCGGCATCTACGACCCCGCGGGCGCGCAGCTCGCGGCCCGGACCGTCGCCCGGATGGTGGAGCTGATCGGCCAGATGGACATGGCCGACAACTCCCCCGCGAACCGGAACAAGGTCGTCCGCTGCGTCACCGTGAAGGAGCAGCACGCGGAGCTCGTGAAGCGCGAGGTCCAGGTGATCTGGTCCGACTACTTCAAGCCGGAGCACCTCGAGAAGCACCCGAACCTTCACACGCAGGTCTGGAACATCCTCAAGCTCGCCGGGAAGAACAAGCAGAACGTCGACGCCGAGGCCGCCGCCCAGCTCGAGGCCGCGGTGAAGGAGTTCGCCGACGTCTTCTGGGCGACGAAGAAGTAGCGTCGTCCCGGAGCGACCTCCGACGGCGCGGGTGGCGGTGAGCCCCCGCGCCGTTCCGTCTCCCGGCGGCCCGTGGCGTGTCGCGGTCGAGGAGCGGAGCATGGTCCCGGCGCTCGAGCCCGGCGACTGGCTGATCACCGATCCGCGAGTCCGCGACTGGCCGCCCCCGGGCACCGTCGTCCTCCTCCGGGAGCCGGGCTCCGACGAGCTCGTCGTGAAGCGCGTCGTCGCGCGCGCCCCGGCGACCGTCGCGACGGAGTTCGGGCCGATCCCGCTCGACGACGGGGAGGCCTGGGTGGAGGGGGACGCGCCCGGCTCCCACGACTCGCGCCACTACGGGCCGGTCCCGCGGGAGCGGCTCGTCGCCCGGGCCCTCCTCCGCTACTGGCCCCCGCGCCGGGTGGGTCGCGTCGCCGGACGCGGACGGGCCGCGACCGAGGGACGGAACGAGGGACGGACCGGGGGCGCCGGCTAGTCCTGGACCCGGGTCCCCGGCGCCGGGACGTGGCCCGGGACCGGCATCCCCGCCGGGACGTGCTCGTCGGCGATCGGGTCGCCCGCGACGAGCGCGAGCGGGACGACCCCGGCCCAGACGGGCCACCCGTGGTCCTCCGGCTCCTCGAGGACGCCGGCCGCGCGGACCTTCGCCGACGCCTCCGTCAGGTCGATCGAGAGGATCGTCGTCTGGCGGAGCTCCTTCGCGGTCGTGGGGCGGAGCTCCGGCCACCGACCCGGGAACCAGCGTTCGACGAAGACCTCGAGGACGCGGAGCGCCTCGGCGTCGTCGGTCACCTCGCGCGCCGTCCCGAGCGCGACGACGGAGCGATAGTTCATCGAGCTGTCGAAGCCCGACCGCGCGAGGACGAACCCGTCGACGATCGTCGCGGTGACACAGACCGGCATCCCGCCCTTCGTCTCGCGGAGGGTCCGGCTCCCCGCCGAGCCGTGCCAGTAGAGCCGGTCGTCGACGCGCCAGATCGCCGTCGGCGTCACGTACGGCTGGCCGTCGAGGACCCAGCCGACATGACCGACGTACGCCCGGTCGAGGATCCCCTCGATCGTGTCGCGGTCATAGGCGCCGCGATCCGCCTTCCGGCGGAGACGGACCCGCTCCGTCGGCGCCTCCCCCGTCCGTGCCGTCCGAAGCGGCCGATCACCGCTCATCTCCCACCTCGCACCAGTTCCGCGCCGATCAACTCGACCATCCCGCGATCCCACGGGAGCATGTCCTGGAGCATCAGCCGCTCCGCGCCCGCCGCGGCGAATGCCGCGACCCGCGCCCGCGCCTCGTCCGGCGTCCCGTGGATCCACCGGGTCCGGCGGGCGGCGAGCCACGCCTCGGAGTCCGCCGAGCCACCGATCGCCTCGAGGAACGTCCGCTCGCGCTCGGCCACCTCCGCGGGCGTCGCGCCGACGAGGACCCCGACCATCGCCGACCGCGCGAGCGTCGCCGGATCGCGGCCGATCGCCCGGCACGCCTCGTCGAGCGCGGCGAACTTCGCGGCGGCGACGTCGGGTCCGGAGCTCGTGAGGTTGAACTCGTCCGCCCAGCGGGCGGCGATCCGCATGGAGCGCGGCGACCCCTCCCCGCCGACGATGATCCGCGGCCGGCCGCCGGGGCCCGTCCCACCCGCGGGTCGCGGCCGGAAGAGCGCGCCGTCGAGCCGGTAGTGGCGCCCGTCGAACGACCAGCCGTCCGGCCCCTCGAAGAGCCCGTGGACGATCTCCAGCTGCTCCTCGAGCATCTCGGCCCGGACGCCGATCTCGGGGAACGGGATCGCGAGCTGACGGTGTTCCTCCTCGTTCCAGCCGGCGCCGATCCCGAGCTCGACCCGGCCGCCCGCCATCTCGTCCGCGGTCGCGACCGTCTTCGCGAGGACGCCGGGGAGCCGGAAGGTGACCGGGGAGACGAGGACGCCGAGGCGGATCGTCGTCGTCTCGCGCGCGAGGCCGGCGATCACCGTCCAGGCGTCGGTCGTCGGGGCACCGCCGGGGCCCGGGAAGCTCTGGTAGTGGTCGGACCGGAAGAACCCCTCGAAGCCGAGCCGCTCCGCCCGACGGGCGAGGTCGAGCTGATCGGCGTACGAGAGCCCCTGCTGCGGCTCGATCATCAGGACGTAGCGCATCGACCCTCCGGACCCCGTGGCCGCGTACCGGACCAGCGGAGGGACGCTCCTCGGCGCCGCCCGCGGGACTAGGATAGCCGTCGTCCCACCGCCGCCACGCCGTCCGGACCGGTGAGGCGCGCCCGAACCCCGGACCGGAGACGGAGACAGACCGACCCATGTCGACGACCGACGAGCGAGCGCCCGAGGAGGTCGCCGGGGCGACGCCGAGCCTCGAGGAGGACCCGGCGCTCGGCCTCTCGCGCCGCCAGAAGTTCGAGATCCTCGCGGCGATCATGGTGGGGCTCTTCCTCGGCGCCCTCGACCAGACGATCGTCGGCACCGCCCTGCCGCGGATCGTCACCGACCTCGGCGGGAACGACCTCTACGTCTGGGTCGTCACGTCGTACCTCCTGACGAGCACGATCAGCGTCCCGTTCTACGGGAAGCTCTCCGACGTCTACGGGCGGAAGCCGCTCCTCATGGGCGGGATCGGGCTCTTCCTCGTCGGGTCGGTCCTCGCCGGCCTCAGCTCCGACATGACGCAGCTGATCCTCTTCCGCGGCATCCAGGGGCTCGGCGCGGGCTCGCTCTTCCCGATCTCGCTCGCGGTGATCGGCGACCTCTTCAGCCCGGCGGAGCGCGGGAAGTACCAGGGGCTCTTCGGCGCGGTCTTCGGGATCAGCTTCCTCGTCGGCCCGGCGCTCGGGGGCTTCCTCACCGACGCGGTGAGCTGGCACTGGATCTTCTTCGTCAACCTCCCGGTCGGGGCGGTGGCGCTCTACGTGATCTGGCACCTGCTCCCGAACATCCGCCGGAAGGACGCGTCACGCCACTTCGACGTGCTCGGCGGGGTCGTCTTCATCGTCGGGATCGCGATGCTCCTCATCGGGCTGACGAACAAGCAGTCGGCCGAGTGGACCTCCCCGGAGGTCGGCGGCCTCATCGCCGCGAGCCTCGCGATCCTCGCCGTCTTCGTCCTCATCGAGCGGCGGGCGGCGGAGCCGATCGTCCCCCTCGACCTCTTCCGGAACCGGACGTACGCGTCGTCGATCGTCTCGACCTTCTTCGTCTCGACCGGCTTCTTCGGCGCGGTGATCTTCCTCCCGCGCTGGTTCCAGGTCGTCCAGGGCTCGAGCGCGACCGAGTCCGGCTATCAGCAGTTCCCGCTCCTCCTCGGCCTGATCGGCGGCTCGATCGCCTCCGGGCAGATCGTCGCGCGGACCGGGCGCTACAAGGCGCTCATCGCCGGCTCGCTCGCGCTGACGGCGGTGGGCCTCGTCCTGATGACGCAGCTCCGGGCGACGACCGAGCTCCCCGTCCTCTGGGCCTGGATGTTCGCGACCGGGCTCGGGCTCGGCCCCACGCTCGCGGTCTACACGATCATCGTCCAGAACGCGGTCCCCTTCTCCCGCCTCGGCGTCGCGACCTCGAACCTCACGTTCTTCCGGCAGGTCGGCGGCTCGGTCGGCCTCGCCGTCGCCGGGACCGTCTTCGCGACGGCGCTCGAGACCGAGATGCCGGCGCAGCTCGGGCCGGTGCTCGGCGAGGTCGCCGCGTCGGTCCCGCCGGAGGCGCAGGCCCAGTTCGGCCAGCTCGCCGGCGGCCTCGCGGACGGGCTCGCAGCAGGCGGCCTCGACCTGAACGCCCTCGCCGGGGTCGGCGTCTCGTTCGGCGAGGCGTTCGTGGGCTACGTGACCGGTCAGGCGCCCGCGGACCTCCAGCCGGTCGTCGGGGCGATCTTCGGCCCGTTCGTCGCGCGGCTCGACCTCGCGTTCCACGAGGCGTTCAGCCTCGCGATCGGCCAGGTCTTCGTCCTCGGCGTCGGTGCCGCGGCGGTCGCGCTCGTCGCCGCGCTCGCGATGAAGGAGCTCCCGCTGAGGGTCAGCCGCGGCGGCGGTGGCGAGGGGTTCGGCGGATGAGCGGGGCGGACGGCGCGACCCCGAGGATCGCGCCCTTCCCGGCCGGCCTCGAGGCGTCGGGGAGCGCGGGCGCCCCGTGGCGCTCCCTCGCGACGGTCGCGGAGCTCCCGCCCGGGACGATGCGCCGGGCGACGGTCGGCGACCTGGACCTCCTCCTCGTCCACGACGAGGACGGGCTCCTCGCGACCGACGACCGCTGCCCGCACATGGCGGCGCCGCTCTCCATCGGGGAGCTCGAGGGCTGCGAGATCGCGTGTCCGCTCCACATGGGCCGGTTCGACCTCCGGAGCGGCGAGGCGGTGACGATGCCGACGACCGGCGGGCTCGGCCCGGACGGGACGCCGCACCCGGTCTGGACGCCGGCCGGCCGCGAGGTGAAGACGGACCCGCCGGGGAAGAAAGCCGATGCGCGCCGCCTGACGCGGATCCGCCGGCTCCGCTACTACCCGGTCCGGGTCGTCGACGGGCGGATCGAGGTCGCCGTCCCGTAGCGGTCGCCGGGCCGGCCCTGGCCCGCCCCGGTCAGACCTCCTTGAACTCGCCCTCGACCGTCTCCTCGCCCTCGGCCGTCCCGCCCTCGCCGGGGCCGGATCCGTCGCCGCTCGCGGCGGCGGCCTGGTAGGCGGCGGTCGCCGCCTTCTGGACGGCCTCCGTGAGGGTCGCGACCGAGGCGGCGAGCGCGGCGTCGTCCGACCCCTTCAGGGCCTCGCGGACCGCCTCGATCCCGGACTCCACCGCGGCGCGATCCTCGGCGGAGACCTTGTCGCCGAGGTCCTTCAGGGTCCGCTCCGCCTGGAACGTGAGCGCCTCGGCCTGGTTCCGCGTCTCCACCTGCTCGCGCCGCTTGCGATCCTCCGACTCGTGCTCCTGGGCGTCGCGGACCATCCGGTCGACGTCGTCCTTCGAGAGCATCGAGCTCGCGGTGATCCGCACCTGCTGCTCGCGGCCGGTCGCCCGGTCGCGCGCCTTCACGTCGAGGATGCCGTTCGCGTCGATGTCGAACGTCACCTCGATCTGGGGGATCCCCCGCGGGGCGGACGGGATCCCGTCGAGGATGAAGCGTCCGAGCGTCTTGTTGTCCGCGGCGAAGTCGCGCTCGCCCTGGAGGACGTGGATCTCGACCTGGCTCTGGTTGTCCGCCGCGGTGGAGAAGACCTGCGACTTCGAGGTGGGGATCGTCGTGTTCCGGTCGATGAGGCGCGTCATCACGCCGCCGAGCGTCTCGATGCCGAGGGAGAGCGGCGTCACGTCGAGGAGGAGGACGTCCTTCACCTCGCCGCCGAGGACGCCGGCCTGGATCGCGGCGCCGACGGCGACGACCTCGTCCGGGTTGACGCCCTTGTGGGGCTCCTTCCCGCCGAACATCGCCTTGACCGCCTCGACGACCGCCGGCATCCGGGTCATCCCGCCGACGAGGATCACCTCGTCGATGTCGGACGCCTTCAGCCCGGCGTCCTTCAGCGCCTGCATCACCGGCCCCTTCGTCCGCTCCACGAGATCGCCGACGAGGTCCTCGAGCTTCGCCCGCGTGAGGGAGACGACGAGGTGCTTCGGGCCGGTCTGGTCCGCGGTGATGTACGGGAGGTTGATCTCCGTCTGCGTCGTCGTCGAGAGCTCGATCTTCGCCTTCTCGGCCGCCTCCTTCAGGCGCTGCATCGCCTGCGGATCCTTCGAGAGGTCGATCGACTCCTGCTTCTTGAACTCCTCGAGGAGCCACTCGATGACGCGCTGGTCGAAGTCGTCGCCGCCGAGGTGCGTGTCGCCGTTCGTCGACTTCACCTCGAAGA
>JBJOLT010000093.1:0-26758 GCA_046045415.1 Chloroflexota bacterium | reverse complement strand
GGGTCCCTGCCCGCCGGACCTCGAGCCTCCTCCTCCTCAACCCGCTCACCGCCGCGCTCCTCGCCGCACTCCTCCTCGGGGAGCGCCTCGAGCCGACGCAGCTCGTCGGTGCGCTCCTCGTCCTCGCCGGGATCGCCCTCGCGAACGGCGCCGTCGGACCGCTCGCGCGCCGCGCCGGTCCCGGAGGCCCGCGATGAGCGAGCGCCGCTCGTCCCGTCCCCGGGCCCGGACCGGGCTCCCGGCCGGGCCGATCGTCGGGCCGGGTGCGGGCGCCGCTCCCGGCGGCCGCCGTCGCGTCGCGGGCGGCGCGCTCGTCGTCCTCGCCGGCCTCCTCGTCGCGCTCCCGGCGGTCGCGCTCGTCGCTCCACCCGGGCCGGCCGCGGGGGTCCTCTCCGCCGTCGCCGCGGGCGACCGACCGGCGGTCGGGACGGCCGCTCCCGCGCTCGGGGCCCCGGGCCGGTCGCCCGCGTCCGGCCCGATCAGGGCCGGGACGAGTGCCGCCGGTGAGGCGAGCGCCGGGACCGAGGCGACCGGCGCGACGGCGACCGCCGGCCCGACCCCGGCGCCCCCGGGGACGCTCACCGGCTACCGCTGGCCGATGACCCGCGGCCGGCTGACCGGCGACTACGGTCCCGCCCGCGGGGCGAGCTGGGTCGTCGACGGCGTCCGCTTCCACGACGGGATCGACATCGCGAGCTTCTGCGGCGACCTCATCCGTGCCGCCCACGACGGGACGGTCCTCGCCGCGGGCCGCCGCTTCGACCGTCAGATCGGCTGGGTCGGCGACCTGGGCCCCTACGAGGCGCGCCTCACCGAGGGGGGCGGCTGGTGGAGCCTCCCGATCACGGTCGTCATCGACGACGGGAACGGCTACCGGAGCGTCTACACGCACTTCTCGCGGGTCGTCGTCCGGCGCGGCGACACGGTCCGCGCCGGCGATCTCCTCGGGTACGAGGGCGCGACCGGGAACGCGAGCGGCTGCCATCTCCACTACGGGATCTTCAGCCCGCTCGAGACGCGGACCTTCTCGTTCCGGCGCGACCTCGCCGCCCGCTGGCTCCTGCCCCCGAAGGCGATCGCCCGGATCGACCCGCTCGCCGTCCTCCCGCCGCGTCCCGCCGGGATCTCGCTCGGCTGGGGCGTGAGCGAGCGCCCGATGGAGCCGCCGCTCACCGTCGCGCCGGACTGAGCGGTCGCCCGCGGCTAGGGGGTCCGCTCGCCGCCGTCGACCCGCCGGTACCGCCGGCCCACGAGCACCTTCGACGGCAGTCGCGCCAGCGCCGCGCCGACCGTCGTCGCCCGACCGTCGCGCGTCTCGATCGCGAGGTACCGCTCGGCGCGGGGTCCGTCGTACGGTCGCGCGTCGATCGTCACCATGTCGATGACCACCCGCGCGGCGCCCGGCTCGCCGATCGGCTCGCTCACGCCCTCCCGCAGCTCGGCGAGCGCATCGGCCGGCTCGTCCCCCTCGAACTCGCGGCGGACCTCCACCTCGCTCCGCCAGCGCGGCCGGCGGAGGAGGATCCCCTCCCAGACCTTCCCGATCGCCGCCGGGACCCGGCCGTCGCCCGGGACAGGCGCCTCGGCGAGCGCCTCGCCGCGCGACCACATCGCCGCCTGGTGGAGGAGCGCGTACTCGTCGAGATCCGCGTACGCCCCGAGCTCCTCGACCGGGGAGCGGTCGCCCGCGATCGCCCGGACGCTCGCGCCGAATACCTCCCGGAGGTCGAGGTCGATCGCCCGGACGGTCCGGTGGAGGTAGACCTGCTGATACATGAAGAGGCGAGCCGTGAGGAACATGTCGAGCGCGGCGACCCCCGGCTCGTAGACGGTGAGTCCGCGGGGCCCGACGTAGCAGTAGCGCCGGAGCCGCTCGACGTCGACCGGGCCGATCGCGACGCCGGTCATGTACGCGTCCCGCCGGACGTAGTCGAGGTTGTCGACGGTGAAGACACCCGAGAGGAGCGGCTGGAGGAGGCGGACCCATGCCGGCATCGCCGGGTCGTCGAGCGGCGGCTTCGAGACGAGGAAGGCGATCCAGGCCGGGTCGATCGACTCGTCCCCGGCGAAGGCGTCGCGCTCGGGGCTGAGACCCGGGGCGCGCCGGAGCCGGCCGATGAGCGGGCCGAGCTCCCGGACGACGATCAGCTGCGAGAGGTCCTCGTGGGTGAGCGGCTTCCCGGCGGGGCGCCGCGGATCGGCCGGGGCGGTGAAGGCGGCGAGCACGTGGTCGTCGAAGAAGTGGGCGAACGGTCCGTGCCCCACGTCGTGGACGAGCCCGGCGACCCGGAGCGTCTCCACGACGAGCCCCTCCGACGGGAGCGCGGCGCCGGGATCGCGCCGGAGGAGCTCGGTCCGGAGCGACGGGTAGAGGTGGCGCGCCCAGAGCCCCGCCTCGTGCATCACGCCGAGGCCGTGGGTGAAGCGGCTGTGCTCGGCGGTGGGGAAGACCCAGCGGGCGCTCTGCAGCTGGCTGATCCGCCGGAGCCGCTGGAGCCACGCGGTGTCGAGGAGGTCCTCCTCCGCCGCCTCCTCCGGTCCGAGGCCGATCTCCGCCGCCTCCTCGGCCCCGAGCCGCTTCGTCAGCTCGATGTAGCCGTGGATCGGGTCGCTGATCAGGTTGAAGGCCCGGAACGGTCGGCTCGGCATCGCGGTCAGTCCCCCGCCGCGTAGCGCCCGGCCGCCCGGGCGAGCGTCGCCGCGACCTCCGTCCGAAGCGCGGCCGGCTCCAGGACCTCGACGTCGTCCCCCCACGAGAGGATCCAGAGGACGATCTCCTTCGTCCCCGAGACGGTCGCCCGCCACCGGAGGCCGCCGCCCGGTGCGGGTTCGATCCGCTCGCTCGGGTGCCAGCGCGTCTCGCGGATCCGCGCCGCGACCGCCGACGAGAAGCGGAGGACGACCTCGACCGCGGGCTGGTCCGCGATCATGTCCCACCCCGCCGCGAGCCGCCGCTCGACCTCGAGGTCCGGGTCCGGCTCGAAGGTGTCCGGGGTGATCGCGAGCCGGCTGATCCGGGCGACCTTGAAGGTCCGGAGCTCACCTCGCGTCTCGTCGTGGCCGATGAGGTAGAGCGCCCGCGTCGCGATCGACGGCTCGAGCAGGTACGGGCGGACCCGCGCCTGCCGGCTGCCCCGGGACGGGTCGTACGTCGCGCCGTCGTAGGTGAACTCGACGACCCGGCGGGAGGCCCACGCCTTCGTCAGGTCGTGGACCCGCTGCGCGAGCTGGGCGTCGCGCGGGAGCTCGGACATCGCGAGGACCGTCCGACCGACGTGGTCCGCGAGGACCGGCGGGAGCGCATCCGAGAGCTTCTGGAACGCGCCGCCGAGGTCCGGGTCGTAGTGGTCGGCGTATCGCGCCATCAGCCGGGCGGAGAGGAAGAGCCCGATCGCCTCGGAGGGCGTGAGACGGAGCTGGAGGAGCGGCGCGTCCGGGTCGGCGCCCCACCGGCCGTTCTCGGCCCAGATCCGGATGTCGAGCTCCGTGTCGATCGCCTTGAGGTCGCGGTAGACGGTACGGACCGACGTCCCGACGACGCGTGCGATCTCCACGACCGTCGTCCCCCGCTCGCCCGCCGCCTGGAGGAGCTGCCCGACCCGGACGAGGCGGGCGCCCCGGTCCCGCTTCCCTGGCGCGTCGTCCCGTCCGCCTCGCACGTTCGTCACCTCTCCCTCCTGAAGGCGAGCCCATTATCGCGACCGGCGGCGCGCTCCGGACGCCGTCGCCGACTCAGCGCGGCGCGGCGACCGTGAGCGGGAGGTCGCGATCGTAGGCGTCGAGCGTCACCGCGAGCTCGGCGGCGATCCCGCGGAGACCGGCGTCGACGGCCGCGCCACCGATCGAGCCGGAGAGCCGTCCGAGCTGCCCGTCGAGGAAGACCCAGTAGTCGAGCTCGCCGCGCCAGGCGGCGAGCTCCGCGCCGGGTGCGAGGAACCAGCCGACCTCGGGGAAGGCGTCCGCGAAGGTCGGCCCGTCGATCGCGATGCGGCAGTGGCGGGCCCGGGCACCCTCGACGACGGAGACGCCGCGGTCCTCCGCCGCGATCCGCTCCTCCGGGGCGAGCGCGACGCGGACGGCGCGGGCGTCGAGATCGTTCTCGTCGGCCGGCTCGTCGATCGGGAGCCACCGGCCGGCGCCGTCGAGGACCCACGACCGTCCGTCGACCCGCGCCTCACCGGCCGCGCCGAGACGGCGGATCGTCTCCACCCTCGCCGTCCAGCGGAGATCGTCGCCGACGCGGATCCCGCTCAGCCGGCCGCTCCCGATCGAGCGGCCGTCGACCCGTCCCTCCACCGCGAGCCCCACGACGGCGGCCGGGCCGGCGGCGAGCGGGCCGTCGCACGGCGGGGGTGCCGCCGGTCCGTCGACCGGGCCGAAGCGCGAGTCGGCGGTCACCCGCCCGGCGAGCGCGAGGTCGTTCCCCGCCGCGGCGGCCGTGAACGCCCCGCCGACGACGAGCGTCGCGGCGAGCGCGTACGCGCCCCCGAGGCGGAGTCGCTCCCGACGGCGCGCCGCCGGCTCGAGCCGGCGCCTCGCGACGCCGAGCCCCGAGAAGCACGCGGTGCCGACGAGGGCGATGAGCCAGGGATACCCGGCCTCGAGCGAGGGGAGGAGGGTCCGCGGTCCGCGGGCGGCGACGGTCCCCGCGAGGCCGGCGACCGACGGGGCGAGCACGAGCGCCGACCCGATCCCGATCCACGCGATCGCCGGGAAGGCGATGCCGCCGCGGGCGAGCGGCGGCCAGCGGATCGCGACGGCCGCGACCGGGATCGTCAGCGCCGCGGCACAGCCGACGAGGAGGTCGATCGGGCCGCCCGGCCGGTAGCCGACGAGCACGAGCGCAGCCGCGGCCCCCCAGAGGAGCGTCAGGATCGCCGCGAGGAGCCGGAGCCCGAGGAGACGGACGCGCATCGGCCCGAGGATACGACCCGGTACCGACGTACCCGTTGACGCGGGACTTTCGGGCGGTCGCGACGGTGGTGCGTATCGGCGACTGTAGCCATGGACCTCGTCGCGGTGGTGTCCCTCCCTCCTCCACCACCGCGACACCCACTCGACGAAGCGGCGCCATCCCTCCTGGCGCCGCTTCGTCATTTCCGGCGCCACGAGCCGGATCCCGGGGTCCGCGACCCGTCCGGCCCGCTCCGCCGGTACACTCCGCGCGTCCACGTCGTCGAGGAGGTCCCGTCCGATGCAGCCGTCCCGCCGTCTCGCGGCGCTCGCCGCCACCGTCTTCCTGGTCGCCGCCTGCACCGGCGCGACCGCGACCCCGGCCCCCACCGAGGCGCCGACCGCCGCACCGACCGCGGCGGCGCCGACGGCCACCCCCGACCCGTGCGCGCCGGAGAGCCTCGCGACGGTCGCCGCGGGGACCCTGACGATCGGGACGGACAACCCGGCCTACCCGCCGTACTTCGAGCCCTCGGACCCGGCGACGGCCCCGTGGGAGCTCGGCGACCCGACGAACGGGAAGGGCTTCGAGGCCGCGGTCGCCTACGCGCTCGCCGATCGGCTCGGGTTCGGTGCCGACGCGGTCGCCTGGACCGTCGTCCCGTTCGACAACTCGTACGCGCCCGGTCCGAAGACGTTCGACGTCTACCTCGCGCAGGTCTCCTACAAGCCCGACCGGGCCGAGACCGCCGACCTGTCCGACGGCTACTACTACGTCGCCCAGTCGGTCGTCGCGCTCGCGGGGACGCCCGCGGCGTCCGCCATGTCGATCGCCGACCTCAAGGGGCTCAGGTTCGGGGCGATGATCGGGACGACGAGCTACGACACGATCGTGAACGTGATCGCACCGACGACGACCCCGTCGGTCTACAACTCGAACGACGACGCGATCGCGGCGCTCAACGCGAAGCAGATCGACGCGATCGTCGTCGACCTGCCGACCGCCTTCTACATCACCGCGGTCCAGCTCGAGGACGGCGTGATCGTCGGGCAGTTCCCGACGACCCCCGGCCCCGACGCCGAGCGCTTCAGCCTCGTCCTCGCGAAGGGGAGCCCGCTCACCTCGTGCGTCAACGCCGCGATCGCGTCGCTCTCGGGCGACGGGACGCTCGCCGCGATCACCCAGGAGTGGCTCGCCGACAAGGTGAACGCGAAGGTCCTCCAGCCCTAGCGCGCGACCCGCCCCCGGGCGCGAGGAGCCGGCCGATGGCGGCACGGGCGACGACCGGCGTCGCCCTCCGCTCGACCCTCGTCGCGCTCGGGAGCACGGTCCTCCTCTTCGGCGGCCTCGCGTGGGTCGTCGTCAGCTCGCCGGGCTGGGAGGCGGTCCGCCGCTCGTTCCTCGACGCGGAGACGTTCGCGGAGACGCTCCCCGGGATCGTCGCCGCGTTCGAGGTGAACGTCCGGCTCTTCCTGATCGCCGAGGCGCTCATCCTCGTCCTCGGGCTCGTGATCGCGATCCTCCGGAGCCTCCCGGGGCCGGTCCTCTTCCCGATCCGGCTCCTCGCCACCGTCTACGTCGACATCTTCCGGGCGATCCCGGGCGTCCTCGTCGTCTACATCCTCGGGTTCGGCATCCCCGGTCTCGGGCTCGCGGGCGTCCCCGTGGACCCCTTCCTCTACGCGGTCGTCTCGCTGACGCTCGTCTACTCGGCGTACGTCTCGGAGGTCTACCGGGCGGGGATCGAGTCGGTCCACCCGAGCCAGGACGCGGCCGCCCGCTCGCTCGGCCTCAGCCGACTCCAGTCGCTCCGCCACGTCGTCGTCCCGCAGGCCGTCCGGCGGGTGATCCCGCCGCTCCTCAACGACTTCATCGGGCTCCAGAAGGACACGGTCCTCGTCTCGTACATCGGCGTCGTCGAGATCTTCCGGCAGTCGCAGATCGTGAAGGCCGCCGCCTTCAACTTCACGCCGTACTTCGGGACCGCGCTCGTCTTCCTCCTCCTGACGCTCCCGCTCGCCCGCCTCACCGACTGGCTCGTCGAGCGCGACCGGCGCGGCAGGGCCGCCGGGAGGGCGGGATGAGCGGTCTCACCCCCGGGCCGATCCCCGGACCGGGTCCCGGGTCCGTCTCCCGGCCCGCGGTCGTCGTCGAGGGCGTCCGCAAGTCGTTCGGCCGGCTCGAGGTCCTCCGGGGGATCGACCTCACCGTCGCCCAGCACGAGGTCGTCTGCCTCATCGGCGCGTCCGGCTCCGGCAAGTCGACGCTCCTCCGCTGCATCAACCTCCTCGAGCCGATCGACGCCGGCAGGATCGTCGTCGGCGGCGAGGAGATCACGGCGCCGCGGGTGGATCTCGACGCGGTCCGGCGGCGGATCGGGATCGTCTTCCAGTCGTTCAACCTCTTCCCGCACATGAGCGTCCTCGACAACGTGACGCTCGCTCCGAGGAAGGTCCTCGGGACCCCCCGCGACCGGGCGACGGCCGAGGCGCTCGCCCTCCTCGAGCGGTTCGGCCTCGCGGAGAAGCGGGACGAGGTGCCCGACCGCCTCTCCGGCGGCCAGCAGCAGCGCGTCGCGATCATCCGGGCGCTCGCGATGCAGCCGGAGCTCCTCCTCCTCGACGAGGTGACGAGCGCGCTCGATCCCGAGCTGATCGCGGAGGTCCTCGGCGTGATCCGCGAGCTCGCGGCCGGCGGGATGACGATGGTGATCGCGACGCACGAGATGGGGTTCGCCCGCGAGATCGCGAGCCGGGTCTGCTTCCTCGACGGGGGCGTGATCCTCGAGGAGGGGCGACCCGACGAGATCTTCAGAGCCCCGCGGGAGCCCCGGACCCGCCAGTTCCTCCAGCGGATCGTCGAGGCGGGACGCCTCTAGCGGCGGCCTCCGCCCGGCGCGCCGCGGCACGCGTCCACGAAGAACCCGAAGAGCCGCTCGAACTGCTCCGGGGTCGAGTCCGTCCGCTCCGGGTGGCACTGGACCCCGAGGATGAGGCGTCCGGCGCCCGACTCGAACCCCTCGACGAGGTCGCCGGCCGGGCTCGTCGCCCAGGCGCTCGGGACGAGACCGGGCGCGAGGTCGCCCGCCCGGATCCCCTGGTGGTGGTACGTGTTCACCTCGAGCGTCGCGACGGCACGCGCCGGCGAGAGGATCCGGGCGAGCCGGCTCCCGGCGACGATCCGGATCGCGTGCGTCGCGGCGGGCCCCTTCCCGTACGCCGGCCCCGAATGGCCGTCGACGTGCTGGATCAGCCGGCCTCCCGAGAAGACGTTGATCGCCTGGAGGCCGCGGCAGATCCCGAGGACCGGCACGTGGCGGTCCGCGGCGGCGGCCCAGGCGGCCGCCTCGAGGGCGTCCCGCTCCGGCTCGATCCCGACGGATCCGGCGACCGGCTCGCCGTAGCGGGCCGGGTCGATGTCCGCGCCGCCGGTGAGGAGGAGCCCGTCCATCCCCGCGAACGCGTCGCGGCGCTCGTCGGCGCCGCTCCGCGGATCGAGCGGGACGGGCGTCGCGCCGTGGCGTGCGACCGACGCGACGTAGAGGTCGTTCTTCCGCTCCGCGATCGCGCGGTCCGCCGGGTCGGCTGCGAGCGTCGGATCCGCGAGGGTCACGACGATCCGGGGCGCGGGGCGGTCGGCCGTGGTCACGCCGGCGAGGATAGCGCGGGCCCGCCGTCCGGACCGGCGCCCGGCGGACCGGCGCCCGGCGGCGCGCCGTCCGGCGGATCGTCCGACCGGCGACCGCCGGTGAGGCGGACCCAGGCGAGCGTGACGAGGAGGGTCGCGATCCCGAGCCCGAGGACGCCGCCGATCGCGAGGAGCGGCTCGCCGATGAACGACGGCCCCACGCCGGAACTCCGCGTGTCGCCCGCCTCCGTCCGGTCCCCCTCGCTCCCGGGGCCGGTGGACGGCTCGGCCGCCCCCGGGCTCGCGGTCGGCTCGGCCCCGGCGACCGGCGACGGCGCGGCGAGGGACGCGACGAGGCCGGCGACGATGAGGAGGATCCCCGCAGCGAGCGCGATCCCTGCGGCGAGCGGCCGGGCGCGGCTCCCGCCGGCGAGGAGCCGGATCGCGTCGTCCCGCCCCAGGTTCGTGAGGACGAGCGGCCGCCCGAGCCCGGCCGTCAGGACCGGCGCGCCGTCCGGACCGATCCGCGGCACCCCGCAGACGATCGCATGGTCGACGGTCGAGAGCTGCTCGATCCGGAGCCGGACCTCGGTCGCGGCGTCGAGCCCGGGCGGGAGCGCATCCGGGGCGTCGCCCGCCCGCCCGGTGGACTCCCGGGGGATGACGACGAGCCCCTCGTCGAGCGCGGCCTCGTCGACCGCGAGCGAGTCGAGCCCCTCGTCGAGCGAGAAGGGGACGCCCCGTCGCGTCGTGTCGAGCGACCGCCACCGGCCGCCCTCGCGCGCCTCGAGCCGGACGCGCCGGATGACGAGGGGTCGGCCGTGCTCGTCCTCGAAGGGGTCCGCCGCGTCCACGCGGCCGTCGATCCGTACGTACCGGTCGCGACCCGATGCGGCGAGGGCGAGCGCGTCCCCGACGGTGACGCGCGGTGCGGCGGAGAGGAGCCGCCCGATCCGGAAGCCCGGCCCGAATGTCCGGAGGATCGCCGCTCCGAGGGCGAGTGCGGCGATGCCGACGCCGACGAGGAGCGGGGGAGTCACCGGGCGATGATACGGCCGGGGACGCGAAGGAGCCCGAAGGAACCTACTCGGCGCGTGGGCTGCGATCGCTCGCCGCCATTAGCGCGTTCTCGGCACCTCCGGGCTCGAATCGGACGATACGGTCCGGTCCGGTCCGGGGTCAACGGGGGTTGTCCACGAGGTTCCGGCGCGGAAGCCGGTTCTCCACCATCCGTCCCCAGCGCCGCCTCCGGCGCCCGCCCGTCCGCCGGCGCCCACCCGTCCGCAGGCCCGTCCGCGGGCCCGTCCGCGCCGCGCTCGGTCCGGCGGGGCTCAGCCGGCCGTACGCCCCGTCGCAGGGTCGAGCGCGGAGATCGAGCCGCCGTAGCTCCGGAGCACGAGCCTCCCCCCGACGAGCTCCGCCTCCGCCACGACGTCGGAATGGGCGACCCGCCAGACGACCTCGCCCGCGGGGTCGATCGCGAACGTCTCGAGCTCGCCCTGGACGACGACGTGGTCGAGCCGCGGGGCCCCGAACGCACCGACGAGCGGCGTCGCCGAACGGTGGGACCAGCGGAGCTCGCCGCTCCGCGCGTCGAAGCCGTACGTCGTGAAGCCGTACGTGACGACGAGGAGCCCGGTCGTGTCCCAGAGGAGGCCGGCCGGCGTGTCGAAGATCGGGGACGCGAGCCGCGCCGTCCACGCGCCGCCCGGGCTCTCGACCCGGAGTTCGGCGCGGCAGATGGCGTCCGGATCGGGCCCGCCGAGCGATCCGTGGTCGACGAGCGTCCCGCCCGCCTCGCTCAGGCCGAAGACCTCGGCGCCGCTCCCGCTCCCGCCCCACCGGTACCCGACCCGGACTGCGCCCGGGTACTGGACCGTCGAGCGGCCGACGTCGCTCAGGCGGCCCCCGGGTCCGGGGCGCTCCCGGCCGGCGGCACGGTCGTCGGCGAGCTCGCCGGCTCCTCGGCGATCGGGGCGACCGTCGCGTTCGCGAGGCTCCGAAGGGTCGCGGGCGGGACGGGGAAGACGGCGTTCTGCGTGCCGGCCGCCGCCCAGACGACGGGGAAGCGCCCGAGGTCCGGGTCCATGATCGTCCGGAGGGACGACGCATGGCCGAGCGGCGGGATCCCGCCGATCACGTACCCGGTCAGGTCGTTCGCCTCGCGCGCGGTGGCCCGCCGGATCGCGGGCTCCCCGGTGACCGCCGCGAGGCGGGCGAGGTCGACCCGGTTGGCGCCGGAGACGAGGCAGAGGACCGGGAGGTGCTCCCCGCCGTCGCTCCCGGGGACGACGAAGACGAGCGACTTCACGATCTGACCGAGCTCGGCGCCCACCGCCGCGGCCGCCTGCTCCGCCGTGTGGGTCGACTCGCCGAAGACGGTGATCTCCAGGGTGACGCCCTTCCGCTCCGCGGCCTCGATGACGCGGCGGACGGCGGCGGGGAGGGAGGAGGTCGTGGGGGAGGGGGTCTCGCGCTCGGCCACGGCCGGATGGTAGCACCGGCCCGCCGCACGGCAGCGCGGTAGCATCGCCGCGATGGATGCCACGGCGATCCTCTTCGACTGGGACGGCACGCTCGCCGATTCGATCGGTCGGCTCTACGAGGCGAACGTCGCGGTGATGGAGGCGTTCGGCCTCCCGTTCGACGAGGCGATCTACCTCCGCCACGCGTCGCCCGACTGGCGGCTGATGTACGCGCGGCTCGGGGTACCGGCCGACCGGATCGACGAGGCGAACGAGCGCTGGCTCGCCGCCTACCACGCCGGGGGCTCGACGGAGCTCTTCGACGGGGCGCGCGACGCCCTCGTCCGGCTCGACGGCGCCGGCTACCGGCTCGGCCTCGTCACCGCCGGTCACCGCGAGGTCGTCGCGCCGCTCCTCGCCCACCACGGGCTCGAGGCGATCTTCGAGGTCGTCGTCTACGGGACGGACCTCGTGGAGCAGAAGCCCCACCCCGCGCCGCTCCTCCACGCGATCGGCCGGCTCGACGGTGTCGGGCCGTCGGACGCGCTCTACGTCGGGGACACCGTCGAGGACATGCGGATGGCCGCCGCCGCCGGCGTCCGCTCGATCGGCATCCCCTCGCTCGTCGGGCCGGCGGCGGCGCTCCTCGCCGCGGGCGCCGCGGAGACGAGCCCGTCGGTCGCCGCGTGGACCGCCGGACTCCTCCCCGACGGTCCCGCCGGCCCGGCCGGCCCGGCCCGGTGAGGGCGCTCGTCGTCGCGGACGGGGAGGCGCCGTCCCGCGCCGCGCTCGACGAGGCGTGGCCGGGCTGGGCGGACGGGGTCGACCTCGTCGTCGCCGCGGACGGCGGCGCGAACGGCGCGCTCGCGCTCGGGCTCCGGATCGACCTCGTCGTCGGCGACATGGACTCGCTCGCGCCCGAGCGGCTCGCCGAGCTCGAGGCCGCCGGCGTCGCCGCGGAGCGCGCCCCGGCGGAGAAGGACGAGTCGGACACCGAGCTCGCGATCCTCGCGGCGATCCGCCGGGGGGCGGGCGACCTCACGGTCGTCGGCGCCTTCGGCGGGCCGCGGCTCGACCACCTCCTCGCGAACGTGGCGCTCCTCGCCCACCCGGCGCTCGGGGGGCGCGACGTCCGCCTCGTCGACGGCCGGACGCGCGTCGGCCTCGTCGTGGCGCCCGCCGCCGACGGGTCCCCGGTCCGCCGCACCCTCGCCGGCCGCGCCGGCGACCTCGTCTCGCTCATCCCGTTCGGCGAGGACGCGGTCGGCGTCACGACCGCCGGGCTCGACTACCCGCTCTCCGGCGGCACGCTCGCGGCAGGGCCGGCGCGCGGGATCTCCAACCGTCGGGCCGCTGCGGTCGCCTCGGTCGAGCTGGAGCGCGGGCGGCTCCTCGTCGTCGAGACGCTCCCGCCGGGCTGATACGCTCCCCGCATGAGCGAACCGACCGCCCGGACCACGCCCGCCGAGGGCTCGCCGGCCCCCGCGATCGAGCTCCGCGACGACGCCGGGACCCTCCACCGTCTCGCCGACCGCCGCGGCAGCTGGACCGTCGTCTACTTCTATCCGAAGGACGACACGCCGGGCTGCACGATCGAGGCGTGCCAGTTCCGCGACGCGCACGACTCGTTCGCCGTCGAGTCCGCGGTCGTCTGGGGGATCAGTCCGGACGATGCGGCGAGTCATGCCGCCTTCCGGGCGAAGTTCGGGCTCCCGTTCTCGCTCCTCTGCGACCCCGACCACGCGGTCGCGGACGCGTACGGGGCGTGGGGGGAGCGGGAGCGCGACGGGCGGCGCTTCACCGGGATCATCCGCTCGAGCTACCTCGTCGGGCCCGACCTGCGGATCGTCCGCGCCTGGCCCGCGGTCGCCCCGGACGGGCACCCGGCGGAGGTCCTCGCGACGATCCGGGAGGCGCGCGCCGCGGGCTGAGGGCGGTCGCCGCGAGCACCCCGGGACGGAACGAGGCTCCGCTCGTGGGGGGATACGAGCGGAGCCTCGCGAAGAGTCTACTCCCGTCGCGGCGGACGGGTCACGTACCGGTCACGGACGGGACGCGGCGGCGCGACGCGGAGGATCGATGGAGGGAGACGAGGCGTGACGGCGGAGACGGCCCCGGCCGCGGCGGTACCCGACGAGCGGCGCCCCGCGCGCTTCATGGTGATCGTCGCGCACCCGGACGACGCCGACTTCGGCCCCGCGGGGACGGCCGCGCGGTGGATCGACGCGGGCTCCGTCGGCCGGCTCGTCTGCTGCACGAGCGGCGATGCCGGCGGCGAGGACCCGGACCTCGACCCGCTCGAGCTCGGCCTGACCCGGGAGGCGGAGCAGCGGGCCGCCGCCGCGATCGTCGGGTACGACGCGGTCTCGTTCCTCCACCAGCCGGACGGCGCGCTCGCGAACGACCTCGCGCTCCGCGAGCTCCTCGTCCGGGAGATCCGCGGCTTCCGCCCGGACGTCGTCCTCTGCCAGGATCCGGAGACGCTCTTCTACCCGGGCGGCGGCGTGAACCACACGGACCACCGCGCCGCCGGTCTCGCGGCGGTCGACGCCGTCTACCCGGCCGCGCAGAACCCGATGTCGTTCCCGGGCCTCGCCCGGGCCGGCCTCGCGCCGCATCGCGTCCGGGCGATCTATCTCTTCTGGTCGGCCGCCCCGACGATCCGGGTCGACGTCACCGCGACGATCGGCCGGAAGGTGGCGGCGCTCGCCGCGCACCGGAGCCAGATCCACGAGCCGGAGCAGCTCGACGCGCGGATCCGCCGGTGGGCGGCCGAGGAGGGGGCCGTCGTCGGGGTCGACGCGGCGGAGGCGTTCCGGGTGATCGCCCTCGAGGAGGAGCCGGAGGCGACGCCGGAGGGGGACTGACCGGCCCCTCGCTCCCCTCGCCTTTGCAGCGCACGCTCGGGCGATGGTAGATTGAGGACGGCCCCCGGCTCGCGCGCCGGACGCGGGACGCCGCCGGGACGCCGCTCGCGCCGCCCCCCGCCGCCCCCGACCAAGCCGCCGCGGCCCTCCGGGCCAGGCGCCCAGCAGATCAGCGCTCGAGAGGCAGCCCCGGACCGTGGCGATCGACCCCCACCAGGAGTTCCTCGTCCAGCCGGTCGACGCTTCCTGGCTCCAGTGCAACATCGAGTGCCAGGAGGCCTGCCCGGTCGGGACGAACTGCCGCGGCTACCTGAACCTCGCCGCCGAGGGGCGGTTCGAGGAGGGGTACATCCTCAGCCGCGAGCCGAACCCGGTCGCGGCGATGTGCGCGTACGTCTGCTCCGCCCCGTGCGAGCGGGCCTGCCGCCGCGGCGACATCGACCGGCCGCTCGCGATCCGTGCGATGAAGCGCTTCCTCGTCGAGTGGCACGAGGCGTCCGGGATCCCGGACGCGATGCCGGCGATCACGCCGCGGAGCGAGCGGGTCGCCGTCGTCGGCGCCGGCCCGGCCGGCCTCGCGGTCGCGCGGGAGCTCGCGATGAAGGGGTTCGGCGTCACCGTCTACGACAGCAACCCGTACGCGGGCGGGACGATGCTCATCGGCGTCCCCGCCTTCCGCCTCCCGCGCGAGGCGATCGAGATGGACGTCCGGCTCATCGAGCGGCTCGGCGTCGAGTTCGTCTACGACACGACCGTCGGCGTCGACGTCACGTTCGAGCAGCTCCAGTCGGAGTTCGACGCGATCGCGATCACCGCCGGCGCGATGAACGCGGTCGTCCTCGACGTCCCCGGCGCGGCCCTCGAGGGGGTCCAGTACGGCGTCGACTTCATGAAGCGGGCGAACCTCGGCGAGGAGGTCGTCGTCGGGCGGAACGTCGTCGTCATCGGCGGCGGCTACACGGCGATGGACTGCTCGCGGACGAGCCTCCGCCACGGTGCCGAGAACGTCTCGATCGTCTACCGGCGGACGCGCTCCGAGCTCGTCGTCGACGAGGAGGAGCTCGGCGAGACGGAGCGCGAGGGGGTCCGGATGGAGTTCCTCGCCAGCCCGATCGAGATCCTCGGCGACGACGGCCACGTCACGGGCGTGCGGTTCATCCGCAACCGGCTCGGCGAGCCGGACGCCTCGGGGCGGCGCTCGCCGGTCCCGATCGAGGGCTCCGAATTCGTCATCCCGGCCGACACCGTCATCCCGGCGCTCTCGCAGGCCGCCGACCTCACCTTCCTCCCGGTCGAGTCGAGCTTCGAGGTGAACCGCGGCCGGGTGAAGGTGGACCCCGCGACCTACGCGACGAACGTGAAGGGCGTGTTCGCCTGCGGCGACTTCGTCACCGGGCCGGCGACCCTCATCGAGGCGGCCGGCCACGGCAAGAAGTGCGCGTACGCGATCGACCGCTACCTCACCGGCCGCGCCGACGTCACCGTCTCGCCGAACGTCCGGATCGTCAGCTCCTGGCGTCACGAGATGCCGGAGCTCTACGACGTCATCCCGCGCCAGCACATCCCGATGGTCCAGCTCCAGGAGCGCTTCCCGTCCGCGGATGCGCGGGTCAACTTCGCGACGCCGGTGGAGCTCGGCTACGGGGCGACCCAGGCGGTCGCCGAGTCGACCCGCTGCCTCATGTGCAACTTCAACATCTGGTTCGACCCGTTCCGCTGCACCCTCTGCGGCGCCTGCGCCGACGTCTGTCCCGAGGGCGTCATCCACATGGTCGACGTCAACCAGCTGAAGACCGAGGGGCTCCTCCCCGAGATCGAGGAGGCGTACGGCTGGAGCCAGGGCGCCGCGATGATCCTCGACGAGGAGCGGTGCATCCGCTGCGCGCTCTGCGTCAAGCGATGCCCGTTCGACGCCATTACCATGGAGCGGTTCGAGCTTCAGGAGATCTCGAGCGACGGCCGGCTCTACAAGGAGTCGTACCGGGACGCCCAGCTCGCGGGGACGCCGGGCGTGGCAGGAGGACCGAGGTGAGCTTCCTCGAGCGGGTCGACGACACGATCCGCAGCAGCGCCGTCTGGAAGTCGCTCTTCCGGAACCCCTATCCGACCGACGAGCGCTCGCGCGCGTACGCGGTCATGAACAACGTCTTCCTCCACCTCCACCCGGTCCGGGTGCGCCAGCACGCCGTCCGCTTCGCGTACACGTTCTGCCTCGGCGGGCTCTCGTTCTTCCTCTTCCTCGTCCTGACGATCACCGGCGTCTACCTGATGTTCTATTACGTACCGTCGGCGACGATGGCGTACTCGGACATCCTGAACATCCAGTCGTCGGTCACGTTCGGCCTGCTGACGCGGAACGTCCACCGGTGGGCCGCCCACCTCATGGTCTTCTTCGTCTTCCTTCACATGATGCGGGTCTTCTACCACGGGGCCTACAAGCCGCCGCGCGAGTTCAACTGGGTCGTCGGCGTCGTCCTGCTCTTCCTGACGATCATGCTGAGCTTCACGGGCTACCTCCTCCCGTGGGACCAGATCGCGTACTGGGCGATCACGATCGGGACGAACATGGGCGGGTACGCGCCGCTCTTCAACACGCCGACGAAGCTGATCCTCCTCGGCGGGATCGAGGTGGGCCAGAACACGCTCCTCCGCTTCTACGTCCTCCACATCATGGTCTTCCCGCTCGTCACCGCCGTCTTCCTCGCCGTCCACTTCTGGCGGATCCGGAAGGACGGCGGGATCTCGGGGCCGCTGTGAGCGACGTGCGGACGGGAGGGCCGGTGGCATGACCGACACCAAGTCGCCGGAGCGGCGCGTCGTCCTGCCGGTCGACCCGTCCCGCCGGACGGAGATCGACAAGCAGCGCGTCCCGATGTCGGCGCGCCCTTATCGGCTCCTCGCCCTCGTGAAGCAGGACGCCGTCGTCAGGGTCCAGAAGGAGCCCGACGACACGGTGATGACCTGGCCGCATCTCCTCTCGATCGAGTTCCTCGCGGCCGGCGTCATGACGATCTTCCTCCTGATGATGGGGCTCTTCATCAACGCGCCGCTCGAGGCGCTCGCGAACGGGAACGTCACCCCGGCGGTCGCGAAGGCGCCCTGGTATTTCCTCGGCCTCCAGGAACTCCTCGCCTACTTCCACCCGACGGTCGCCGGCGTCCTCGTCCCGACCTTCGTCCTCGTCGGGGCCGCGCTCATCCCGTACGTGGACCGGGGGAACCTCTACGCGACCCGCCCGACGGAGCGGAAGACCGCGGTGATGCTCTTCACCTTCTTCTGCATCCTCGGGCTCGTCGTCACGTTCATCGGCATCTTCTTCCGCGGTCCTGGCTACGCGATGGTGATCCCGTACCTCCAGGTCCCCGGCCTCCATTTCGCACTCTGAGCAGGACCACGCGACCGTCATGAGCAACTACCACGTCGAGCCGGCCGCGAAGCCGGCTGCGATCACGAGGGAGGCGATCAAGGCCCTCCGGCACGAGCAGGTCCAGGGCCTCTCCCGCCGGCAGCTGATCCGCACCTCGCTCGCGGCGGGGATCGGCGTCTGGCTCCTCGAGGCGGCGGCCGGGACGGTCGGCTTCATCTGGCCGAACCTCGCCGGCGGCTTCGGGGGGAAGATCGTCCTCGGGAGCTACGACTCCATCAAGACCCAGAACTCGACGATCCCCTTCGACCAGGGCTTCCCCGCCTACTACGCCGACGCGCGCGCCTTCGTCGTCCTCGTCGATCCCGCGAAGCAGCAGTTCGTCCCGGGCGACGACCCGAGCGGCGACGGGACGGCGCTGAACGTCCGCGTCATGTACCAGCGGTGCCCGCATCTGGGCTGTCGCCCGAACCCGTGCGAGCGGAGCTACTGGCTGGAGTGCGCGTGCCACGGCTCGCGCTACGACCGGCTCGGCGTGAAGGCGGCGGGCGCCCAGTACGGCCCCGCGCCGCGCGGGATGGACCGGTTCGCCGTCAGCGTCGACGGGGACGGCGTCCTCACCGTCGACACCGGGAAGATCACCCTCGGCCCGCTCCCGATCGCCGTCGGCCAGCCGGGGATCATCCCGCCGAAGAGCCCGGTCGGGTGCATCTGATCCCATGACGAACGACCCGATGAGCGACCGTCCCGCGACCCCCGGCGAGCGCCTCCCGATCGAGCGACCGGTGGAGCCGGCGCCGGTCGAGCGCTTCAGCGCGCCGGCATCCGCCCACGCGTTCGGCCTCACCCCGGAGCGCGCCGCCGGGATCGTCCGCCAGAGCGCGAGCGCCCGGACCGTCGGCTTCCTCGCGATCCTCGTCGTCATCCTCTTCGTGACGATCTACTACCTCTACGAGCTCGGCTTCCCGTCGGTCCTCAAGGGGCTCCCGTTCGTCCCGGCGGAGAGCCGGCTCGCCGCGGAGACCGAGGACCAGCAGGTGACGCTCGTCGAGGCGGGCTACAACATCTACCAGGCGAACTGCGCCCGCTGCCACGGCGAGATGGGCGAGGGCGGGATCGGGCCGGTCCTCAACGACCAGTCGAAGCTCTTCGCCCACCTCAACGAGGGCTACCTGCGGAATGTCCTCATCGTCGGCGGCCGCTACGTCTGCGGGAACGCGAACAGCATCATGCCTGCCTGGGCCGACATCTCGAGCCCGCCCGGGCCGCTCAACTACATGCAGATCAACGAGCTGATCGCCTTCCTCCGCGCGACCGACGAGCGCGAGTACGTCGTCCGCGACCCCGAGTTCCTCGAGCCGGAGATCGACCCGGCGACGGGGAAGGAGAAGACGTTCACCGGCTGGCGCGACGCGGAGTGGGAGCCGGCCCCCGACGCGACGCCGGTCCCCGCGTGCTGGGCCGACGCGTTCGCGAGCGGTGGCGGCGCGACGCCCGCCCCGACGATGGGTGGCGGGGAGGCCGCCGCGGCGACGCTCGAGATCGGCGCGCTGAACATCGCATTCGACAAGGCCGAGCTCGAGGCGCCGGCCGACCAGCCCTTCGAGATCGTCTTCGCGAACAACGACGCCGGGATCCCGCACAACGTGGAGATCCTCGACGCGAACCGGACCTCGGTCTGGAAGGGCGACATCTTCAACGGGGTGGAGACGCGGACGTACCAGGTCCCCGCGCTCGCCGCCGGGACGTACGCGTTCGTCTGCACGGTGCATCCGAACATGACGGGGACCCTGACGGTCGCCCCCTGACGGGGACGGAGGCGCCGCCGGGCTCCGGAGGGACGGGGACGGCGGCGGGATGGAGGACGATGGCGGGAGAGGCGCTCACCGGAGGGACCGGGCCCAGGCGGCGGGTCCTCTTCGGGCTGCTCGACGCCGACAGCTGGTCCTGGGCCTCGGTCAAGGCCTTCCTCTGGTTCCTCCTCATCATCGTGATGCTCGGGTACATCCCGGACCGCGCCTACTACTTCACCGTCTTCCCGACGATCGACATCGGCCTCCTCGGCTGGTCGCCCGTCAACCTCTGCCCTCCGTCGAACAAGACGCTCCCCTGTCCGGCGCCGGCCGGCGCGATCCTCCCGTGGGAGCCCTCCCCGGTGGAGCTCGCCCTCCCCGAGCCGCGGACCGGCGGGACGGCGGTCGTCGCCGGGACGAAGCTCGTCTACATCGGCGGCGCCGCGAGCGAGGACGGCGAGGCGACGACGAGCGTCTACGTCTCGACCCTCTACCCGAACGGCAACTTCTCCGAGTGGAGCGTCGGCCCGGCGCTCCCCGCCGGCGTCCGGAGCGCGGCGGCCGCGTTCGTCGCCGGGAACGTCGTCGTCCTCGGCGGGACCGATGCGGCGGGCGCTCCGACGACCGACGCCTGGGTCCTCCCGATCGACGGTGCGACCGGTGAGCTCGGCGACTGGCAGTCGGCCGCCGAGGCCGGGCTCCCGATCGACCTTCCCGCGCCACGGAGCGGGGCGGCGCTCGCGGTCGCCGGCGACGGGGTCTTCCTCGTCGGCGGCGAGGACGGTGCGGGGCCGGTCGCCTCGGTCTGGAAGTCGACCTTCGACGCCGACGGCGCGATGACGGAGTGGGTGCCGCAGGCGGAGCTCGTCCGCCCGCAGGCGCACGCGACCGCCGCCCTCATCGGCGATCACCTCTGGGTCTACGGCGGGAGCGACGCGAACGGACCGGTCGGTGCCGTCCAGCGCGGCGATCTCGTGCCGGAGGGCGAGGAGGGTGCCGGAGGGATCGCCCGGTTCGGCATCTCCGACGAGGTGAACCTCCCCGAGGCACGGACCGGTGCCGCGGGCTTCACGGCGAACGGCGTCCTCTATCTCGTCGGCGGTGCGGACGGCTCCGGGCCGGAGAACGAGCTCTACTGGACGACCCCGTCCGCCGAGGGGGAGATCGCCGGCTGGCAGACGCTCCCGGCGACCGATCTCCCCGAGAGCGGGCTCGTGGGTGCGACGGCCGTCGTGAACGGCTCCGAGGCCTTCCTCATCGGCGGGACCACCGCCGAGCGGACCGTCGCGTCGGCTGCCTGCGCGAACCTCGCACCGCAGCCGCCGTTCTTCCAGCTCGGCATCCTCGGGGCGACGATCCCGGCGCTGAAGCTCGAGGGCGAGATCGGCCAGCAGATCGGCTACCTGAACGCGGCCGGGGTGGGGACGATCAACTTCATCATCCTGATCGTCATCGGCTGGGCGGTCGCCCACCCCGCCCGCGCTCGCGAGCTCCTCGGCAGGCTCCGCCGCCGAGGCTGAGCCTCGGTCAGCCGATCTCCGCGAGGGGCCGTCGCCCGGCGAAGCCCGCCTCGTGCTCGTGCCACCACGCGATCTCCGTCGGCTCGCCGAGCCGCCAGCAGAGCCAGACGTGGCGGCCGCCCGCGAGCGCCGGGAAGTCGATGAGGCCGCTCTCGATGTCGCGGAGCGCGACCGACCATCGGTCGAGCTGGGCGACCGCCGCCCCCATCTGGTCGACGATCGCCCGGACCCTGAGCGCGATCAGCTGCGGCTCGTCGATCCCCGCGCTGCCGGCATCCGTCCCGTCCTCGCCCGGTGCGTCCCCGCGGCGGCCGGCCCCGGCGAGCGACGGGTCCACCGCCGAGGCGTCGTCGATCGTCGTGCCGGTGAGCCGGACGTAGCGGTCGCGGAGCCGGATCAGCTCGAGCCGCTGCGTGCGGAGGAGGTCGAGCGTCTCGGCGACCGCGGGGAGGCGGTCGTTCGCACGGTCGATCGTGTAGTACTCGCTCACGCCCGGATTCTAGACGGCGCCGCCCCGCTGCTAGGATGCGGCGATGCCGACGCTGACGGACGGGGCGGGCGGGCTCCTCGGGATCGACCTAGGGACGACCGAGCTCCGTGTCGGCCTCCTCGCCCTCGACGGGCGGCTCCTCGGCGCCGGGAGCGCGGCCTACCCGACCGATCGCGGCGACGACGGCCGCGCGGAGCAGGACCCCGGCCGCTGGTGGGAGGCGCTCGAGGCGGCGACCCGCGCGGTGCTCGCGGCGGCAGGCGGCGGCATCGGGGTCGCGGCGATCTGCGGCGTCGGCCAGGGGCCGACGATCGCGCTCCTCGACGAGGCGGGGCGCCCGGTGCGGCCGGCGATCACCTGGCAGGACCGGCGGGTCGCGGCGACCGGCTTCGGGCTCCTGCCGCGGCTCGCCTGGGTCGCGGCGGCGGATCCCGGGGCCGTCGCGCGGGCACGGTGGGCGGCGACGGCGTGGGACGCGCTCGGGTTCCATCTCACCGGCGTCGCGGCCACCTCGCTCCAGGCTCACGAGCGGGCGCTCGAGCCGGCCGAGCTCCGCGCCGCCGGGCTCGACCCGGCGCTCGTCCCGCCGCCCCTCCCGGTAGGTGCGCGCCTCGGCGGCCTTCGGCCCGAGCTCGCGGACCGGCTCGGGCTCGCCCCGGGGATCCCGGTGATCGCCGGCGTGAACGACGGGACGGCGAGCATGCTCGGCGCGGGGCTCCTCGAGCCGGGCGAGGCGGTGGACACCGGGGGCGCGTCCGGCGGGATCGGGATCTACGCGGCGGCGCCGGTCGACCTTCCCGGCACGTTCGTCGCACCGGCACCGATCGAGGGGCGATGGGTCCTCGGCGGCGCGATGGCGGCGACCGGCGCCGCGCTCGACTGGCTCGCGGGGCCGATCCTCGGCGGCGTCCCGCTCGAGACGCTCCTCGCCGAGGCGGCCCCCGTCCCGGCCGGTGCGGGCGGACTCGTCTTCCTCCCGTACCTCGCCGGCGAGCGGGCGCCGATCTTCGACGACGCCGCCCGCGGCGCCTTCGTGGGACTCACGCTCGACCATGGACGCGCCCACCTCGCACGGGCGGTCCTCGAGGCGGCGGCCCTCGCGCTCCGACACGTCGCCGAGCCGATCCGTGCCGCGGGCGTCCCGCTCGTCGAGCTCCGTCTCGCGGGCCGGCCGGCGCGGAGCGACCTCTGGGCGCGGATCAAGGCCGACGTCCTCGGCGTCCCCGTCGCGCTCCTCGGGAGCGGCGAGACGGCGGTCGTCGGCGCGGCCGTCCTCGCGGCATCCGGCGCCGGCCTCGCGCCGACGCTCGAGGCCGCGGTCCGGCGGCTCGTCCGCGTCGAGCGACGGATCGCACCGGACCCGGCGACCGCCGCGGTCTACGAGGCGCGCTACCGGGTCTACCGCGACCTCTATCCGGCGCTCCGGGAGTCGATGGCCGCCCTCGGGGGATGACGGCGCGGCGACGGCCGTCGGGCGGGCCGTGCGCGACCCCGGTGATAGAGTTCGGGCGGAGCCTTCGGGGCAGGGTGAGAATCCCGACCGGTGGTAGCGCCCGCGCAGGCGGGCGAGCCCACGAGCGGCCCGGGCGGCACGACGACGAGTCGGCGGCCCGGGTGACAGCAGATCCGGCGGCGGCGCGATGCGCCGCCCGAGCGGAGCCGACGGTACAGTCCGGATGGAAGAAGGCTGCGGGCGTCGTGCCGTGCACGGGGTCCGCCGCCGCCCGCCCCGCTGCAGCTCGCGGACCGATGCGCCGGCGACCCGGCGCGCGAGCGGAGGCGCGACGGCGGATGACCGAGACGGTCCCGATCCGGCTGACCGGCGTCTCCCTCGCGTTCGGGCGCGGCGCCGACCGGCTCGACGTCCTCGACGGGATGGACCTCGAGGTCGGGCGGCGGGAGGTCGTCGCCCTCATCGGGCCGAACGGCTGCGGGAAGAGCACGCTCCTCCGCGTCGTCGCCGGCCTCCTCCCCGCGGACCGCGGCGACGTCCGGCTCGACGGCGCGCCGGTCGCCGGGCCTGACCCGCGGGTCGCGCTCGTCTTCCAGGAGCCGCGCCTCCTCCCGTGGGCGAGCGCGGCGGCGAACGTCGCGTTCCCGCTCGAGCTCGCGGGCCGCGATCGCGCCACGAGCGCCGCCCGGGTCGACGAGCTCCTCCGTCTCGTGGGGCTCCGCGACTTCGCCGACGCGCGCCCGGGCGAACTCTCCGGCGGGATGCGTCAGCGGGTCGCGATCGCACGTGCCCTCGCGCTCGAGCCGGCGGTCCTCCTCCTCGACGAGCCGTTCAGCGCCCTCGACGCCCTGACGCGCGACCGCTTCGACCTCGAGCTCCTCCGCCTCTGGGACCGGACCGGGACCGCGATCCTCGTCGTCACGCACAGCATCCCGGAGGCGGTCCTCCTCGCCGATCGCGTCGTCGTCATGACGCCGCGTCCCGGTCGCGTCGCCGGGGTCGTCGCGGTCGGTCTCGAGCGGCCGCGCCGGCTCGAGATGCTCGAGTCGCCCGCGCTCGCACGGGCCGCCGCGGAGGTTCGGAGGCTCCTCGTCGACACGACGGACGACGAGCGGGTCCTCGCCGAGGCGGCGGTCCGCCGGCCCGTCGCCGCGGGCGGCGCCGTGGCACCGACGACGGCCGCCGATTCCGTCGCGCCGGGCGAGCCCGCGTGGTTCGACCCGTTCGCCGGGGAGGAACGCCGATGACCGGGGTCCGCGGGGCGGCCGCCCGGACGCTCGCGCCGATCGCGGCGAGCCTCGTCGTCTTCATCGGCGTGTGGGAGGCGATCGTCCGGATCGGGGACTACCCGCCGTTCATCCTCCCCGGACCGGGCGTCGTCGCCGGCCGCTTCGGCGCCGCGTGGCTCGACGGGACCTTCGCGCCGCACGTCGCGACGACGCTCCTCGAGATCCTCCTCGGCTTCGGGTTCGGGGCGGGCGCCGCCCTCGTCGTCGGGATCCTCCTCGCCCGCTCCCGCCTCGCGGAGCGGCTCCTCTCGCCGTACCTCGTCGCCGCCCAGGCGACGCCGATCCTCGCGCTCGCCCCGCTCATCGCCCTCTGGTTCGGGAGCGGGCTCACCGGCAAGGTCGTCATCTGCGCGCTCATCGTCTTCTTCCCGGTCGCCGTCGCGACGATGGTGGGGATCCGCTCGGTCGATCGCCGGCTCGTCGAGATGGCGCGGAGCTTCCGCGCGACCCGGCTCCAGTCGATCGCGAGGGTGGAGATCCCGGCGGCCCTCCCCGCGATCCTCGGGGGGATGCGCGTCGGTGCGACGCTCGCCGTCGTCGGCGCGATCGTCGGGGAGTGGGCCGGCGGCGAGCGCGGCCTCGGCGTCCTCGTCAACCTCGCCCGGGGGAGCCTCTTCGACATCCCGCTGATGTTCGCGACGCTGCTGACGATCGCGCTCCTCGGGATCGCCTGCTATCTCGTCCTCGTCGCCGTCGAGCGTGCGCTCGTCGGCCGCCGGTGAAGCGCCCCAGCCAGGAGGTCATCGTGTCCCGAACGCGTCCCACCCGAACCGGAGCCGCCCGACCGCGTCCCGCGCGAGCCCTCGCCGCGCTCCTCGCCTCAGCGCTCGCGGTCGCCGCCTGCGCCCCCGCCGCCGCGCCCCCGGCGACGACGCCGGGGACGACCGTCGCCCCGTCGCCCACGCCCACGCAGACCCCGCCCCCGACCCGCCTCGTCGTCGGCCTCGGCTATATCCCGAGCGTCCAGTTCGCGCCGTTCTACCTCGCCGACCAGCGCGGCTACTACCGCGACGCCGGCCTCGAGGTCGAGCTCCAGAACAAGATCGACCCCGAGCTCGTCACGCTCGTCGCCCAGGGCGCGATCGACATCGGCTCCGCGGACGGTACGAGCGTCATCCCGGCGGTCTCGCAGGGGATCCCGGTCCGTTACGTCGCGACGATCTACGGCACGAACCCCTCGATCGTCTTCGCGAAGGCCTCCTCCGGGATCGCGGGTGCCGCCGACCTCGCCGGCCGCTCGATCGGGATCCCCGGCCTCTACGGCTCGTCCTGGGTGATGCTCCAGGCGCTCCTCGCGTCCGCCGGGCTGACGCCGGACGACGTCTCGATCGAGCCGTATCCGGACTTCGGCCAGGGCGTAGCGGTCGCCGAGGGGGCCGTCGACGCGGCGACCGGCTTCGCGAACAACGAGCCGGTCCAGCTCCAGCTCGCCGGCGAGGAGGTCGTCGTCCTCCGCGTCCCTGCGGAGACGGCGCTCCCGGGCCCCGGCCTCGTCGCCTCGGTCGAGACGATCGCCGCGAAGGGCGAGGCGCTCCGCGCCTTCGTCGCCGCGACGCTCCGCGCGATGGAGGAGATCGCGGCGGACCCGGCGATCGGTCTCGCGGCGGCCACCGCCGTCGTCCCGGAGCTCGCCGCCGACCCGGCGACCCAGCGGGCGATCCTCGAGGCGACGATCGCGACGTGGGCGAGCCCCGCGGCAGGCGTCCCGTTCGGGGCGATCGACCGCGCCGGCTGGGCCTCGTCCGTCGAGTTCATGGCCGGGCTCGGCCTCGTCGCGCGGCCGGTGACCGTCGACGAGCTCGTCACCGAGGAGCTCCTCCCGCGCTAGCGGTCGCGTGCCCGCCGGTCGGGTACGGGGCGGTCCGAGGTGCCCGGGTGCGACACGTGCCGACCGGACCGGACCGCCCCGGATCAACCGCTACCGGACCGGACCGCCGCCGACCGCCCGACGGGGCGCTGGACACCGAACGGGGGATGCGGTATCAATACGCCTCCCGGCCGCACTGGCGCCGGGTCTCGCCTCACCGCGGAGGGACCGTGGGAATCACCTCGACCATCACGCTCGCGGCCTCGGCCGGGGAGCAGCTCCAGAAGGCGATCGCGGCATGCGAGTCGTCGGCCGACGCCGTCGACCGCGGCATCGCGATCCTCGCGACGAGCGAGGACGACGAAGGGCCGATCGCCGCGAGCCGGGCCGCCGCAGCCGCCTGGCGGGATGAGCTTCGGACGGTCGCCCGCGAGCTCGGGCAGATCACCGGCGAGCTCGACCGCCTCGTCGCCGACCTCGAGTCGGTCCAGCGCCGCCTCTCGCCGACCACCGCCCGCGCCGCGGGAGACTGATGTCGGCCGACCCGGCCGACAGCGGGGCCGGGGTCGTGCGCCGCGAGGGAGAGGACGCCGGGGCGTCCGCTCCCGCGTCCGCGCGCGCTGCGCGGGTCGTCGACGACGGTCCGCCGGGCCTGGAGCCGACGCTCGGGGCGATCCGCCAGGCGCTCGACGAGCTCGAGTACGCGCTCGCGACGGCGGGCGCCGCCCGCGCCTCGCTCACCGACCTCGCCGCCGGCCTCCCCGGCGACGACCGCGTCCTCCTCGCGTTCCTCAAGGGCCGCCTCGCGGCACCGGAGCGACGGCTCCTCGAGACGCTCGCCGGGATCTCCGAGGAGCAGCGGGCGCTCCAGCGCGCCTCGGCCGAGATCTCGCTCATCTACGAGCGCCCGATCCACGACCCGACGGTCGCGCTCGCCCGGATCGCCGCCTCGACCGGTCCGCACCGGACGCTCCCCGTCGCGACGTTCGTCGTGCCGGCGAGGGGCGACCGCCCCGTCCGGCGTCCGGTCGCCCCGGTCCGTGGCCGGGAGGAGACGCGGCGCGACGGCGGCGGCGGTCTCGGCTGGCTCGCCGGGCTCTTCCGTCCCCGACCCGCCCCCGGCACCCCGTCCGCGCCGGCGCCACGACCCGCCGCCCCGCCGGCGGCCCCCGCCCCGGTGCCCGCCGCC
>JBJOLT010000054.1:0-5719 GCA_046045415.1 Chloroflexota bacterium | reverse complement strand
CGTGAACGTCGGCGCGCTCGCGTACCCGGAGCCGATCGAGGCGTTGCTCGTCGCGCCGGAGCCGCTCGTGGCGAGCGCGGGGCCGGCCGTGTACCCGGACCCGACGGCGCTCGCGGCGGTGGCGCTGTTCTGGCCGGCGAAGATGAGCGCGAGGCCGGGGCGAGACGAGGCGAGCGTGAGGGCCGGGGTGGCCATGGAGGTGGCGGCGGTGCTGTTCAGCGCCTGCGCGATCGAGGGCGCCGAGGTCCCGGCTCCCGCGATCACGACCATGGAGGCGGCCGCCTTCGCGCTGCCGCCGAAGCCCCACTGGACCGACGTCCCGGGATCCGCGACCGTCGCGACCTTCCAGAAGAGACCCATCCGCATCGAGCCCTGGGTCTGGTCGGCGGCGAGGCGCGCCCAGCCGGACGGGATCGACGCGGTCGTGATCGTCTGCATGACGCCGATCTGGGCGACGAGGAGATCCCCGGCGACCGCGGTCGCGGGGATGGTGATCGCGATGGTCGTCGCCGAGACGGGCCCGGCCGTGGCCGACGTGCGGAACCGGATCGTCGACCGCTGGTAGATCCACGGCGACGTCGCGACGTCGTAGGTCGCATCGCCGGCGTAGATGGCGCGGATCGCGTGGCCGCCGACGGCGAGGCTGCTCGTGGAGATGGAGCAGCTGCCGCTCGCGAGGGTGCACGAGCCGATCCCGGTCGTCCCGTCGGAGAACGAGACCGTCCCCGTCGCCGTCCCGCTGCCGCCGGAGACGGTCGCCGTGAAGGTCACGCTCGTGCCGACGCCCGCCGCGAGGTTGCTCGAAGCGACCGTCACCGTGGCCGGTGCGGTCCCTGCGAGTGCGGCGGTCGGCCCCATCAGCGATGGGGCCGCTGCGGCGATCTGTGCGATCGCCAGCAGCAGCAGTGCGAGCGGGCGCGTGCGCCTTCGAACGGTGTTCACGAACATGCGGGCCTTCTCCACAAGGCGCCACACCGGAGGGGTGGGATCGAGCTCGACAGTCGCTCGCTCCCTGGCGTGGCCTGCGCACCATCCGTTCTCGCGTGCGTGGAGTCAGCGGTACGGAGGTACTAGCCACGCTGGACTTTGAGGCGTGCTGTCACCATTCCGGGCGATTTCGGTGCGTTCTGGCGACGCGGGACGGGTCCCACCCCGCGACGACGGCGAGGCGACCGGGCGAGGGCGCGGTCCGGAACCGACGGTGTCGGATGCCGCCTACGCGGCGGGGACGCCGGTCAGCGGCGGAAGCGTCAGCGGCCGTAGAGGCGGCGCGCGGCGCTCCAGCCGGGGGCGAACTCGTCGCTCCCCGGGAACCGCCAGCGGTACGCGACGCTCCGGCGGTTGACGGTGAAGAGGTATCGGGCGGCACGGGTCGCGCTCTCGATCCGGCGGGTCGTCAGGAGCCGCCACGGACTCCGGCCCACCTGCCACCAGACCTCGACCAGCTGACCCACGAGGACCGGGTCCGTGACGAGGCGCATCTCAACCCGGGTCCCGAGTCGCGTCCAGATGGGGACGGAGAGGCGCTCCTCGCCGCCGATGAAGAACTGCTGGCGGAGAGCGATCAGTCCGGGGGCGACGCCGACGACGATCGTGACGCTCACCGGCTCGGCGGGCGCGAACGTCGCGTCGCCCGCCTGGTTCGCGACGACCCGGCACTCCCCCGCCGCGAGGGGCGTGAGCGTGGTCCCCGAGACGGCGCAGGTCGCCGGCGTCTGGGCGACGTAGGCGACCGGGAGTCCGGACGAAGTGGTCGCCGTCAGCGCGAGCTCCCGCCCCACGACGACGCCGGTCGGCTCGGGGAACGTGATCGACTGCGGAAGGAGCTCGGCCGCTCGCGCGACGACCGGGAGGCCGAGGAGCGAGACGGCGAGGGCGGCGACGGCGCCGGTGCGGAGGAGTCGGGACATCGTGGGTGCAGTGTAGTCGGGAGCGCCGGATCCGCCCGCGGCGGGCTCCGCCGGCGCCCCGCCCCCTGCCCCCCGTCCGGCGCTAGAGCCCGAAGATCCGCCGTCCGGGGGCGAGCTGCCACTGGTAGAGCTCGTTCCCGGCGAAGCGCCACCGGTACGCGACGCTGTCGCGCCGGACCGTGAACGTGTAGCGGGCCGCCCGGGTCGAGGACTCGACGCGACGGGTCGTCAGCCGGCTCCACGTCCCGGAGCCCACCCGCCACCAGACCTCGAACGTCTGGCCGACGAGGACCGGGGTCGTCGTCAGCCGCATCTCGACGACGGTCCCCTTCCGGACGTAGATCGGGACGGAGAGGCGCTCCTCGCCGTTGATGAGGAAGCTCGTCCGCATCGTGAGCGGCAGGAGGGTCGCGGCGACCGGGAAGGTCCGCGTCACGAGCGGGGCCGGCGCCCAGATGGAGCTCCCGCCCTGGCTCGCGACGATCGTGCAGTCGCCGACCGCGAGCGGGGTGAGCGTCGTCCCGGCGATCGAGCAGGTCCCGCCGGTGAGCGAGGTGAACTGGACCGGGAGGCCGGAGGTCGCCGTCGCCCGGAGCGTCTGGAGCTTGCCGACGACCGCCCCGATCGGGCCGGCGAACGAGACCGTCTGCCGCTCCGTCGGGTCCGGTGCCGGGGGCGCCGCCACGACGACCGTCGTCGTCCCGTCGGAGCCCGAGTGGTTCGTCCCGCCCGCGTAGGTCACGGTGATCGGGTGCGTCCCGACGGTGAGCGTCGACGTCGTCACGTCGCAGCGACCGGCGCCGTCGAGCGTGCAGACCCCGATGAGCGTCCCGCCGGTCGTGCCGTCGTGGACGCCGGCCGTCCCGTCCGGGATACCGGCGCCGCTCGTCACCTCGACGGTGAACGTGATGAGCGTCCCCACGACGACCGGGCTGACCGGCGCCGCGGTGACGGTGGCGGTCGTGGCGGCCTTGGCGATCGTGAACGTGGCGCCGGTGAAGACGATCGTGTAGTTGGCCGATCCGTTCGGCCCGCCGACGCCGAGCGTCCCCTGCGTGATGTCGTAGTCGCCGGCGGTCTCCCCGGCGACCCGGCCGAGCGCCCCGGTGAACGAGTCGCCGGCGGTGAGCGATCCGGAGGTGATGCCGTACCCGAGGACCGGGTCGGTGCCGAGGTACGTCTTCGACGCGGCGGACGCGGCGACGGAGATCGTCCGCTTGAGGATGGTGAGGACGCCCGCGAGCCCGCCCGTGAAGGCGTAGTTCGTCGAGGCCAGCGTCCCCGCCGTGCAGTCGACGGCGTAGGTCGTCGCGGCCTCGCCGGCGACGCGGGAGCAGCTCGCCGTGCCGGTGACGCCCGCGGTCCCAGCCGTCTCGCCGCCGACGAAGTCGCCGGACGAGAGGGTCGCCGTGAGCGCCGGGTCGGTCGTCCCGTACGTCTTGCTCGTCGAGTCCGCGTTCAGGCGGACGGTCCGCTTCGTGATCGTGCCGGTGCCGGTCGCCGTCCCGTCGAACGAGTAGTTCGCGGCATCGCCGCCCGTGAGGCCGACGCCGGTGGCGGTCACCGCCTTCGTGCCCGCGGAGACCGTGACGAAGCTCGCGGTTCCCCCGGTGCAGTCGACCGTGTCGCCCGGGACGACCCCGGTGAGCGAGCAGGAGAGGATCGTGGCGGCGCTCGTCCCGTCGTAGGTCCTCGTCGCGACGGTGATCGTCGCGGTGACGGTGGCGGCGCTGATGTCGGCCTGCCCGAACGCCGTCGCCGAGGTGAGCGTGTAGTTCGCGGCGTCGCTGCCGCCGAGGCTCACCGTGCCCGACGCCCACCGGCCGGTCCCGGCGGTCCGCTCGGCGAAGGCGACGGAGCCGGGGACGACGGCGCAGGTGACGACGTCGGGGGCGCGGTAGTCGGAGTCGCCCGTGATCGAGCAGGTCGCGGTCGTCGCGGTGGATCCGTCGTAGACCTTCGACGCCGGGGAGAGGACCGGGTTGAGGGACGCCTGAAGGATCGTCGCGGTCGTCGCGTCCGTCCCGCTGAACGCGTAGTTCGCGGGATCGGCCGGGCCCGTGAGGGTGAGCCCGGTGACGGTGACGGGCTTCCCGACCCCCGCGGACCGGTCGGCGAAGGTCGCCGTCCCGCCGGTGCAGTCGAGCGACTCGCCGTCGACGAGTCCGGAGAGCGCGCACGAGAGGACGGTCCCGCCGGTCGAGCGGTCGTACGTCTTCGACGCGACGCTCGTCGTGGCGTCGAGGGGCGCCGGCGAGATCGTCGCGGTGGTCGCGTCGCTGCCGCCGAACGAGTAGTTGGGGCTCTTCGAGCCGACGATGACGAGCCCGGAGACCGCGACCGCCTTCCCGACCCCGGCCGAGGCGTCCGCGAACGCCGCGGCGGCACCGGTGACGTCGCACGTCACGTCGTCGAACCCGACGACGCCGTCGAGCTCGCAGGCGGTGACGGCCGTCCCGGTCGTGCCGTCGTACGTCTTCGATTCGACCGTCGTGATCGGCTCGAGTGGCTTCGGGAGGACCTCGATGGAGATCGTCGCGGTCGTGGCGTCCCAGACGAGGTCGCCGGGGAAGATCGCGTCGTACGCGTAGACGCCCACGTCGAGGTCGGTGAGCGGGATGTCGCACGTGCCGTCGCTCAGGCCGCAGTCGGTGACGAGCGCGCCGAGCAGCTCCAGTCGAACCCGAGTCCCGTCCGAGGCGCCCGCCCCGGCGGTCGCGACGGTTGCGGTGATCGTCACCGTGTCGCCGTACGTGAAGGTGGTCGAGTCGCCGGTCGAGAGCGAGAGGGCGACGTTCGGATCGCGGTAGTCCTCGAAGGCGCCGACGTCACAGGAGCCGCGCGACGGGCGGGGTGAGCCGCGCTGGTCGGTCGCGGTGGCGCAGACCCCGTCGCCGAGGACGCCGGTCGTCGCGTCGAGCGCGACGCTCCCCTCGCCGAGTGCGATCGTCGCCGTGGGTCCGCCGTTGTCGGCGAGCGGCTGGAGGTCGAGGTCGCCGGTCGTCACGGAGATGCCGGGGCAGTCGTTCGAGGGGTCGGAGGCGCTGTCCGCGTAGCTGGTCCCGATGACCGTCGTCGTCGTCGACGACGCGGTCGGGTCGAAGCGGCAGGATCCGCCGACGAAGATCGAGTCGGTCACCTCCACGGTGGCGTCGTTCCCCGGCGTGCCGACGACGTAGTGGAGGCCGCCGACCGACGGGTACGTCGCGGCCGTCGGCTGGACGAACGTCGAGCTGACGATCCGGAGGGTGGCGTCGGCGCCGCCCGCGTAGACGAGGATGTTCCCGCCACCGGCGCCGTTCCCGAAGGCGCCCGCCGTGTTGTCGACGAACGTGCTGTTCCGGAGGACGACGGGCTCGGACGGGGATGCGGCGTAGATCGCGCCGCCGTTGTTGCTCGTGTAGTTCGCGTGGAACGTGGAGCGGTCGATCGACGTGGACCCGGACGCGATCGCACCCGCCTGGAACTCACCGTAGTTGCCGACGAAGGTCCCCTCGGTCACCTCGAGCCTGCCGGTGTGGATCGCACCCCCGGCGCCACCGCCGAGGCCTCCGTTGGACGCCGTGTTCCGGTCGAAGGTGTCGCCGATCGAGGCGACGCTCGTCGCCGCGTAGATCGCGCCGCCCCCGTTCGTCGCTCCCGCACCGGAGGTGTTGTCGCGGTAGAGGGAGTCGCTCGACGCGACGTCGTCGCCGCCGTAGACCGCGCCGCCGTCGCCGGCCGCCGTCGAGTTGGCGCTGAACTCCGAGCCGGCGATCGCCACGTCGCCGCCCGCCGAGATCGCGCCGCCGGCCAGGGCTGCCGCATTG
>JBJOLT010000020.1:0-71114 GCA_046045415.1 Chloroflexota bacterium | reverse complement strand
GGCCGCGATCCCGCGGGCCGCCTCCCGGCCGGCGGCGGTCGCCTCGAGCCACCGCTCGTAGCGGGGCCCCCCGCCGGCGACGGTGAGCGTCCATTCGAGCCCGATCCTCCCGCCGGCCGCGAGTGCCCGCGCGCGCCGGACGAGCGCAGCGCGCCCCTCGGGCGCGACGAGCTCGCGGAGCGGGCGGGGACCGGCGGCGAGCTGGTCGAGGAGGTGCCCGTCCGCGCGGCCGGTCGCGACGCCGACCCCGGTCGCGGTCCCGCCGGCGGGGTCCGGCAGCAGCTCGGCGACGAGCTCGAGCCGCTCGAGGAGCCCCGGCGGGAGCATCGCCCGGATGACGAGGGCCGGCGGCGCGAGGTAGGTCGCGGAGATCCAGCGGGCGAGCTCGATCGAGAGCGGCGGGAGGAGCGGCCCGTCGGCACGGACCCGCTCGAGGACGGGCTTGATCGCGACGCCGTCCGGCGGCTCGGCCGGGCCGAGGACGATCCCCAGTGCCTGGCGGCGGCCGAACTCGACGATCACCGCCTCCCCGGGGACGAGGTCGTCGAGCCGCTCGGGGAGCCCGTACGTGAAGGTCCGCTCCCCCGCCGCGCCGGCGGCGTCGATCGCGACCTCGACGGCGCGGAGCGGCGGCGGCGCCGTCATCGCTGGCGGCTCAGACGCGGATCCGGCGGTCCGGGTTGGCGGTCGCCTCGGCGGCGATGATGTCGTGGATCCGCCGCGCCGTCGCCTCGACCTGCCCGGTCTCGTTGACGACGACGTGGTCGTAGTCCTCCTGCCGGGCGAGCTCGATCGCCGCGTTCCGCTGGCGCAGCTCCAGGGCGTCGGCGGACTCCGTCGCGCGCGAGCGGAGCCGCGAGAAGAGCTCCTCCAGCGTCGGGGGGATGACGAAGACGAGGAGGGCGTCCGGAACGAGCGACTTCACCTTCTGCGCCCCCTGGACGTCGATCTTCAGGATCGCGTGGCGGCCGGCTGCGAGGGCGGCGCGAACCTGGTCGCGCGGCGTCCCGTACCAGTTCCCGTGGACCTCGGCCCACTCGAGGAGCTCGCCCGCGTCGCGGAGCGCGGCGAACCGGTCGCGGTCGAGGAAGATGTAGCTCGTCCCCTCGACCTCCCCGGGCCGCGGCGGGCGCGTCGTGCAGGTGACGACGTAGCGGTAGTCGCGCCCGTCCGGGAGCGCCCGCATCGCTTCGATGATCGTGTCCTTCCCGACGCCGGACGGACCGGAGATGATCACGAGGAGGGCGCCCGGCGCGCCGGCGGACGCTCCCCCGCTCATCGAGCCGACCCGGCGGCGCGGAGCCGCTCGAGCGCCGCCTCGAGCCCCTCCGGGAGTGGCGCCGTCGCGCGGATCAGGTGTCCGTCCCCCGGTGCCGCGAGCTCGAGCCTCCACGCGTGGAGGAAGAGCCGCTCGAGACCCTCCGGCCCGCGGCGGGAGGTCCCGGTGCCGTAGAGCGGGTCGCCGGCGACCGGGTGGCCGATCGCCGCCATGTGGACGCGGATCTGGTGGGTCCGCCCGGTGACGAGATCGATCTCGAGGAGCGTCCAGCCGTCGAAGCGCTCGCGGACGCGATAGCCGGTCGTCGCGGGCCGCCCGTCCGGCACGACCGCCATCCGGACCCGGTGCTTCGGGTCGCGCCCGATCGGCGCCTCGACACGACCGACCGCCGCCGCCACCGAGCCGTGGACGAGGGCGAGGTAGGTCTTCTTCACCCGGCGCGCCTTGAGCTGCGCCATCAGGCTTGCCTGCGCGAGGTCGTTCTTCGCGACCATGAGGAGCCCGCTCGTGTCCCGGTCGAGCCGGTGGACGATGCCGGGCCGCTGGACGCCGGCGATCCCGCCGTACTCGATCCCGCGGCCGAGGAGCGCGTTGACGAGCGTCCCGGTCGCGTGCCCGGGCGCGGGGTGGACGACGAGGCCCGCCGGCTTGTCGACGATGAGGAGATCGTCGTCCTCGTAGACGATCGCGAGCTCGATCTCCTCCCCCGCCGGCTCGGCGGCGACGGGCTCGGGGACGAAGAGCTCGAGCCGGTCCCCGCCGCCGACGAGGTCGTTCGCCTTGAGCGCTCGACCGTCCCGGGTCAGCTCCCCCGACGAGATGAGGCGCTGGACGTAGCTCCGCGAGAGCCCGGTCGCATCGGCGGCGACCCGGTCGGCCCGCACGGCGTCGGCACCGGCCGGGACGACGATCTCCCGGCGGGTGCCCGGCCGCGCCGCGACCGCCTCAGCCACCGCGCCCGAACCGCGCCGCGACGCCCGGGAAGAGCGAGACGAGGAAGAGGAGCGCGATCGACATCGTGATCGCGGCGTCCGCGATGTTGTACGTGTAGAAGCGCCACGCGCCGATCCCCATGTCGACGAAGTCGACGACGTAGCCGTAGCGGAGCCGGTCGACGAGGTTCCCGACCGCGCCGCCGAGGAGCAGGCCGAACGCGAGCGACAGGAGCGGGTTCCTCCCCGCCCGCTCGTGGGCGACGACGATCGCGACGGCGATCACGGCGCTCCCGATCGCGAAGATCGCCGCGGTGTCGCGGAAGAGCCCGAAGAGGGCGCCGGTGTTGTGGACGATCGCGATCCGGAGCCAGTCACCGACGATCTCGACCGGGACGCCGCGCTCGAACCCGTCGACGACGACCGCCTTCAGCGCCTGGTCCGCGAGCGCGATCGTGAGCGCGATCGCCGCGAACCGGCCGCGGAGCGGCCGCCCCCGGGGCGTCGCGACGGCCGAGGGCTCGCTCACCCGGCGCCGCCCGCGACCCGACGGAGCGCGAGGGAGACCGTGCCGGCGTCGAGCGCCACCGAGCCCCGGACCGCCTCGGCCGGAGCGGGGCCCGCGGCGAGGGAGGCGAGCGTCTCCGCGGCGATGGCGTCGAGGAACGGGGCGACCGGACCGGGGAGCCCGTCGACCCAGAGCTCGATCCGGTCGTCGAGCTCGAGCCCGGCCTCCTTCCGGAGATCCTGGACCGCGCGCTGGATCTCCCGCGCGTCGCCCTCGGCGCGCAGCTCGTCCGTCAGCTCGGTGTCGAGGACGACGACGAGCCCGTCGTCATGCGCGACGACCGTCCCGGGCCGCGGGGAGGCGAGGATCTCGACCTCGTCGGGCGCGAGGGTCGTCCCGGCGAGGCGGACCGACCCGTCGGGGAGGAACTCCACCTCACCGGCCCGGGCCGCAGCCATCACCGCCGGGATCGCCGGGCCGAGCCGCGCCCCGATCCGCGGCAGGAGCGGCTTGACGCGGCGCTCCACGAGCTCCGACTCGTCGCCGATGAGCAGGACCTCGCGGACGTTCACCTCGTCCGCCACGAGCGCGAGGAGCGCCTCCCGCTCGGCGAGCGTCCCGCCGGGGAGGGCGAGCCAGAGCCGGGCGAGCGGCTGGCGGACCTTCAGCCCCGCCGAGCCGCGGAGCGTCCGCGCGAGCTCGACGGCGCGGCGTGCGGTCGCCATCGCCGCCTCGAGCGCCTCGTCCCGCGCCGGCGCGAGCTCCTCGGCGGGCCAGCGGGTGAGGTGGACCGAGTCCGGCGCGCCGGGGACCTGCTCGCCGACGAGGTTCGACCAGATCTCGTCGGTGAGGAACGGCATGATCGGCGCGGCGGTCCTCGCCACGGCCGCGAGCGCCTCGTGGAGGGTCGCGAAGGCCGCGGCGCGGTCCGCGGCGGCCTCGTTCCGCGAGAAGCGCCGTCGCGAGAGGCGGAGGTACCAGGTGGAGAGGTCCTCGATGTACGCGTCGATCGCCCGCGTCGCGCCGAGCGCGTCGTAGTCGGCGAGCCGCTCCCCGGCCTCGGCCGCCATCCCGGCCGCGCGGGAGAGGATCCACCGGTCGAGCGGCGTCCGCGCGGCGACCGGCGGCGGCGTCCCGCCCGGCGACCACCCGGCGAGCCGGGCGTAGGTGACGAAGAAGGCGTAGACGTTCCAGAGGACGAGGAGCCGCCGGCGCGCCTCGTCCGCCGCGTGCCATCCGAAGAGGATGTTGTCGTCCGGCCGCGCGCTCATGTAGAGCCAGCGCATCACGTCGACGCCCATCCGCTCCGCGGCCTCGTCGAACTCGATCGCGTTCCCCCAGCTCTTGTGCATCGGCCGGCCGTCCTCGCCGAAGAGCGTCGCGTAGCCGAAGAGGTTCTTGAACGGCCGCTCGCGGCGGAGGACGGTGGACATCGCGAGCATCGCGTAGAACCAGTTCCGGAACTGGCCGGGGAAGCTCTCGGTGACGAAGTCGGCGGGGAACCACTTCGCCCAGTAGCCGGGGTCCTCCCGGTAGTGGAGCGTCGAGAACGGGACGATCCCGGCGTCGAGCCAGGGGTTCCCCACGTCGGGGATCCGCTCGACCGGGGCGCCGCACCCCGAGCAGGCGATCCGGACCGCGTCGACGTGCGGCCGGTGCGGCGTGTGCCCCTCGAATGCGTCCCAGCCCGAGATCGCCCGCTCACGGAGCTCGTCGCGACCGCCGATCACCTGGAACGTGCCGCACGCGGCGCAGTCGTAGATCGGGAGCGCGAGCCCGTAGTAGCGCTTCTTGCTGATCATCCAGTCCTGCATGTTGAGGAGCCAGTCGAGCTCCCGGTCGTAGCCGAAGGACGGATACCAGCGGATCCCGTCGACGATCTCCATGATCTGGTAGCGGAGCGATCCCTCGACCTGCTCCTTCGAGAGCGTCTCGCGCGGCTGGTCGTAGACGGGCCCCATGCTGATGTACCACTCGTCGACGAGCCGGAAGACGAGCGCCGTCCCGCACCGCCAGCAGTGCGGGTAGCGGTGGACGATCGGCTCGAGGCGGTAGAAGCGGCCCTCGCGCTTCAGGTGCTCGACGATCGGCTCCGTCACCGAGCGGACGTCGCGGCCGGTGAGCGCGCCGAAGCCCTCGAGGTAGACGCCGGAGTCGTCGAGCGGGGCGATGACCGGGAGCCCGAGGTCCCGCCCGAGCTGGAAGTCCTCCGCCCCGCACCCGGGGGCGATGTGGACGATCCCCGTCCCCTCCTCCTCGCCGACGAGCTCCCACGGCACGACCCGGTGGACGTACGGGATCCCGGGCTCGTCCCGGGTCCCCTTCGCGAAGGCCGCCCGGACCGCCTCGAGGTCGTCGAACGGTCCCGCGTAGGCGAGCCCGACGAGCTCGGCGCCGCGGCGCTCCTCGAGGACCTCGAAGCGCCCGGTCAGCGCCGTCCTCAGCGTCCCCTTCCCGAGCCAGAGGAGGTCGTCGCCCTGGCGGACCTTCACGTAGACGAGCTCGGGCCCCACCGCCGCGGCGACGTTCGACGTGAGGGTCCACGGCGTCGTCGTCCAGACGAGGAGCGACTCGCCCGGCCGCTCGAGGAGCGGGAACCGGACGGTCAGTCCCGGGTCCTCGACGTCCTTGTAGCCCTCGTTCATCTCCATCTGCGAGAGCCCGGTCCCGCAGCGCGCGCACCACGGCATCGAGTCGTGGCCCTTGTAGAGCCACCCTCGCCGATGGCACTCGGCGAGGAAGCCCCAGATGAGGTCGTTGTTCTCGTTGCTGAACGTGAAGTACGAGCCGCCCACCTCCGGCATCCCGAGCCGGCCGACGAGCATCTCGACCGTGTCGGTGACCGGGCCGTCGGGACCCTCGATCGTCGCGGTCGCGGACGGATCGGCGGCGAGGAGGTCGCGGAGCCGCCGGAGCTCGGCCGGGTCGTTCCAGTCCATCCAGTAGCCGAGCCGGACCGACTGCTCGGTCTGCCGGGCGGCGTACGTGAGGACCCGCTGCTTGCAGAGGCTGACGAACTCGGCGACGCCGTACGCCTCGATGTCGCGCTTGCTCGTGAACCCGAGGTCCCGCTCGACGTTCACCTCGACCCAGAGGCCCTGGCAGTCGAACCCGTTCTGCCAGCGCTGCTCCTCGCCGAGCATCGCGTGGAAGCGCTGGAAGAGGTCCTTGTAGGTCCGACCCCACCCGTGATGGACGCCCATCGGGTTGTTCGCCGTGATCGGGCCGTCGAGGAAGCTCCAGCGGGGACCGCCCGCGTTCTGCGCGCGGAGCCGCGCGAAGGTCCGGCGCTCGGCCCATCGGGCGAGGATCTCGTGCTCCTGGGCGACGAGATCGGGCTTCGCGCTGACGGGACGGAACATCTGACCTCGGCTCTGTGGGGAACACCCGGCGAGACCGTATCCTAACCCGCGATGCAGTCACGGCAGGGCACGCTCCCGCGGACGCGGTCCGCCTTCACCGCCGCCTTCCTCTCCCTCCTCTTCCCGGGGCTCGGACACGCCTACGGCGGGGCGTGGGGACGGGCGCTCGCGTTCGCCGCCGCCCCGCTCCTCCTCCTCTCGCTCGGCGCGGGACTCGCGCTGTCGCTCCGTCTCGAGCTCCTCGGCTTCCTCGTGCAGCCCGCGGTCCTCGCCCTCATCCTCGTCGCCGACGTCGTCGCGTTCGGCTACCGGGCGGTCGCCGCGATCGACGCGTGGCGCGTCGCGGCCCACCTCAACGCGCTCGAGGCGAGCGGCGGCGGGCGGCTCGGCCGACCGCGACTCCGTCCGGGGGCGGGGTCGGTCGTCGGCCTCCTCGCGGTCCTCGCCGTCATGGCGGGCGGCCATGCGGCCGTCGCGTACTACGACCTCCAGGCCTACGACCTCGTCAGCTGCGTCTTCGACGCGGAGGGCCGCGCCTCGTGCGCCGACGGCACGGCCGGGACCGGATCGGCCGGCGCCACCGCGAGCGCCACCGACGTCGAGCGCCCCGCTGCGTCGGTCGAGCCGACCGCGGCGCCGACGGCGACCCTCCCGCCGTGGAACGGGAGTGATCGGGTGAACATCCTCCTCGTCGGCGCGGACCGCCGACCGGAGGAGAACACGTTCAACACGGACACCCTCATCGTCGTCAGCGTCGACCCCGCGACCCGTCAGGTCGGGATGTTCCAGGTCCCGCGCGACACCGTCGACGTCCCGCTCCCGAAGGGTCCGGCGCAGGCGGTCTTCGGGACGGTCTACCGGGGGAAGATCAACAGCCTCTGGACCCAGGCCGTGGCGCGGCCCGACCTCTTCCCCGGGAGCGAGGCGACCCGGGGACCGAGCGCCCTGAAGGCCGCGCTCGGGGCCCTCTACGGGATCGACATCCGCTGGTACGTCGAGGTCGACTTCGACGGCTTCCGCCGGATCGTCGACACCGTCGGCGGGGTGACGATCAACGTCCAGATGCCGGTGAGCGACGACCGGTACCCCGCCTCGAGCGGCCGGCTCACCCGGGTCCACATCCCGGCGGGGATCGGCCGCTTCACCGGCGAGGAGGCGCTCACGTACGCGCGGTCGCGCCACTCGTCGAGCGACTTCGACCGCGGCTCGCGCCAGCAGCGCGTCCTCGTCTCGCTCCGCGAGCAGACCGACTTCGGGACGGTGATCGCCCGCCTCCCCGCGCTCGTCGACGCGCTGAAGAGCACCGTCCGGACCGACATCCCGGTCGGCGAGCTCCCGGCGCTCGTCTCGCTCGCCTCCCGGATCGACTCGGCGAACATCCGCTCCTTCGTCTTCGCCCCGCCGTACTTCCAGGAGGAGATCGTCTCGGGCGATCCCCGCGGCTACGTCATCGTCCCGAACGTCGAGCGGATCCGGGCCGCCGTCGCCGCCGCCTTCGAGGTGGACCCGGCCGCGAGCGCCGACCGGGAGCGGATCGCCGCCGAGGATGCGGACGTCTGGGTGCTCAACGGCAGCGGGATCGAGGGCCAGGCTGCCGCGATCGCCGGCTACCTCGACGCGCGCGGCGTGAAGGCGCTCGCACCGAGCCAGACGCCGAGCGATCCCCCCGCGACGACGACGCTCGTCGTCTACAACGGCGCGGAAGGGCGGCTCACGGAGACGATCGCGCTCCTCGAGGCGGCGCTCGGCGTGACCGCGACGGTGGCGACGGACCCGGACGTGACGGTCGACATCATCGTCACGACCGCGAAGACGACCCCCGAGCTCACGCCGCCCCCGGGTCCGTGACCCGGCGGTGAGCGCTCGCCGGCGAGCGCTCGCGCCTCGCCGGGATCAGTAGACGGGCGTCAGCCAGTCGCGGAAGGCCGGGATCCGGCCGCGCACCGCGTCGAAGTAGGTGTCGCGGATCCGCGTCGCGACCGGCCCCACCGTCCCGCCGCCGATCTTGCGGTGATCCACCTCGACGACCGGTGCGACCTGGACGCCGGTCCCGCAGAGGAGGATCTCGTCGGCGACGTAGAGCTCGGACCGGTCGATCGAGCGGACCTCCGTCGGGATCCCGAGGTGCGCCGCGAGATCGAGGATCGCCCGCCGGGTGACGCCCTCGAGGATGTCGTCGCTCACCGGCGGGGTGATGACGACGCCGTCGCGGACGATGAAGAGGTTCGCCGCGGACGCCTCGGACGCGTGGCCGTCCGGCGTCATGACGAGCGCCTCGTCGAAGCCGTTCAGCTCAGCCTCGGACTTCTGGAACGCCATGTTGACGTAGCCGCCGACGATCTTGCCGCGCGCCGGGATCGCCTCGTCCGCGTTCCGGCGCCAGGACGAGCTCATGATCCGGATCCCGTTGTCCACCTCGACGTAGTTGCCGAACGGCGTGACGATCACGTAGAGCGCGTGGTCGAGGTGATGGAGCCGGACGCCGATCGCCCGGGTCGACTTGTAGAGCGACGGGCGGACGTAGACGTCCTCCCGCGGCGCGTTCCGCCGGATCGTCTCGAGGACGATCCCCGAGAGCTCGGCGACGCTCGGGAGCCCCTCCATGAGGAGCATCGAGCCGTTCCGGGTGAGCCGGCGGAGGTGCTCCTCGACCTTGAGGGCGTAGAGCTGTCCCTCCGCCTCGTTCCAGTAGGCGCGGATCCCCTCGAAGACCGCCGTCCCGTACATGAACGCGTGGGTCATGATGCTGACCTTCGCGTCGCCGAGCGCGACGTAGTCGCCTTCGAAGTACGCGATGAGCCGGTCGAGCTCGATCGGCGTCCCGGGGAGATGGGTCGGCTGGGCGGTCGGCTTCTCGGTCAGCATCGCGAGGCGCTCCTCGAGCGGGCGGTGGCGCCGCGGCAGGCGGCGGCGTGACCGCGGCGCGAGTATACGACGGCCCCCTGGACGCTCAGGCGCCCGCGGGCGGGCTCACCGGCGGGTCCCGGTCGCCGCGAGCGCGACGTTGAGCGCGACGGCCGCGACGACGGCGAGTGCGAGGACCGCGCTCCGGCGATCCCCGGCGAGGAGGAACGCGACGGCGCTCCCGACGAGCCGGACGATCGGGCCCGAGAAGAGCGCGAGCATCCCTGCGAGGAGGAGCGCGTCCGGCTCGGCCGCCAGGAGCCCGTCCCGGAGCACGGCGAGCGTCGTGGGGGTCGTGTCGAGCGTCGGCACCCCGGCGATCGCGGCGGCGGCCGTCCCGAGCGCGACGAAGGCGACACCGGCGCCGGTCGCGATCGCGAGCGCCCGCGAGGCGAGCTGCTCCGGCGCGCGCCGGGCGGGCGGCACCGGCGAACCCGGCGGGCGGCTCATCCGAGCGCCCGCTCGGCGAGGCGGACCGCGCTGTACGCGAGGATCGCGACGAGCAGGAGCCGGAGCAGTCGCGCATCGACCCGGGGAGCGACCCGGGCGCCGCTCCACGCGCCGGCGACGCTCCCGAGCACGACCGGACCAGCGATGACGACGTCGATCCCGTCGCGGACGAGGTACGCGAGCGCGGCCGAGGTGGCGGTGACGCCGACGACGACCGCGCTCGTCGCCGTCGCGACGCGGAGCGGGATGCCCATGAGGAGGTGCATCACCGGGACGAGGACGATCCCGCCCCCGATCCCGAAGAGCCCGGCGAGGAGCCCGGCCGCGAGCGCACCGGCGATCCCCCGACCGAGGCGGTCCCCGGCGGGCCGGCCCGACGGGGACGTCGTCGCGATGTGGGATCGCGGAGCGTCGCCCGCGTCGGCGGCGGGGCGCGGACGGAGCCCGTCGCGGAGGAGGGCAGCGGCGACCGCGACGAGGAACGTCGCGAACGCGCCGGCGACCGCGCGCTCCGGGACGACGAGCGCGACCGCGACGCCGGCGATCGCGCCGGTCACCGCGAAGAGCTCGAGCCGCGTCGCGAGCCGGAGGTCGGAGGTGCCGCGTCCGAGGTAGATCGCGGCGGCCGTCCCGCTCGTCGCGACGATCGCGACGAGGCTCACCTCGACCGCGTCACGGAGCGGGAGTCCGAGCCCCACCGAGAGCGCCGGGACGATGAGGATCCCGCCCCCGATGCCGAGGAGCGCCCCGAGGAGTCCCGCGACGACGCCGACCCCGACGAGGACGGCGACGGGTTCGATCAGGGCCGGAGGTGCTGCGGCGCGTACGGGAGGAGGGCGACGTGACGGGCGCGCTTCAGGGCGACCGCGAGCTCGCGCTGGTGGGCCGCGCACGTGCCGGTCTTCCGACGCGGCTCGATCTTCGCCCGCTCGGAGAGGTAGCGGCGGAGGCGGTTCACCTCCTTGTAGTCGATCTGGGCCGTCTTGTCGGCGCAGAAGGCGCAGACCTTCCGGCGCCGGCGGTCGCGGTAGTAGTCGTCACGCTTCTTGGATCGTGCGGCGGGGGGCATCGGTCACTCGTCTCCGTGGTTCGGCCGGGGGTCCGGCGGTGGGGCGGCGGCACGGCGGCCGCCGTGTGGGGTCAGAAGGGAAGGTCCTCGAGATCGCCCGGGTCGGACGAGTCGGGATCGGGCTTCGCGGGCGAGACGCGCCGCGGCGGTGCGGCCGACTCCCCCATCTCGCCACCCTCGCCCGCCTCGTCGCGGGCGCGGGGATCGAGCGAGATGACGTTGTCGGCGGTGATCTCGAGCGAGATCCGCTTCTGGCCGTCGCGCGCCTCGTACTCGCGGGTCCGGAAGCGGCCCTCGACGAAGACGCGGTTCCCCTTGCGGAACTGCTCGGCGGTCCGCTCGGCGCGGTCGCCCCAGACGGTGACGCGGAACCAGTCCGTCGCCTCGATCCACTCGCCGGTCTGCTGGTTCTTCGTGCTCTGGTTCACCGCGACGCTGAACTCGGTCACCGGGCGGCCGTTCGGGGTGTACCGCATCTCCGGGTCGCGCCCGAGGTTGCCGATGATCATGACCTTCGAGAACGCCATCGGACCCCTCTCAGTCGATCGCCGCCGGCGCGGCCTCGCTCTCCGACTCGTCGATCCGCTCGCCGGTCGGCTGCTCGTCGTCCTCGTCGGACGCGGGGGGCGCGAGCTCGGCGCCCTCGCCCTCGTCGCGCTGCGCGGCCTTCACCGGCTTCTCGATCTTCGTGACGAGGTGACGGAGGACCTCCTCCGTGATGAGGAGACCGCGCTCCAGCTCGACGACGGCGGCCGCCGGAGCCTCGAAGAGGACGATGTGGTACGACCCTTCGCGGTGGCGGTCGATCGGGTACGCGAGGCGCCGGCGGCCCCACGGGGCCACCTTGACCACCTGGCCGCCCTCCGCCGCGATCTGGCGGGTCGTCCGGTCGATCAGCGCCTGGCTTCGGTCGTCCGGCACGTCCGGACGGATCACCAGCATCAGCTCGTATCTGCGCACGCGCGCTCAGCTCCTTCCTGTGGGGATGCCCCGGTCGCGGGACCCGACGGTCCGGGTCGCCGGCCGGAGCAGAAAGGCGACGGGCGGGAGGATACCACGCGCGATGTATCCTCCCTCACGCGACCGGCCTCGGCCGTCGCTCGGACGCGTCGGCCGGTCCGCCGGCCACGGATGCGCGCCTCGACCATCGACCGCCAGGGGAGTCCCGTGCCCGCAGGATCCATCCTCCTCGTCGAATCGGACGGCCCGTCCGCCGCGCTCCTCAGCGCCGCCCTCACCGTCCGCGGCCACGACGTCACGACCGTCGCGTCGGTCGAGGAGGCGGCGGCGGTCGCCGGCTCCCACGCGATCGTCCTCATCGACGTCCTCCCGGGACCCCGGGACGGGATCGAGCTCTGCCGGCGGATCCGGACGGACCCGGCGTCCGCGTCGACGCCGATCATCGCGATCAGCGGGAGCGACGACCTCGAGGAGCGGATCGCCTTCCTCGAGGCGGGGGCCGACGACGTCATGTCCCGGCCGTTCGACCCGCCCGAGCTCGAGGTCCGCGTCGAGGCGCTCCTCGTCCGGCGCGATGCGACCCCGGTCGGCGGCTTCGTCGGGGAGCGTGGCGGTGGCGGCGGCGGTCCGGTCCGGGTCCTCACCGTCTACAGCCCGAAGGGCGGCGTCGGGGCGACGACGATCGCGGTGAACGTCGCGGTCGGCGCGGCGCTCGCGTCCCCGGGGCGCGTCCTCCTCGTCGACCTCGACGTCCGGTGGGGCCAGGTGGCCACGCACCTCAACCTCACGACGCCGCACACGATCGTCGACCTCGTCCACGACCTCCCCGCGGTGAAGGAGCCGGGCCTCTTCCGCTCGTACACGGTCCGCCACGAGAGCGGTCTCCACGTCCTCGCGGCCCCGGCCGCCGCGGCGAGCGCTGAGTACGTCGCGGCCGACGTCGTCGCCGAGGCGCTCCGGACGGCGAGCACCGACTTCGACCTCATCGTCGTCGACGCCGGCTCCGAGCTCGACGCGCTCAGCCTCATGGCGCTCGACGTCGCCGACCGGGTCGTCCTCCCGGTCGCGGCCGACATCCCGTCGCTCAAGCCGGTGGTGCAGCTCCTCGAGTACCTGAACGAGACGGGCTCGGTCACCGACAAGACGGTCGTCGTCGTGAACCAGATCTTCTCGCGCCAGCTCGTCGGGGCCGACCAGATCGAGTCGCTCCTCGGCCTCCCCGTCTCGGCCCGCCTCCCCTACGACGAGGATGCGCACCTGCGGTCGACGAACGAGGGGAGCCCCGTCGTCGTCCGGGCGCCGCGCTCCGCGTCGGCCGGTGCGTTCGCGAAGCTGACGACGGCCCTCCTCGGCCCGGCCGAGGCCGGCGATCGCCGGAGCGGGCTCTTCCGCCGCTGAGCCGCCTCCGGCGACGGCAGCCCGATGGGGACGGGCACGCGGCCGATCGCTGGTGCCGAAGCAGGGGTTCGAACCCTGACGTCCTCTCGGACAGCGGTGTTTAAGACCGCCGCGTCTGCCGGTTCCGCCACTTCGGCGCCGTCGGCAGCGTACCTCCCACCGGACCCGTGCGCGGTCCGGGTGGGCCCGGAAGGTGGAGGCGACGGCCGGAGTCGAACCGGCGAATAAGGGTTTTGCAGACCCCCGCGTTAGGCCACTTCGCCACGTCGCCCTGTGAGGTTGGCTGCCCCTCGAGGATTCGAACCTCGGCTAACGGATCCAAAGTCCGCTGTCCTACCACTAGACGAAGGGGCAGCGGCCGGTTCCCACGCGAACGATCCGACGAGAGGAGTGGAGCGGAAGACGGGACTCGAACCCGCGACCCTCACCTTGGCAAGGTGATGCTCTACCAACTGAGCCACTTCCGCCCGGTCACGCCCCACCGGATGGTGGTGCCGAGAGCCAGATTCGAACTGGCGACACCGCGATTTTCAGTCGCGTGCTCTACCAACTGAGCTATCTCGGCTCGGCGGCCGACGCTGCGATCCACGCCCGTCGGCGAGCGGGAGGATACCACGGGGCCCTCTCGCGGGACAACGGAGCGGACCGGTACGGACGGGTCATCGCCGGGGGGCCGAAGGGACCGGCGCCGTTCCGGGTCCGCGTGGCCCCTACTCGAGTCCGGCGAGCGCGCGGAGCTCCCCGGCGGTGAGCGGCGCCTCGCCGGTGAGGGTCCTCAGCCGGTTCACCCGATCGACGATCGGCGGGTGGGTCGAGAAGAGGCGCGACGCCCCTTCGCCGAGCTTCTTGATCGGGTTCGCGAAGTAGAGGTGCTGGGTCGCCCGGTTCGCCGCCTCGAGCGGCTCCGTGTCGGATCCGATGATCGCAAGCGCCCGCTCGAGCCCGTACGGGTTCCGCGTCAGCTCCACCGAGGAAGCGTCCGCGAGGTACTCGCGCTGTCGGCTCACCGCGAGCTGGACGAGCTTCGCCGCGATGGGGGCGAGGATCGCGAGGAGGATCGCGACGACGAAGATGAACGCCTGGAGGCCGCCGCCGCCGTGGTCGCGATCGCGCCGGCCGTGGCCGCCCCAGAACGTGAAGCGGAGGAAGAGGTCCGCGAGGAGCGCGATCGTGCCGACGAGGACGCCGACGAGGAGCGAGAAGCGGATGTCGAGGTTCCGGACGTGGGCGAGCTCGTGGGCGATCACCCCGCTCAGCTCCTCCCGATCGAGCTTCTCGAGGAGGCCGCGGGTCACGGCGATCGACGCGTGACGCGGATCGCGCCCGGTGGCGAACGCGTTCGGCGCCGTGTCGTCGATCAGGTAGGTCCGCGGCATCGGGATCCCCGCCGCGATCGAGAGCTCCCGGACGATGTTCATCAGCTGCGGCGCGCTCGACTCGTCGACCTCGTGGGCGCCGGAGATCCCGAGGACGAGGCGGTCGCCGCCGAAGTAGGAGAGGACGGACGCGAACGAACCGGCGACGAGGGCGAGCGTCGTCGTCCCCACCGCGCCGTCGACGCTCCCCGTCCACGCGTACCCGACCGCGAGGCCGAGGAGGCCGAGGACGCCGACGACGGCGATCGCGAGGAGGATCGAGTTCCGCCGGTTCGCCGCGACCTGGGAGTAGAAGGAGACCGCCATCGCGGATCCGCCCTCAGCGGAGCGAGACGACCGGGACCGCGTCCGCCGCCGGCTCCGCGTCGAAGAAGTCGCGGGCCCGGAAGCCGAACGCGCCCGCGACGAGGTTGCTCGGGAACGTCGAGACGGCCGCGTTGTACTCGAGGACCGTCGCGTTGTAGTGCTGGCGCGCGAACCCGAGCTGGTTCTCGGTCGTCGTCAGCTGCTCCTGGAGCGAGAGGACGTTCTCGTTCGCCTTCAGCTGCGGGTAGTTCTCGACGACCGCGAAGAGCTGACGGAGCGCTCCGGTGAGGAGGTTCTCCGCGGCGGCCTGCTCGGCGGGCCCTTTCGACTCGGCGGCGACCGCGCCGGCACGGGCCTCAGTCACCTTCGTGAGGACGTCCTGCTCGAAGTCCATGTAGCCCTTCACCGCGTTCACGAGGTTCGGGACGAGGTCGTGGCGCCGCTTCAGCTGGACCTCGATCTGCGAGAGCGCCTCCTCCACGCGGAGCCGCCGTCCGACGAGACCGTTGTACGTCGCGATCACCCAGCCGCCGACGACGAGCGCCACGACGACGAGCGCGATCGGAAGGAACTCCATCGCACACCTCCCCTGGGGGCGGATCGCCCCGCACCTGCGATTCTACCCCTCGACGCCAGCGACCCCGTCCCCCGGGCCCTGCCGGCCGTCGTGGTGGGCGGTGAGGGATTCGAACCCCCGACATCCTCGGTGTAAACGAGGCGCTCTGACCGGCTGAGCTAACCGCCCGGCGGCGACGCCGCGAGTGTCGCAGAAACGACGACGGGCGGCCTGTCGGCCGCCCGTCGGATCAGCGGTGTGGTGCCCAGGCCGGGACTTGAACCCGGATGAGTTGCCTCATACGCCCCTCAAACGTACGCGTATACCAATTCCGCCACCTGGGCCCGATCGCCGTCGCGTCCCGTCCGAGGGCTGGTACCGAGGAAGGGATTTGAACCCATACGCCCTTGCGGACACTAGCTCCTGAAGCTAGCGCGTCTACCAGTTCCGCCACCTCGGCGCGGACGCGGCACGGGTCGCTGAGCACGCGCTCACCGCCCGTCGGCGAGGCGCCATGTTAGCACATCCCAATAGCGATCCCCGGGGTCCCCGATCTGGCGGATCGAGACGCCGGTGACGCGCGGCGAGACGAGGAGCGCCTGGCGGGAGAAGTAGAGCGGGAGGATCGGATCGTTGCCCGCGAGGTACGTCTGGATCCGCTTGTACGCGGTCCGCCGGTCGAACGGGCTCCCCGGGATCCGCGCCTTCGCGAGCAGGTTGTCGAGGTCGCGGTTCTGGAAGCCGGAGATGTTCGAGCCGTCGGTCCGCACCTGGGTGGAGGCGAGGAACGGGTAGAGGTCCGGGTCGAGCCCGAGGTTGATGCTGACGACGGAGAGCATGAACTCCCCGAGCTGGAGCCGGCGGGCCAGCTCCTCGCGCTTCAGGCCGGTCAGCTCCACGGCGAAGCCGATCGCCCGCCAGTCGTCGGCGACGCGCTCGGCGGCGGCCCACGTGAGCGGGCTCGTCGCCTCGTCCGGCGCGATCAGCTGGAGCGTGAGCGGCGTCTTCCGTCCCTTCGCCGTCCAGCTCTCGTCGCCCGACGTCCAGCCCGCCTGCTTCAGCGACGCCGTCGCCGCGCTCGCGTCGTACGGGATCCGCGGGGTCGACGCCGCGTCGTACGCCCACGACGCGGGTGGGATCAGGCCGTCGGCGCGGACCGCCTCGTCCCCCATGACGCCCCGGACGAGCGCGTCGCGGTCGATCGCCTGCGTCAGCGCCGTGCGGATGAGGATGTTCCGGAACGTGCTCGTGCCGCGGAGGTTCGGGACGATCGCGGTGAGCGTCGCCGTCGGGTAGCGATGCGGCGTCGCCCCCGCGGCGGCCCCGGCGGCGACCCCGTCGGGCGCGAGCCCGGCCGCGCCGTCGATCTCGTCCGCGGCGAGCGCCGCGAGGAGCCGCTCGGCGCTCGGGTAGAAGCGCATCTCGAGGACGTCGATCGGCTCCCCGATCGCGGGCGGCTCCGTCGGGGCCGCGGTCGGCGTCGGCGGGGGCGTCGCGGTCGTCGCGTCGCCCGATCCCGCGCTCTCGTCGCCGGTCGTGGCGGACGGGACCGGCGTCGGTGACGGCGGCGGGCTCGCGGACTCGGGCGGTGCGACCCTCACGAGCTCGGCGCGGTCGACGTCGAGCGCGGCGAGACGGAAGCGGCCGGCGCCGACCGGGGCCGAGGCGAACGCGCTGTCGGCGATCTCGCCCGGGGTCAGCCCCTCGAGGAGGTGTCGCGGGAGGAGCGGCTGCGTCAGCGCCTGCGGGAAGCCGGCGAGCGCGCTCGCAAGGTCGAACCGGACGGTCCGCTCCCCGACCCGGGTGACCGTCACCTCCTGCCAGGAGGCGGCGAAGGGTCCGCCGTACGAGGGGTCCTTCAGCGCATCGACGGTGAAGACGACGTCCTCCGCCGTCACCGGCGTGTCGTCGTGCCAGCGGGCATCGGGCCGGATGTCGACGACGTAGCGCTTCCCGTCCTCCTCCACCCGCCAGCCGCTCGCGAGGTCCGGGAGGAGCTCCTGACCGGGCCCGAGCCTCACGAGGCCGGCGAAGACGAGCGCGACGAGCTGGCGGTCCGCGAGCGTCATCGCGCTGATCGGCGTGACCGACGACCACCCGCCGATGACGCCTTCGCGATAGCGCGTCACCGTCGGGGTCGTGAAGGCGCCGGCCGAGGCGGCCGGACCGACGTCGTCGAGGGGGACCGCGGACGGGAAGGCGACGAGGGTCGCGGTCAGCGCGAGGATCGCCGTGAGGACCGCCACCGATGCCCGGTCGCGCGCGCTCACGGTGGACCGGTCGCGGATCGGGGTCCCCTCGGTCCGGTCGCTCGGCTCGGCGCGGGTCCCGCCCGGCCCGAGGGTCACGCGAGGACGAAGCTCGCGAGCGAGAAGAGGACGAAGAGGGCCGTGAGGACGATCGTGAACTGCCAGAGCCGTCGCTCGACCCCGCGGCGGCTCCGATAGACGGCCGAATCGCCGCCGAACGTGCCGGAGAGCCCGGTACCGCGGGCCTGGAGGAGGATCGAGACCATGAGGGCGATGCTGACGATGATCTGGCCGAGGCCGAGGATCGGGTCCACGAGATGGGTCCTCCGTTCGAAGCCCGCGGATGGTACCACAGGGGTCCGCGTGCTCAGCCGTGGCGCCGGACGCCTCTGGCGGTCGATCGACGGCGCCGACGCCGCCGATCAGCGGGCGGGTGGCGCGCCTCCCGCCCTCCCCTGTGCCGCGACCGCGGCCATCGCCGCGGCGATCGCGGCCTGGTCGCCGAGGTAGTGGTGGGCGACCGGCCGCAGCTCCGCGTCGAGCTCGTACACGAGGGGGACGCCGGTCGGGATGTTGAGGCCGACGATCTCGTCGTCGGAGATCCCGTCGAGGTACTTCACGAGCGCGCGGAGACTGTTCCCGTGGGCGGCGATGAGGACCCGTTCCCCGGAGCGGATCGCGGGCGCGATCCGCTCGTGCCAGTACGGGAGGAACCGTGCGACGGTCTCCTTCAGCGACTCGGCGCACGGGAGGTCGGCCGGGGCGAGACCCCGGTACCGCTCGTCCCTCGCGGGATGCCGCTCGTCGGCGAGCTGGAGGGGCGGCGGCGGGATGTCGTAGCTCCGTCGCCAGACGAGCACCTGCTCCTCGCCGTACTCGGCCGCCGTCTCCGCCTTGTTCAGCCCCTGGAGCGCCCCGTAGTGGCGCTCGTTCAGCCGCCAGGAACCCTCGACGGGGAGCCACATCCGGTCCAGCTCGTCGAGCGCGATCCAGAGCGTCCTGATCGCCCGCTTCAGGACCGAGGTGAACGCGAGGTCGAAGCCGTACCCGCCCTCGCGGAGGAGCCGGCCCGCCTCGTGGGCCTCGGCGACGCCCCGTTCGGAGAGATCCACGTCGGTCCAGCCCGTGAAGCGGTTCTCCCGGTTCCACTCGCTCTCGCCGTGGCGGAGCAGGACGAGCTTGTGCATCTCCCTCCCTCGGTCCGCCGGCTCAGCCGGCCGCGCCGAGCCGCGCCCGTGCCGTGACACCGGCGCGGGCGACGATCCCGGCGATCTCGTCCGCCTTGAGCGAGGCGCCGCCGACGAGCGCGCCGTCGATGGACGGCTCGCCGAGGAACTCGCCCGCGTTCGCGCTCGTGACGCTGCCCCCGTACAGGACCGGGACCGCCTCCGCGTCCGCCGCGGCCCAGCCGGCCCGCACGAGCGTCGCCCGGACTGCCCCCGCCATCTCCGCGGCGTCGCTCCCCCGCGCGTTCCGGCCCGTCCCGATCGCCCAGACGGGCTCGTACGCGACGACGAGTCCCCCGTCGAGGCACCGACCCGGCGCGAGACCGGCGAGCGCACCCTCGAGCTGCCCGGCGACGACCGCGGTCGCCCGGCCCGCCTCCCGATCGGCGAGCTGTTCCCCGACGCAGAGGATCGGCCGGAGGCCGCTCTCGAGCGCCCGGGCGAGCTTCCGGCCGACGAGCGCGTCGTCCTCGCCGGCGTCCCGGCGCCGCTCGGAGTGGCCGACGATCACCCACGTCGCGAGACCGGCGAGCATCGGTGCCGAGATCTCGCCCGTGTACGCACCGGCGAGCTCGTGATGGAGGTTCTGCGCGCCGACGGCCGCCACGCCGTCCGCGGGTTCTCCCCCGACCGCCGCCGCGACGGCGGGGAGGCAGACGTACGGCGGACAGATCACCCGGACGACACCGGGCTCACGCGTCCGGGCGAGGATCGTCCGCGCGAGCTCCCCTGCGTCGGCGGGTGTCGTGTTCATCTTCCAGTTCGAGGCGATGATCACCGGTCGCATCCGGGGATTCTGCCAGACCGCGGGCCTCCGCCGGTCACGCGTCCGCGGCGAGGCGCTCCAGCCGTCTGAGCGCGCGCTGCGCGACCGAGCGGCTCACCGCCGCGCGCTCGGCGATCTCGGCGAGCGTCCCCTCCGGGATCGAGCGCCGGGCGCGCGCGACCGCGACGACCGTCGGCCGCTCGACGGCGAGACCGCCGCGAGCCTCGAGCCGCTCGATCGCGGCGAGCTGGCGGCCCGCGGCGAGGACCGATCGTTCGAGGTTCGCCGCCTCCGCGTTGATCACCCGGTTCAGCTCGCCGCGGAGCGCCCGGGCGACCGACCGCGCCTCGAGCTCGAGGAGCGCGCCACCCGCGCCCGCGAGCCGGAGGAAGTGGCCGATCGCCTCGAGGCTCTTCCACGTCACGACGCCACGGCCGCGCCGGACCCGCCACGACGCCGGAAGGCCGATCCCTGCGAGCCGCGCGGCGAGGACCGGTGCCTCCTCGGGCGCGACGACGAACTCGAGGTGGGATCGCTCGCCGGCGAGGCTGAGCGAGCCGCGGGCGAGGAAGCAGCCACGGAGCCACGCGGTGCGGCAGTGCTCAGGGGCGCCGTCCCACCCCCACGCCGCGAGGCCGACCGACTCCCCGTCCCGGACCCGGAGGTGCTTCCGCCGGCGCGGGCCGGCGAGGAGCTGCGTCCCTTCGTCCGTCGCCCGTCCGAGCCGGACCGCGAGCCGGGCGACCGACGCATCCCGGGCGGAGAGCGCCGCCCCGAGCCCCGCCGACTCCGCGGCGCGGTCGCACGGACGAACGGGGTCGACGGCGGCGAGCTCCGCGCGGAGCGCCGCGACGAGGTCGCGGTCGGCCGCGGTCACGCGCTCCGCGCCTCCCGGGCGCCGCGCCGGTTGCGTCCCTCGCGCTCGAGGAGGCGGAGGAGCGCGGCGGCGAGGAGCGACGGCTCGTGGTGGTGCGGCCGGCCGGGGTCGACCACCTCGTCGAGGACGAGCCGGGGCGCCCCCACGCCGACGCCGAGCTCCGGCGGCCAGCGGAGCGCGACGGGGGACGCTCCCTCGGCGGGCGACCGCGGCTCGAGCCTGCTGTTCGCGAGCACGAGGTCGACGATCCCCGGCGCGGCGTGGGCGAGGAGCGCCTCGACGTGGTCGGCGAGGTCGAGCCCGGTCGTCTCCCCCGGCTGCGTCGCGACGTTGCAGACGTACACGCGGAGCGCCGGGCTCGCAAGGAGCGCCTCGCGGACCCCCGGGACGAGGAGGTTCGGGAGGATGCTCGTGAAGAGGCTCCCGGGCCCGACGACGACGAGGTCGGCCTCGCCGATCGCGCGGATCGCGTCCGACGACGGCCGGACCTCGTCGGGGGTGAGCCAGACCCGCTCGATCCCGTCGGTCCGCGCGATGACCGACTGCCCCGCGACCACCTGGCCGTCCCGGCGTCGCGCGTGGAGGACGACCGGCGTCGGCGACACGGGGACGACCCGCCCGCGGACCGCGAGGACGCGGTGCATCTGGCGGACCCCTTCCTCGAAGTCGCCGGCCTCCACCGCGGCGAGCGCGGCGATGAGGAGGTTCCCGACGGCATGGCCGCCGAGCTCGGAGGGAGCGCCGTCGAGCGGGAACCGGTACTGGAGGAGCCGCTCCATGAGCGGCTCCTCGTCGGCGAGCGCGACGAGGCAGTTCCGGATGTCGCCGACCGCCGGGAGGCCGAGCTGGTCGCGGAGCTTCCCCGACGAGCCGCCGTCGTCGGCGACGGTGACGACCGCCGTCAGGTTGCTCGTCTGCTCCTTGAGACCACGGAGAAGGCTCGAGAGCCCCGTCCCGCCGCCGATCGCGACGACCCGCGGCCCCCGGGCGAGGAGCCGCTTCCGGTGGATCGCCTCGGCGAGCGGTGTCGCGCTCGGCTCGCCCCGGACCGGGTCGGTGAGCGCCCGGACGAGCCGGTAGGTCGCCACGAGGAAGAGGAGGCCGCCGGCGGCACCGAGCGCGAGCGCCCGGAGTCCGTACGGGAGGAACTGGAGCGTGACGAGGTAGACGAGCGCCTGGAGCGGGCCGTCGACCGTCACCTCTCGGTAGAACTGGCGGAGGAGGAGTGCGAGCGCGAGCGCGAGCCCCGCCTCGGCGAGGAGGACGACGGCGAGCCATCGCTTCACGCCGATCCCCGGTCTCAGCCAGGCGCGGAGCCTCATCCCCGGTCGAGCTCCCGGTGGAAGATCGCGACGGGCCCGAAGTCCCGCTCGCGGAGCCACGCGGCGAGCTGCTCGCCGATGACGATCGAGCGGTGGAAGCCGCCGGTGCACCCGATCCCGATCGTCAGGCGCGTCCGACCCTCGCCGACGTAGGCGGGGATCGCGAAGTCGAGGAACTCCCGAACGAACTCGAGGAAGCGGGTCGCCGCCGGCTGCGCGAGGACGAACTCGCGGACCGGCTCGGTGAGCCCGGACGAGGTGCGGAGCCCGTCGACGTAGAACGGGTTCTGCATGAACCGGACGTCGAAGAGGAGGTCCGCCTCGAGCGGGATCCCGTTCTTGTAGCCGAACGTGATCAGCTGGAGCTCGAGCCGGTCGGACGGACCCGCTCCGCCGAGCTGGGTGAAGAGTCGCTCGCGGAGCTCGCGGAGCGAGAGGTCGGAGGTGTCGAGCAGGACATCCGCCTCCTCGCGGACCGGGGCGAGCCGGCGGCGCTCCTCGGCGATCGAGCTCGCGATCCCCCGCCGGTCCCCGAGCGGGTGGCGGTGGCGGGTCTCCGAGAAGCGACGGATCAGGACCTCGTCGCGCGCCTCCAGGAAGACGACGAGCGGGCGGATCCCTCGCGCCTGCAGCCCGTCGCGCATCGCACGGAACGCGGTCACGGCGTCGCCCGCCCGCACGTCGAGGACGATCGCGACCCGCGCGAACCGCTCGTGGTCGCCGGCGACGAGGTCGGCGAGCCCGGGGAGGAGCTCGCCCGGAAGGTTGTCGACGCAGACGTAGCCGAGGTCCTCGAAGAGCTTCGTCGCGGCGGTCTTCCCGGCGCCGGAGAGGCCGCTCAGGATGACGACCTGCTGCCGAGGTGCGCTCGGCGCATCGGTCGCGCCACCGGCTGCCGGGACCTTCCGCGTCGCCATCGGCGCCAGTCTAGCGGTCCGCCGCCCCCGGACTCACCGGCCCCCGGCCCGGACGAGCACGATCGAGAGCTCGAAGAGCAGGTACATCACGACCCCGAGGATGAGCGGGCTGATCAGGTCGCCGCCGGGGGTCACGAACGCGGCGAAGATCGCGATCCCGAGGACGACGTAGCGGCGCGCGCCGGTGAGCCGAGCGCTCGTGACGATCCCGACCTTCGAGAGGAGGACGAGCACGATCGGGAACTCCATCGTCAGCCCGAAGGCGAGGAAGAGCGTCCCAACGAACGAGAAGTAGTTGTCGGCGGTGATGAGCGCCTGGAGCGAGTCGGTCTCGAAGCCGAGGAGGAAGCTCATCGCGAACGGGAGGACCGTGTAGGCGACGCCGACGCCGACCCCGAAGAAGACGAGGGCGACCGGGACCCACGGGCGCGCGACGCGCCGCTCCTCGGGCGTCAGGCCGGGCGAGATGAAGCCCCAGAGCTGGTGGAGGATCACCGGCATCCCGAGGACGATCCCGACGACGACCGCGAGCTTCATCTGGATGAAGAACGCCTCGCCCGGGCTCGTGAAGTAGAGGGTCCGGTCCCCGAGCGGCTCGCTCAGCAGCTCGATGAGCCGGCCGACGACGAGGAAGCCGACGACCGTCCCGACGCCGACGGCGCCGATCATCCGGAAGATCCGGGTCCGGAGCTCGGAGAGGTGGTCGACGAGCGACATCACCGCCTCGGGCTCCGCGGCGGGCGCAGGGGTCGGGAGCGCGTCGGCCTCGGTCGTCATCCGGCGCCCCCTCGCGGGGCGTGCGTCGCTCGGGTCAGGACTTCTCGGTGGCGACCGGCTCGGCGGGCGTCGCCGGGGCCGCGGCCGCGGCAGGCGCGGCGGGCGCGCTCTGTGCGGGCGGCTGCTGGGCGGCGGCGGCCTGCGGCGGGATCGGCGTGTTCACGCTCTCCTGGATGTCGCTCGTCGCCTTCCGGAACTCCCGGATGCTCCGCCCGAGAGCGGATCCGACGTCCGGGAGCTTGCCGGGACCAAGGATCAGCAGGGCGATGACGAGGATGATGATCAGCTCGGGGGCCCCGATGTTGAACGGCATCTCTGCTCCTGATGATGCGAGGGTGGGTCAGGGTACCACAGGGGTCCGGGCCGCCCACTCACGGGCGGCGCCCGCCAACCGCTCCTCGACGGTCGATCCGGCCCCCGTCCCGGCCCAGGCCCCGGGTCCGGTCGTCGCGGCGCCCGCGATCCCGCGCGAGACGTTGACGAGGAGGCCACCGCCCGCGCGACCCCCGGCGGGCGACCCCGTCGCAGGGCCGGACGCGAGGACCGCCGCGAGGTCCCCGCCCTGGGCGCCGATCCCGGGGACGAGGAACGCGAGCCCCGGCGCGACCGCCCGGATCGTCGCGAGCTCGGCGGGCGCGGTCGCCCCGACGACGAGGCCGACGGTCGCCCCCGGCCCCCAGCCGGTCGCGAGCCTGGCGACGCGGGCGTAGAGCGGCTCGGCGGGGGCACCGCGGTCCGGGCCGACGACGAGGTCCTGCAGCTCGCCGGCGCCCGGGTTCGACGTCCGGCAGAGGAGGTACGCGAAGCGGTCGGCCCGCTCGAGGAGCGGCGCGATCGCCTCCGACCCGAGGTACGGGTTCGCCGTCACCGCGTCCGCCCCGAGGACGTCGAAGAGGGCGACCGCCTGCTTCGCCGCGGTCGAGCCGATGTCGCCCCGCTTCGCATCGGCGACGAGCGGGACGTCGGCCGGGATGCGGGCCCGGAGCCGCTCGAGCGCCGCGATCCCCTCGGCGCCGAACGCCTCGAAGAAGGCGAGGTTCGGCTTCACCGCGGCGGCGTACGGGAGCGCCGCGTCGAGGAGGAGCGCGGAGAAGGCCTCGATCCCGGCGAGATCGCGGGAGAAGCCGGGGGGGAGCGCCGCCGGATCCGGGTCGAGCCCGAGACAGAGACACGAGCCGACCGCCCGGCTCCGCGCCGCGAGCCGCTCGAGGTAGCCGCCGCGGACCTCGCTCACGGGACCGCCGTCGGCGCCGCGCTCGCGGGCGGCGTCGGCTCGGGGGTCGGCTCCGGCGTGGGCTCGGGCAGCTCCCCGGGCGGGATGAACCACGACGGCCGGGAGCGCGGGTCGAGCCCGCTCGCCTGCGTGAGGTCGAGCGTCTCCCCGATCTCGAATCGCCCCCCGGTCTCGCGAACCTCGACGAGCCGGAGATCGACGATCCCGCCCGCGATGTGCAGATAGGCGATCGCGTCGCCGGCAGGCGACCAGACGGCCCCCCACGACGCGCCGTCGTTCGTGACCCGCGCGACCTCGCTCCCGGTCGACGCGTCGAGGATGACGAGGTCGGTCGCGAGGCTCCGCTGCTTCGTCGCCACGATCCATCGACCCGACGGCGACCACGCCGGCCCGAGGTAGCCAGGACCGGCGAGCGGCCGCGACTTCTTCGTCGCGGGATCCCAGCGCCAGATCGACGGCGCGCCCCGCGTCCCGTCCCGGCCGTTCATGACGTAGAGGAGCGGCTGGCTCCCCTCCCCCGGTCGCCAGGCGGGATCCTGGTGCCCGAGCGGCGGCGTCTCGGCGAGCCCGAGGCTCCTGAGCGAACCGTCCTCGAGCGAGAGGAGCTGGACGACGACGTTCCGCTTCGTCGGATCGGGCGCGTCGGAGACGACGGCGAGCCGCGTCCCGGTCGCGTCGGGGACCGGCTGGCGGATCCAGCTGAACCAGACGTAGCGGCCGTCGTTCCTCGTGAACCGGCCCGAGGCCACCTCCTCGCGGCCGCTCCCGTCGGGCCGGATCCGGATGACGACCGGGTAGGTGAGGTCGTAGTGGCGCGGCGCCCCGGCGGCCGGGAAGTAGCCTCGCCCCGCCCGCGTCTCGACGTAGTAGATCCAGGACCCGTCCGGCGCCCACGTCGGCATGGAGTCTCGCCCGCCCGAGGTGAGGCGGCGGACGTCCGAACCGCTCTGAAGCCAGATGAAGCCGCCCTTCGCGTAGACGATGGAGCCCGGGACGTCCGATCGCGGATCGACGATCACGACGTCCGAGGGGGCCGGCGTCCGGTCGGCGACGAGGCTCCCGCCGCCGTCGGCGCGGAGGACCGGGAGCCTGCCGGTGAAGAGGCCCGCCGTGAGTGCGGCCACGATCGCGAGCCCGACCGCGGAGAGGATCGGGGCGGCGTTCGTCCGTCCCTCCCCGCCGTCGAGCCGGCCCCGGTCCCGCAACGGGCGGCCGCCGCGGGACCCGCGCGCCCCGTCCCGGGGCCGGTAGGCCCCGCTCACCGGGCGGCCTCGACGGTCGCCTCGACCGGGATCCCGGCGAGCGGTCGCGCGGGCCCGGGGGAGCCGGCGGGCGCGACGTCGCGGACGTCGAGGCGGAGCGACTCGACGCCGCCCCACGACCGGCTCTCGAGCCGCCCCGCGAGATCGACGAGATCGCCCTCGCGGAGCGCAGCCGCGAGGTCGTCGCGGCCGAACGCGATCGCATCGATCACGTCGCGGTCGCGCCGGAGCGTGAGCTGCGTGTGGCCGCCCCGCGTCTCCCGGACGCGGACGACGGTCGCGCCGAGGACGGCGAGGAGCGGCGCCTCGTTCCCCGGGCCGGTGGGCTCCAGCCGCCCGAGCTCGCGATGGAGCCCGTACCCGAGCTCCCGGACGGGCAGGGCGAGGTCGATCCGCAGGACCGGCCGGGGATCCGCCGGGGCGACGGCCCCCGCGAGCGCCTCGAACCGGACGCGGAACTCGTCCCAGCGCGCCGACTCGATCTCGAAGCCGGCGGCGCCGCGGTGTCCGCCGTGCCGGACGAGCAGGTCCCCGCACGACTCGAGCGCCCCGGCGAGGTCGAGCGGTCCCCCGTTCCGGCAGGAGGCGCGGACGACGCCGTCTAGCTCCGCCCCGACGATCGCGGGGAGCCCGGTCTCCTCGGAGAGCCGGGCGGCGACGAGCCCGACGATCCCGACCGGCCATGGGCCGCGGACGACGATCGCCGACGGCCCCGCCCCGGCGAGCGTCGCGTCGACGACCGCGAGCCGGGCGGCGGCGAGGACCTCCTTCGAGAGCTCCCGCCGCTCGAGGTTCACCGCCTCGAGCCGGTCGGCGAGCGTCGCCGCTTCCGTCGGGTCGGTCGCGAGGAGGAGCCGTGCGGCATCGACCGCCTCGCCGATCCTGCCCGCGGCGTTCAGCCGCGGCGCGATGGCGAAGCCGACCGTCTCGAGGTCGACGGCGGCGGGCGCGATCCCCGCACGCGCGAGGAGCGCCGCGATCCCGGGCCGGGGGGCGCGGCGGAGCCGCTCGAGGCCGATCCTCGCGATCGCCCGGTTCTCGCCGACGATCGGTGTCACGTCGGCGACCGTGCCGATCGCCGCGAGGTCCGCGAGGTCGAGCGCCCGCGCGGCGCCGTCCGGGAGGTCGGCGAGGAGGAGCTGCGCGACCTTGAACGCGATCCCGCTCCCCGCGAGGCGCCGGTCCGGGTACCGCGAGTCCCGTCGGTGCGCATTCACGACGGCGACCGCCGGCGGGAGCTCGGCCGGGACGCGGTGGTGGTCCGTGACGACGACGTCGATCCCCGCCGCCGCCGCCGCGGCGATCTCAGCGCCGCTCGTCGTCCCGGTATCGACCGTCACGATCAGACGCCGTCCCCCGGCTGCCGCCGCGTCGACGGCGCGACGCGAGAGCCCGTGCCCCTCCTCGAGCCGGCTCGGCACGTACGGTTCGGCGTCGCACCCGAGCTGGCGGAGCGCCGACGTGACGATCGCAAGGCCGGTCAGCCCATCCGCGTCGAAGTCGCCGAAGACGAGGATCCCTTCGCCGTCGCGCCGGGCGCGCCGGATCCGTTCGCCGAGCAGCGCCGCGTCGGGGAGGAGCGCCGGGTCGTGGAGGGAGGCCTCGGGGTGGCCGAAGAAGGCGGCGAGCGCCTCGGGCCCCTCGACACCGCGGCGAGCGAGGAGGCCGGCGAGCCGTGGCGAGAGCTCGTGCGCGGCGGCGGCCGCGACGAGGGCGGGATCGGGGTCGGCCGGCTCCGGGAGGACCCAGCGGTACCGAGGCTCGAGCATCGGCGTCAGGCTAGCGGCGATCGCTTCGCCGCGCCGTCATCCGGGCTCATCCGCGCCGTCGCGGCGACTGCGAGCCGCCGCGGGTCCGTCGGCCGGATCAGGCGGAGGCGCGACGCGTCCCGCGCGCCGCGGCGAGCCGGGCCGCCCGGCGGCGGTCCTCCCACTCCTGCCAGACGACGACGATCGGCGCCGCGTTGAAGATCGAGGAGTAGGTCCCCGAGATGATCCCGATGAGGAGGGCGAGGACGAAGTAGGTGATCGCCGAGCCGCTGAAGAGGAGGAGGGCGGTGAGCGTGATCACGACGGTGAGGCTCGTGTTGATCGACCGGCCGAACGTCTGGAGGATGGAGTGGTTCACGATCGCCGCGATCGACTCGCCCGCGTGGCGCGCCTTGTTCTCGCGGACCCGGTCGAAGACGACGATCGAGTCGTGGACGCTGAAGCCGATGATCGTGAGCATCGCGGAGACGAAGAGCGCGTCGATCTGGATCCCGAAGAGCGTCCCGAGGATCGCGAACGTCCCGAGTACGACGACGACGTCGTGGACGAGCGCGACGATCGCCGCGATCCCGAACTTCACGTCCCGGAAGCGGATCGTGATCCACGCGAGGATGGCGAGGGAGCCGACGATGATGAGCAGGATCGCCTGGTTGATGAGGTCGCCGCTGACGACCGCGCCGACCGACGTGAGCTCACGCTGATCGGCGATCTTCCCGTGCTCCGCCTGGAGCGCGGTCGCGAGCTCGCCGAGCCGGCCGCTCGTCGGGATCGGGATCTCGGCGGGCGCGGCGGTGGGCGCCGGTGTGGGCGACGGGGCGACGGCACCGGCGCTGGCGTCGGGCGAGGCCGCCGGGCTCGGCGACGGTTCGGCGGTGGGACTCGGGGCCGGCGCCGCCTGGAGCCCGGTCGCCGCGGTGCGGATCATGAGGTAGCCGCCGCTCGTCGAGACGACGGTGACGTCCTCGACCCCCTCGGCGACGAGCGTCGCCTTCACGTCCTCGGCCGTGACCGAGTCGTCATCGAAGCGGATCTCCCAGAGGGTCCCGCCCGTGTAGTCGATCGAGAACTGGAGGCCGAGCGTCCCGCTCGTGAGGAACGTCAGGGCGATGAAGATGAGGCCCGGGACGGTGAGCAGGGCGCTGAAGCCGAAGAACCAGCGCTTCTTGCCGACGACATCAAGCACGGCCGGCCTCCGTTCGCCCTCGGCCCGACGGGCGGGCGAGGAACTCCTCGTCCTTCACGCCGAAGAGCCACGCCTTCCGGACGCCCTCCTGCTGGACGACCCATCGGAGGATCGACCGCGTCACGATGATCGCGGTGAACATCGAGACGGTGACGCCGATGATGAGGACGAGGGCGAACCCGCGGATCACCGACGATCCGAACCAGAAGAGGATCACCGCGGTGATGAGGCTCGAGACGTTCGAGTCGAGGATCGAGTTCCAGGCGCGGGTGAAGCCGGCCTCGATCGCCGCCGGGAGGCTCTTCCCGAGGCGGAGCTCCTCCTTCGTCCGTTCGAAGATGAGGATGTTCGCGTCGACCGCCATGCCGACCGAGAGGACGAAGCCGGCGATCCCGGCGAGCGTCAGGGTGACCGGGACGAGGCGGAAGATCGCGAGGACGACGAGCGTGTAGTAGACGAGTGCGAGCGCGGCGACGGCGCCCGGGAGCCGGTAGTAGATGAGCATGAAGAGGAGGACGAGGAGGACGCCGATCACGCCGCCGAAGAGGGTCTCGGCGAGGAACGCCTCCCCGAGCGTCGCGCTGATGTTCTGGCTCGAGAGCTCCTGCACCGGGAACGGGAGCGAGCCGTAGCGGAGGACGCTGATCAGGTTGTTCATCTCCGCGACGGAGAAGCCGCCGAGGCCGCCGCCGGTGATGATCCCGTTCCCGCCGGTGATCGCGCTCTGGATGACCGGGGCGGAGACGACGTTCCCGTCGAGGACGATGGCGAAGTACTCGCCGACGTGCTCGCTCGTGTAGTCGCCGAAGAGCTGGGCCCCCTCGCTCTTGAGGACGAAGCCGACGGCGCGGGCGCCGTTCTGGTCGGCGCTCGGGTTCGCGGACTCGACCTGGTCGCCGGTGAAGAGGGTCGTCTCCTCCGTCGGGAGCGGCTCACCGGTGACCGCCTGGTTCGGGCCCGGGGCGTTCTCGGTCCCGTAGCGCTCCGAGGGGAGCGGGACGAACTCGAGGAGGCCGGTGGCGCCGACGAGCGAGCGGATCTCGTCCGTGTTCACCGCGCCGGGGAGCTCGACGACGATCCGGTCCGTCCCCTGCGTCTGGACGACCGGCTCCGCGACGCCGGTCGCGTTCACGCGCTTCTCGATGATGTCGCGGATCGTCTGGAGGTCCGCGGCGGTCGGCACCTTCCCCTCGACGGGGAGTGCCTGGTACTCCGCGCGGAGCCCGCCCTGCAGGTCGAGCCCGAGCTTCGTCTCGACCGTCCGCATCGCGCCGTTCGGGTCGCCGAAGACGGGGAGCTTGAGCGCCGGCCAGAAGTTCAGGAAGAGCGCGGCGAGGCCGATGACCGCGATCAGAACCGGGGATGAGCGTCGCATCGAGGCGGGATGATACAGGAACCGTCCGGCCGCGGCGACGCCACCCGGCGTCGGAGGCCCCCCGCGCGCGCCCCGTCAGCCGGCGAGCGCCTCGCGGATCCGCTCCGCCAGCGCGGGCGAGATCCCCGGCACCGCGGCGAGCGCCTCGACCGGCGCCTCGCGGATCCGGGCGACCGAGCCGAACGTCCGGAGGAGCGCCCGCTTCCGCTTCGGACCGACCCCCGGGAGGTCGTCGAGCGCCGAGCGGACGCCCCGCTTCGCCCGGAGATCGCGGTGGTAGGAGATCGCGAAGCGGTGGGCCTCGTCGCGCAGCCGCTGCACGAGGTAGAGGGCGGGCGAGGTCGGCGGCAGGAGGACCGGATCGGCCGCGCCGGGCGCGAAGAGCTCCTCCCGCTCCTTCGCGAGGCCGACGACCGGGAGATCGTGGAGGCCGAGCTCGTCGAGCACCTCCTTCGCCGCGCTCACCTGGCCCTTCCCGCCGTCGATGACGACGAGGTCGGGCATCCGCCACCTGACGGAACCGTTCGCGTCCCCGGGGTCGCCGCTCCGTCGGAAGCGTCGCCGGAGGACCTCCTGGTGGCTCGCGAAGTCGTTCGGGCCCTCGACCGTCCCGATCCGGAAGCGGCGGTACTCGGCGCTCCGCGGCCGGCCCTCCTCGAACACGACCATGCTCCCGACGCTCGCGGTCCCCTGGAGGTTCGAGATGTCGTAGCACTCGATCCGGAGCGGCGGACCGGGGAGCCCGAGCGCCTCGGCGAGCCCCTCGAGCGCCGCGAGCGTCCGGCCGTCGTCGGCGAGTCGTCGCGCCTCCTCGCGGGCGAGCGTCTCGGCGGCGTTCCGCGCGGCGAGTGCCATCAGCTGCCGCTTCTCGCCCCGCTGCGGGACCGCGATCCGGACGCCGGACCCGCGCCTCGTCCCGAGGAACGAGGTGAGGTCGCCCTCATCGGGCAGCGCCGTCGGGACGAGCAGCTGCGGCGGGACGGAGGCGGCGCGGGCGTAGTACTGCTCCACGAAGCCGGCGAGGACCTCCCCGTCGGACGCCTCCCGGAGTGCGTCGAGGAGGAAGACGTCGCGCCCGACGAGCTTCCCGTCGCGGATCGCGAAGAGCTGGACGGCCGCGAGGTTCCCCTGGCGCGCGAGACCGAGGAGGTCGAGCTCCGTCCTCGCGAACGCGGCCATCTTCTGCGCTTCGGTCGTCCGCTCGATCGCGCGGATCTTGTCGCGGATCGCGCCCGCCCGCTCGTACTCGAGCGACGCCGACGCGTGGGCCATCTCCTCCTCGAGCCCCCGGACGAGCGCCTCGCGCCGCCCCTCGAGGAAGAGCTCGATCTGGGCGATGTCCGCGCGGTACGCCTCCTTCGAGATCGCCTCGATGCACGGGCCCTGGCAGCGCTTGATGTGGTAGAGGAGGCACGGCCGCTGGAGCGCCCGCGCCCCCTCGCGGATCTCGATCGTGCAGGTCCGGAAGGGGAAGAGACGCCGGACGACGTTCAGGGCCTCGTCGACGGACGAGGCCGACGCGTACGGGCCGAAGTAGCGGCTCCCGTCGTTCGCGAGCCGCCGCGTCCGCTCGATCCGCGGGAAGTCGTCCTTCGCCGTGATCTTCAGGTAGGGGTAGCTCTTGTCGTCCTTGAGACGGACGTTGAAGCGCGGCTTGTAGCGCTTGATCAGGTTCGCCTCGAGGAGGAGCGCCTCCGAGACGGAGTCGGTGAGCGTGTACTCGAGGTCCGCGACCCGGTCGATCGCGGTCCGGATCAGATGCGCCTCCCCGCCCGGCGCCGCCTTCTGCCAGTAGCTCCGGACGCGGCTCCGCAGGTTCTGCGCCTTGCCGACGTAGAGGACGGCCCCCGCCTCGTCCTTCATCAGGTAGACGCCCGATCCGGTCGGGAGCGCGTCGAGCGTCGCTGCGAGCGCGGACGGGAGTCCTTCGACGGTCATGCGCTGATGGTAGGTGAGGCCGGGATGCGCGGCGGATGCGCCGACGGAGATCGGCGCGACGGAGGATCGCGGCGATGGGATCCCCTCCCCTTCCCGGCCCCCTCGCGGAACGCCTCGCGCGGCTCGCCCCGGATCAGCGGGCCGCGGCGACCGCTCCGCCCGGGCCGGTGCTCTGCATCGCGCCCGCCGGCTCGGGCAAGACGACGACGCTCATCGCGCGGGTCGCGTGGCTGGCCGGAGGGCCGGTGCGCGCGGATCCGGCGGCGATCACCGCGCTCACGTTCAACAAGCGGGCGGCGGAGGAACTGGCGGAGCGGCTCTGTCCGGCGCTCGAGCCGCTCGGGGTGGCGGCCGACACCGTCCGGGTCCGGACGTTCCACGCGCTCGGCCGCGAGATCCTCGACGACGCCGGGGTGTCGGTCGAGCCGCTCGTCGAGCGGGATCCGCTCCTGCGCGAACTCTTCCCCGAGGCGACGACCGCCGATCGGCGGCGGCTCGACACCGCGTTCAGCCGCCTCAAGCTCGACCTCGTCGTCACCGCGGACGAGATCCGTGCCGCATCGGACCCGGGCCCGGTCGCCCGCGCCTTCGTCGCCTACGAGGACGCGCTCGCGGCCGTGGGCGGCTGCGACTTCGACGACCTCGTCGCCCGCGCCCTCGTCGCCCTCGAGCGGGACGAACCGCTCCTCGCCCGCTGGCGCGCACGGTGCGCCCACCTGCTCGTCGACGAGGTGCAGGACGTGGACCGGAGCCAGCTCCGGCTCGCGCTCCTGCTCGCGGCACCGGCGAACCGCATCTTCCTCGTGGGCGACGACGACCAGAGCATCTACGGGTGGCGACTCGCGGACGTCCGTCGGGTCATCGGGCTGACCGAGGATCTCCCCGGGCTCGCGCGGGTCGATCTCGTGACGAACTACCGGTGCCCACGTCCGGTCGTCGAGCGCGCAGTCCGGCTGATCGAACGGAACGACGAGCGTTTCGCGAAGGGGATCCGGGCGGGGCCGGTCGCGAGCGGGAGGCTCGTCCTCGCCCCGGACGCGCGGGACGACCCTGCCCGGGTCCGGGCGATCCTCGACTCGTGGCCCGCCGACGGCACGCGCGCGATCCTCGCCCGGACGAACCGGGAGCTGCTTCCTGCGGCCGCGGTCGCACTCGAACGCGGGGTGGCGTTCCGAGCGCCGTCGCTCGTCCTCGTCCTCGACGCCGCCCTCCTCGACGAGGTCGTCGCCCGGACCGGCGCGTTCGACGCGGACGGCGACCCGCTCATCGCGCTCGCCACGCTCCGGCAGACGCTCGCCGACGAGGAGGCGGCCGCCACCGATGGTGCGACCGGAGGCGACGCACCGGGCGACGACGAGCCGACCCGCGCCGACATCGCGGCCGCGCTCCTCGCGTGGGCGCCGCCGTATCGGACGATCGGGGCGCTCCTCGAGGAGGTCCGTGCCCGACGGGAGCGGCTCGCCGCGCTCCGTCGGGACGACGCGCCGCTCACGCTCGCGACGGCGCACGCGACGAAGGGGCTCGAGTTCGACCACGTCGCGGTGATCGGGCTCGACGACGGCCGCTTCCCGAGTCGCCGCTCGCTCGCCGATGCCCCCGATCCCGCCCGCGCCATCGAGGAGGAGCGCCGGCTCGCCTACGTGGCGTGGACCCGCGCCAGGCGCTCCCTCACGCTCGTCTACGACCCGGCCGCCCCCTCGCCGTTCCTCCGCGAGGCGTTCGAGCCGGAGGAACTCGCGCCTCGGGGGGCGGCGGCCGGTGCCCCCTAGGGCCGCGGCGGCGCGAGGCGGAGGAGCCCGAACGCGATGATCGGCGCGGCGAGGAGATGGAGGATCCCGAGCGCGACGCCGGCCTCCGGGCTCGCACCCGGGATCGGGGCGGCGCCGGGGGCGACGATGAGCATCACGTCGGGGGCCAGGCTGACGAGGGCTGCGATCGCCGCGACCCGGAGCCACCGGCGCCGGGCGTCCGGACCCACCGCGACGCGGCCGTAGACGACGGTCGCGACGGCGCCGAAGAGGAAGGTGAAGAAGGCGATCGGACCGGGGGTGAGCGGCTGGAACGTCGGGTCCGTCCCGAGGGCGCCGGCGAGGAACCCGCCCGCGACCGCGCAGGCGACGGCTGCGGCGCCGGACGCGCCGAGCCAGGCGCGGAGGAGCGTCCGGCCGCCGTGGCGGGTGGCGCCCGTCGGGGCAGGGGCGGCGGCGGTCATCGGTCCCTCCTTCGATCGGTCGAGCGGATCGGTGGACGATAGCCCACCCCGCGTCGGGCGTCCCGGCGCCCCGCCCGTCACCGACGTACGATGCGGCCGTGACGCGCCTCCCCGCCCTCGGACCCCGCGGCGAAGGCTGGGTCGGGATCCAGTTCCTCCTCCTCGGCCTCCTCGCCGTCGCCGGGTTCGGGGGCGGCGCCTGGACGGGCGCGGCCCGCATCGCGACGACCGCCGCCGGGATCCCGCTCGCGGTCGCCGGTCTCGTCCTCCTCCGCCGCGGCGTCGCGGACCTCGGGAGGAACCTGACGCCGAACCCGCGGCCGCGGGACGACGGCGAGCTCGTCGAGTCCGGGATCTACGCCCGGGTCCGCCACCCGATCTACGGCGGCCTCGTCGTCGTCGCCGTCGCGTGGGGCCTCCTCACCGCCTCGCCGCCGGCGCTCGTCCTCGCCGCCGCCCTCCTCGGCTTCTTCGTCCTGAAGGCCCGGCGCGAGGAGGCGTGGCTCGTCGCCCGCTTCCCGGGCTACCCGGCATACCGGGGCCGGACCCGGCGCCTCATCCCCTGGCTCCTCTGACCCCGGGTCAGGTTCGTCAGCGACGCGCCTCCTCGCGGGCGAGCGCCTTCAGGAGCTGGTCGCGCGCGTCGCGGAACGGCTCCACGACCTCCTCGGGGAGGGCATCGCGGATCGAGTCCTTCGGACCGTAGGCGGCCCGCGCCCGGAGCGCCGTCGCGCGGAGCTCGCGGAGGCCGGCGTCCCGGAGCCGCTCGGGGACGGGGGCGAGGAACGCCTCCCAGCGCGTGGCGCCACGCTCCCGCGCCGCCGCGACGAGCCGGTCCGCCCACCGCGCCGCGGTCAGCGCGGCCGCATCGATCTCCGGGAGCTCGTGCCGCGCCGGCCCGCCGTCGGCGCCGATCCGCGCCATCGGCGGCTCAGGCCTCGTACTTCTGGCCGGGGGGCGGCGCGAGCGGCGCCGTCCGCGGCTCGCTCGACAGGACGACCGAGAGGGGGAGTCGCTTCCGTTCGGACCCGTTGACGAGGATCCGGAACGTATGGTCTCCCGGCGTCTCGAACGTCAGGTTCCAGAGGTCGACCGCGAACGTGAGCGTCGTGTCGCCGCCGCCGGGCATCCCCTGCGCGACGAGGTTGCTCGTCGCGCTCGCGACCTCGCGTCCCGTCGGCCCGAGGAGGACGAACTGGAGCTCGTGCTCGCGGTCCAGCTCGGCGGCGGTGACGACGAGGCTGACGACGAGCGCGACGTGCGGGTGACGGAGCGGGAAGCCGGGGCCGCCGATCCGGCTGATCCCCCCGCCGAGGATGTTGAACTTCTCGCCTGGCGTCGTGTCGGCGGCGTCCGCGAGGAAGGCGAACTCGATCTCGGGCATGGACCGATGGTACGCGGTCAGCGCGCCGCGGCGGCGCGCTTCCGGCTCGGCGACGGGCCGGCGAGCCGACCCCCCGCGACCGGGACGCCGGCGAGGGACCCGCCCGCGGCTTCGGCGAACGAGACGTCGGAGAGCGGGATGAGCGGCTCGCCGCGGAGGACCCTCGCGAGGTACTCCCCCGTCGCGGAGCCCTGGGTCGCGGCGACCGTCTCGGGCGTCCCCGCGGCGACGATCGTGCCGCCGCGGTCGCCGCCGGCGGGCCCGAGATCGACGATCCAGTCCGCCGTCTTGATGACGTCGAGGTTGTGCTCGATGACGAGGACGGTGTTCCCCGAGTCCACGAGGCGGTGGAGCACCTGGAGGAGCTTGTCGACGTCCGCGAAGTGGAGCCCGGTCGTCGGCTCGTCGAGGAGATAGAGCGTCCGGCCGGTCGCCCGCCGCGAGAGCTCCGTCGCGAGCTTCACCCGCTGGGCCTCGCCCCCGGAGAGCGTCGTCGCCGGCTGGCCGAGGCGGATGTAGCCGAGCCCCACGTCGGCGAGCGTCCGGAGCTTCGTCGCGACGTTCGGGACCGCCTCGAAGAAGGCGAGCGCCTCCTCGATCGTCATCTCGAGCACGTCGGCGATCGAGCGTCCCTTGTAGTGGATCTCGAGCGCCTCGCGGTTGTACCGCCGCCCCTTGCAGACCTCGCACGTGACGTAGACGTCCGGGAGGAACTGCATCTCGATCTTGAGGATCCCGTCGCCGGTGCAGTTCTCGCACCGGCCGCCCTTCACGTTGAAGCTGAAGCGACCCGCCTTGTACCCGCGGACCCGCGACTCCGGGACGCCGGCGAAGAGCTCGCGGATCGGCGTGAAGAGCCCGACGTACGTCGCCGGGTTGGAGCGGGGGGTCCGCCCGATCGGGCTCTGGTCGATCTCCACGATCTTGTCGATCTGCTCCGCCCCCTCGAGCGCGTCGTGGGCGCCCGGCTCCTCCCGCGACCCGGTGACGGCGCGGGCGAGCGCCCGGTAGAGGACGTCGGTGACGAGCGTGCTCTTCCCCGATCCCGAGACGCCCGTGACGGCGACGAAGGTCCCGAGCGGGAGGTCGAGGTCGACCCCCTTCAGGTTGTGCTCGCGCGCGTTCCGGACGACGAGCCGCTTCCCGTTCCCGCTCCGGCGCCGGTCCGGGACGCGGACCATCGCCTCGCCGCGGAGGTAGGCGCCGGTGATCGAGCGGGGCTCGGCGAGGATCGCCTCGAGCGGCCCGCTCGCGATCACCTCCCCGCCGTGCTCCCCCGCCCCGGGCCCGATGTCGAGGATCCAGTCGGCGGTCCGGATCGTCTCCTCGTCGTGCTCGACGACGAGGACGGTGTTCCCGAGGTCCCGGAGCCGGGTGAGCGTCGCGATCAGCTTCGCGTTGTCGCGCTGGTGGAGTCCGATCGACGGCTCGTCGAGGATGTAGAGGACCCCCATGAGCGACGAGCCGATCTGCGTCGCGAGCCTGATCCGCTGCGCCTCGCCGCCGGAGAGGGTCTGCGAGGAGCGGTCGAGCGTCAGGTAGTCGAGGCCCACGTCGACGAGGAAGCCGAGCCGGGCGACGATCTCCTTGAAGAGCTGGTGGCCGATCGTCCGCTCCCGCTCGGTCGCCCCCGTCTCGAGCGCCCGCATCCACTCGAGCGCCCGCGTGATCGAGAAGGTCGAGACGGTGCTGATGTCGAGCCCGTCGACCGTCACCGCGAGCGCCTCGGGCCTGAGCCGCCGGCCGGCGCACGTCGGGCACGGGCGGCTCACCATGAACCGCTCGATCTCCGATTTCACGAACTCGGACTCGGTCTCGCGGTACCGCCGCTCCAGGTTGTGGACGATCCCCTCGAAGGTCGCCGTGTACGTGTTCTCGCCGCCGGCGTGCCGGTAGCCGACGCGGACCTGCTCCCCCTTCGGCGCGTAGAGGAAGTGCTCGAGCGCCTCAGGCGGGAGGTCGCGGACGGGGACGCGCGGGTCCCACCCGTGCGCCTTCGCGATCGCGACGAGGACCTTCCCGTACCACGAGTCGGCCATCGGCATCCGCGCCCACGGCTTCATCAGCGCCCCGTCGGCGATCGAGAGCTCCCGGTCGGGGACGACGCGCGCCGGGTCGATCTCGAGCTTCGTCCCGAGGCCCGCGCACGAGGGGCACGCGCCGTGCGGGGAGTTGAACGAGAAGCTCCGCGGCTCCAGCTCGTCGATCGTCGTCCCGTCGTACGCGCACGTGTACCGCTCGCTGTAGCGGCGCTCCTCGAACGGCGGCGGCTCCCCCTCCCGCGGCGCGGGAGCGACGAGCACGACCCCCTCCCCGAGCCGGAGCGCCGTCTCGACGGAGTCCGCGAGCCGGGTGGCGTCGGGGTCGGCGAGCGGGAGCCCGGTCGCCGGGTCGAGCGGCCGGCCGTCGGCACCGCGGGGCGCCCCGTCCGGCGCCTCGGCGTGGCGGACGACGTAGCGGTCGACGACGACCTCGATCGAATGGCGCTTGTAGCGGTCGAGCGTCGGCGCCTCCTCGAGCTCGTACATCTCGCCGTCGACCCGGACCCGGACGAAGCCCTGCTTCCGCGCGGCCTCGAAGACCCGGTCCCCCTCGGTCTTCCGGTCCTTGATGAGCGGCCCGAGCACGAGGAGCCGCGTCCCCTCGGGGAGCGCGAGGATCTGGTCGACGATCTGCTGGACGCTCTGGCGCTCGATCTCACGGCCGCAGGCGGGACAGTGCGGCCGTCCGATCCGGGCGAAGAGGAGGCGGAGGTGGTCGTAGATCTCCGTCACCGTCCCGACGGTGGAGCGTGGGTTCCGGCTCGCCCCCTTCTGGTCGATCGAGATCGCCGGGGAGAGCCCGTCGATCTGGTCGACGTCCGGCTTCTCCATCTGGCCGAGGAACTGCCGCGCGTACGCCGAGAGGCTCTCGACGTAACGGCGCTGGCCCTCCGCGTAGATCGTGTCGAAGGCGAGCGAGCTCTTCCCGGACCCGGAGAGGCCGGTGATGACGACGAGCCGGTCGCGCGGGAGCGCGACGGTCACGTTCTTGAGGTTGTGCTCGCGCGCGCCGCGCACGATCAGCTGGTCCTGGGGCATCGCGCCCAGTCTAGCCCGCCGGACGGGGGTCGCCGGGCCGCGCCCGGACGGCCCGCCCGGGGAGGCCGCCTAGCGGCGCGTCGGCCGCTTCCCGGTCCGCTTCCGGATGTTCGGGGTCACCGTCCGGTCCCACGTCGGGCGGTCGAGCCAGCGCGCCTGCCAGCCGCCCTGTTCCCCCGACTCCTCCTCGTGCTCGTCGCGGATCCCGGGGAGCCAGTCCGACGCGGTCGCGACGCGGTCGCCCGCCTCGTCGGCCTCGCCCCGCTCGTCCCCGCTCGCCGCGAGCGGCACGTCGGATGCCGGGAGGACGGCGATGCTCGTCACCTCCCCCTCGCGCGCCTCCGCCCGCGCCCGCTCGCGCGCGGCCCTGCTCGCCGGCTGGACCGATCGTGCCGCCGTCGCCGCTCCCTCGGCGGCCCGAGCGATCCGCGTCGACTCGTCCTCGGCGAGGACGCGGAGCCGGATCTCGCGCACCTGGTCGCGGAGCGCGGCCGCCCGCTCGAACTCCAGGTCCGCCGCGGCCCGGCGCATCTCCGCCTCGAGCCGGCCGACGAGCTCCTCGACCTGGCGCTCGGTCGCCGTCGCGAGGTCGAGGCCCGCGCCCCGGTCGCCCGGGGCGACGTAGACCGTCGTCCCCTCCGCGACCGACCGGAGCCGCTCGTTCAGGTCGTGGATCTCCTTCACGATCGTCGTCGGGACGATCCCGTGCTCGGCGTTGTACGCGGCCTGGATCCCTCGGCGCCGGTCGGTCTCCTCGATCGCGATCCGCATCGAATCGGTCACCGAGTCGGCGTACATGACGACCTCGCCGCCGACGTTCCGCGCCGCCCGCCCGATCATCTGGACGAGCGACCAGGCGCTCCGGAGGAAGCCCTCCTTGTCCGCGTCGAGGATCGCGACGAGCGTCACCTCGGGGAGGTCGATCCCCTCGCGGAGGAGGTTGATCCCGACGAGGACGTCGTAGATCCCGAGCCGGAGGTCGCGGAGGATCGCGACCCGCTCGAGCGTGTCGACCTCGCTGTGGAGGTACTGGACCTTGATGCCGAGCTCGCGGAGGTACTCCGCCAGGTCCTCGGCCATCTTCTTCGTCAGCGTCGTGACGAGCGCCCGCTCCCCCCGCTCGACGCGACCGCGGACGAGCTCGAGGAGGTCGTCGATCTGGCCGGCGGTCGGCCTGACGACGATCGACGGATCCACGACGCCGGTCGGCCGGATCAGCTGCTCGACGACCTGCTCCGCCCGCTCCAGTTCGTACGGGCCCGGCGTCGCGCTCATGTAGATCGTCTGGTTGACCGTCGCCTCGAACTCCTCGAACGTGAGCGGCCGGTTGTCGAGCGCGGACGGGAGCCGGAACCCGAAATCGACGAGGATCTCCTTCCGGGTCCGGTCGTTCTTGTACATCCCGACGACCTGCGGGATCGTCATGTGGCTCTCGTCGACGACGAGGAGCCAGTCCGGCGGGAAGTAGTCGAGGAGCGTCCACGGACGCGACCCGGGCTCGCGGCCGGAGAGATGGCGGGAGTAGTTCTCCACCCCGGAGCAGAACCCGAGCTCGCGGAGCATCTCGAGGTCGAAGGTCGTCCGCTGGCGGAGACGCGCCGCCTCGAGGACCCGCCCCTCCGTCTCGAGCGTCCCGCACCGCTCCTCCATCTCCTCCTCGATCGTCTTGAGCGCGACGAGGAGCTTGTCGGCGGGCGTCACGAAGTGGGTCGCCGGGTAGATGTTCAGCTCCTTCCGCTCGGCGAGGAGCTCCCCGGTGAGCGGGTCGATCTCGACGACCCGCTCCACGACGTCGCCGAAGAACTCGACGCGGACGATCCGCTCGTCGGAGGCGGGCCCGATCTCGAGCGTGTCGCCCCGGACGCGGAAGCGGGAGCGCGAGAGCGCCGCATCGTTCCGCTGGTACTGGAGGTCGACGAGATGCCGGAGGACGGCATCGCGCCGGTACTGGCCGCCGACCCTGAGCCGCAGGACGGTCGCGCCGTAGTCCACCGGGGCGCCGAGGCCGTAGATGCAGGAGACCGACGCGACGATGATCACGTCGCGCCGCTCGAAGAGCGCATGCGTCGCGGCGTGGCGGAGCTTGTCGATCTCCTCGTTCCGCGAACTGTCCTTCTCGATGTACGTGTCGCTCCGCGGCAGGTACGCCTCGGGCTGGTAGTAGTCGAAGTACGAGACGAAGTACTCGACCGCGTTCTCGGGGAAGAACTCGCGGAACTCGGCGTAGAGCTGGGCCGCGAGCGTCTTGTTGTGCGCGAGGACGAGCGTCGGCCGGTTGTGGCGCGCGATCGCCTGGGCGATCGTGAACGTCTTCCCGGTCCCCGTCGCCCCGAGGAGGACCTGGTGGCGGAGGCCGCGGGAGAGGCCGTCGGCGAGACGCTCGATCGCCGCCGGCTGATCGCCGGTCGGCTCGAACGGCGCGGCAAGGGTGAAGTCCGGCACGCGGCTAGGATACGCGCCTGCGCCGTGTCGACAGGGTGCGCTTGTCCTACATAGTACTTCCGTCCGGACTATACTGACGAAAGCGCTACCCGCAACCCGGCGCGAAAGGCTCAGACTGGACCCGTGACCGTGACGCCCAGCGAGCACCCGGCTCGCCCTGCCATCGACGGACGACGCGGCCGCCGTTCGGCGGTACCCGCGATCGTCATCCGTGCGCGCCGCGCGGGTTCCCCCGTCGCGGGCCGGCCCGACGAGCGCGGCCAGGCGCTCGCCGAGTTCGCGCTCATCCTCCTCCCGCTCCTCTTCATCCTCCTGGGGATCATCCAGATGGGGATCATCTTCAACACGCAGGTGACGCTCACGAACGCCGCCCGCGAGGGCGCACGCGCAGCGACGATCTACGTCTACACCGCGACGAACGCGAACCAGGCCGGGCCGCCGTCCTGCTCGATCGCCTCCAACTACAAGTTCACGAACGACAAGTGCCGCGCCTCGCACGCGCTCTATTTCGCGCTCAACTCGTTCGGAGCCCTCTCGAAGGCCTCCCCCCAGTTCGTGACGGCGGGGACGTGGAGCTCTGCCGCCGATGCGAACGTCGCGGTCGTCAACTCCTCCTCGACGCTCGCGTACACGAACGGCCAGATCACCGTCACGTACAACCGACCGGCGAACGTCGCCGTCTCCGACTCGCGCCGCGGCGAGGAGGTCACCGTCCGCCTCACGTACAACCAGGATCTCTTCATCCCGCTCATCGCCGCGCTGCTCCCCCGGGACGCGAACGGACGCCTCGTCCAGGCGGCGGAAGTCACGATGGTCATCAACTGATGGGCCGCCTCGTCCGACGGACCCCCGGCGCGGAGCGGGGCCAGGCGCTCGCGCTCTTCGCGCTGACGCTCACCGTCCTCCTCGGGATGGCATCCGTCGCGATCGACGTCGGGCGGATGCTCGCGCAGCAGCGCTACATGCAGAACGCCGCCGACGCCGCCGCGCTCAGCGCGGCCCAGACCGCGGTCGCCCTCTCCGGGACGACGAGCGCCGGGACGGTCGCCTCCGCCCGGGCCGCCGCGACGCGGATGCTCGCGCTCAACCTCGGGAAGAGCCCCGCGGGGGTCGCCGCGTTCACCGCATCCGCGACCCCGGTCTACTCGAGCGGGAACGCGCCGCGGAACCTCGTGGACGGCATCATCTTCGTCGACTATGCGGGCGTCACGCTCGCGGACAACCAGGGCGTCGCGAAGATCGCCGAGATCCGGGTCGCGCTCCGGGCGCAGGTCCCGTTCCTCCTCGGCCGGGTGATCGGCGTCCCGACCGGGACGGCGCGGGCACGGGCGCGGGTAGGGATGACCGGCCAGGGGGCCGTCCTCCCGATCGCCGTCCGCCGCTACATCAACGGGACCGGGCCGAACAACCCGGTCCCGAACCCGTGTGTCGAGCCGAACTCGTCCGGCGGCCGGAACAAGTTCTACGACATCGCCGCCTCGCGGACCACCGCCTGCCGCGGCGTGCTCGACCCCAACCCGCTCGGCTACGACATCCGGAGCCCCGCCTCGCTCTCCGCCCAGGGCCCGACGATCCAGCTCGTCGGCCAGGGCGCGCAGGCGAACGCGGGCGGGATCAGCTTCCGCGGCTTCGTCAACCTCGACATCCGCGAGTTCAAGGACGCGAACCGCGTCTTCTACAACGGCGTCTCGACCCAGGCGAACACGAACTCGATGAAGCAGCAGGAGGCGGGCTACGTCCTGACCGGCTACCCCGGCCCCGGCTTCCCGGCCGTCCAGGCGCCGCCGGCGACGCCCGATCCCGGGCTCCAGGTGGGCGTCATGGACGGCAACTCCGCCGGCCTGATCATCAGCGCGGTCCGCTCCAGCTACAAGGTCGGCGACATCATCCTCACGGCCTACTACGACGGGTCGGTGAAGACGACGCCCGCCTTTCTCCTCCGGGAGGCGCAGTCCCTCCCGACGCTCGCGAGCGCCGGCAGCTGGGTGATGCCGACCCCGGCGCCCACCCCCGCGCCGACGACCGCCCCGACGCCGACGCCCGATCCGACGCCCGCGGCGACGCCCGCGGCGACGCCCGCGCCGACCCCGGTCTTCACGAGCGTCGCGAGCTGGACGATGACCGTCGGGACGTCGCTCTCCTTCACGGTGCGGGCGACGGACGCGACGTCGATCACCGCCGCGACGATCCTCCCGGCCGGGTTCACGCTCACCGACGGTGCCGACGGGACGGCGCTCCTCGCCGGGACGGCGGGCGCGGTGGGGACCTACCCGTTCACCATCGCGGCGACGAACGGGACCGGGAGCGCGACCCAGGCGTTCACGCTCGTCGTCGTCGGCGAGACCCCCGCGCCCACCCCCACCCCGACCCCGCCGCCGACGGTGGCCGCCGCGGGCGGCCTCTTCTCCGTGAAGCCGGACAAGCAGTTCGCCAACTACGTGGCCGCGAGCATCGTCTCCCGCCCGTCGTGGCTCGACATCGAGCTCGATCCGGCCGACTGCGTCGGGTTCACGGTCGAGGGGGAGTGCCTCGTCCTGCCGACGTATCCGCAGGGGAAGGACATCTCGTTCGTCGACATCCTCGCCGACGACGCGACGCCGGCGACGGTCGACACGATCTGGCTGAAGGGACGGGCGACGAGCGACCCGATCGTGAGCGACGCCCCCGACTACTACGTCCCGATGACGGTCCGGGTCGGCTCGGTCTCCGCCGACCTCTCATGGTTCCCGAACACGCCGACGCTCGTCCCGACGGTCTGGGGCCAGGAGGTCTCCCTCGACCTCACGATCTACACGACGACGCCGAACGAGTTCACCGGCGGCGTCACCGTCACGCTCGACGCGTCGGGCGGGACCGTGCCGCTCATCGCCGGCGATACCGAGGGGCACCTCAAGACCCGGTTCTGGTTCGACCAGACGCCCGGGAAGACGACGACGACGATCCCCCTCACGACGGTCGTGACCGTCAACACCGGGACGACGACGGAGACGCGCTACACCGGGACGACCCGGATCACCGTCAACACCCAGAGCCTCTCCGAGAAGGCCCGCCAGCTGCCGCTCGTCATGACGGGGACGACGAGCGCCGGCCAGGCCGTCCGTCGCGTCGACCTCCTCCACATCCACACTGAGGCGAGCGACAAGGCGTACGTCGAGATCACGGGCTTCGGCGCGTTCCAGATCACGGCGATGGACTCGAACACGATCTGGGGCCGCGCCGTCTCCCCGGTCTACCCGAGGATCGACGATCCGAACCTGACGATGGTCCTCACCCCGCGGCTCATCCCCTGGTGAATCCGGACCCCCCGCGGACCGCGTACGATGCGGCCGCCGGGCCGCGCCGACCCTCCCCCTCCCCGCCGCGACGCGGCCGTCCCTCCCGGCAGTAGCGAAAGGCACCGACCATGGAGATGGAGTACCACGACGACAGCCGGAAGAGCCGGCTGATCATCATCCTCGGCGTCATCCTCGCCGTCGTCGCCGGTGGCGGCGCCTTCCTCCTCGTGAGCCAGGCGCAGCAGCAGGCGTCCGTCGCCGACGTGCCGAAGGCGCAGGTCGTCGTCGCGACCCGCGTGATCCCGAGCCGGAAGGCGATCGAGCTCGCCGACCTCGCCGTCAAGGAGGTCCCGGCCGACCTCGCCGCCGCCGGCGCCGTCGCGGACCCGAACGAGCTCGTCGCACGGATCACCGCGGTGAGCATCCTCGAGGGGCAGATCGTCACGACGAACATGCTCGCCTCGACCGACGTCGGCGGCCAGTTCTCCATCCTCAAGCCCGAGGAGACGGTCGCTCCCGACTCGCCGTACTGGCGGGCGGTCACGATCACGGTCCCCGACGACCGAGCCGTCGCCGGCCTCGTCACCGCCGGGATGACCGTCGACGTCTTCGCGACGTCGATGGTGAACCTCTCGACGGAGGAGGAGGCCGCCCCGGCCCCCGTCCCGACGCCGAGCTTCATGCCGGACAACGCGACGAAGGTCATCTTCCAGAACATCGAGATCCTCGCGAAGGTCGGGACGTTCTACGTCGTCCGGGTCCCGATCGGCGTCGCGGAGGAGATCGAGCACCTCCAGGCGACCGGGGGCGTGATGTTCTCGATGGCGCTCCGACCGTCCGAGGACACGCGGGTCGTCGACGTGACGAACCTCGGCGCGACGACGAACCTGCTGATCCAGCGCTACGGACTCCCGATCCCCGTGCAGCTCGCGCTCTCCGACGGCACGTACACGGGGAACCCGGTCCCCTTCCCGATCCCGACGCGCGCCCCCACCCCGTCGCCGAGCGGCTCGGTGGCCCCGTCCCCGACCCCGGCGCCGTGAGTCCGGCCGCGCCCTCGAGCGGCCCGGCCGCCTAGCGGTCGCGGCGGGCCGCGAGGGCGGTCGCGAGGGCGGTCGCGACGCGCGCCTCGGCCGCCGCTTCGGAGCCGCCGGTCTCGACGACCCGGGTCGCCGCGGGCCGGAGCCGTGACGCGAGGTCGCCCTGTGCGGCGATCCGCCGTCCCGCGTCGTCCGCCGCCATCCCGCGGGCGAGAAGCCGGGCGCGCTGCTCGTCCGGGGGGCAGACGACGAGCCAGACCTCGTCGCACTCGGCGGCGTAGCCCGCCTCGACGAGCCGGATCGCCTCGATCGCCACCGCGACCGGCCGCCCCGCCTCGGCGGCGGCGACCGCGGCGACGAGCCGCGGCCTGACGGCGGGATGGACGATCCGCTCGAGGTCGGCGAGCGCGGGGGCGTCGGCGAAGACGATCGCGGCGAGCGCGGCGCGGTCGAGCGATCCGTCGGCGGCGAGGACTCCCGGCCCGAAGCGCTCGGCGATCGCGGCCAGGACGGGCTCGCCCGGGCCGGTGACGGCCCGGGCGATCGCATCCGCGTCGACGACCGCGACGCCGCGCGCGGCGAGCCAGCGGGCGACGGTCGACTTCCCGCAGCCGATCGGCCCGGTGATCCCGATCCGGAGCGGCCGGCCGTGGGGCGCGGCGCGGGACGCCGCGTCGCGCGGCGCCCGCCGGCCGCTCACGGGGCCCGCTCCTCGAGCTCCAGCCAGGCCTCCTCGGCCGCCGCGAGCGCCCGGTCCACGTCGGCGAGCTCGCTCGTGATCCGCCGGAGCTCCACGTAGTTGGCCGCGCTCGCGGGGTCCCCGAGCGCGAGCTCGAGGTGGCTCTTCCGGAGCCCGAGGCGCGTCAGCTCCCCTTCCACCGCCGTCTTCTGGCGGCGATACGCGTCCTTCGAGAGCCGCTCACGGCGCGGGGCGGGCGCGGTCGCCCGGGTCGCCGCCTTCGCGACCCCGGGCGCGGCGCCGCGCGGGGCGGCGGGTCCGCCGGCCGGCGGCGCGGCAGGGGCGGCGGCACCGCGCGTCGCGGGGGTCCGACCGGCGGCGCGCTCGGCCGCCGACGCGACGCTCCAGCCCGCGGCGACCGCCTCGCGCCACGCACGGTACCCGCCGTCGAACTGGACCGCGGTCCCGTCGTCGACGACCCAGAGCCGCTCGCAGATCGTCTCGAGGAAGCGACGGTCGTGGCTCACGACGATCACCGTCGCGGGCGAGTCGCGGAGGAACGATTCGAGCGCCTCGCGCGCCGGGATGTCGAGGTGGTTCGTCGGCTCGTCGAGCAAGAGGAGGTTCGACGGGAGGATCCCGAGCAGCGCGAGCTCGAGCCGCGACCGCTCGCCGCCGGAGAGGAGCCGGACCTCCTTCATGACCTCGTCGCCGCGGAAGAGGAAGCGCGCGAGGTAGCCCCGCGCCTCCCCCTCGGTGACCGGCATCGCCTCGAGGAGGGCGTCGAGGACGGTCGCTCCTGGGATCGCCGCGCCGCGAAGCTGCGCGAGGTATCCGATCTGGACGCCGCTCCCGAGCGTCAGGCGGCCGTCGAGCGGCGGGAGATCGCCAGCGATCGTCCGGAGGAGCGTCGTCTTGCCGGCGCCGTTCGGCCCGACGATCCCGATCCGGTCGCCCCGGGAGGCCGCGAGGAACGGTGCCCGCGCGACGACGATCGGGTCGGCCGCCACGACGACCCGGCCGTCCGCGGCGACCCGCCCGCCAGCGGCGACGCCGTCGGCGGCCTGCGACGCCCCGTCGACGGGGCCCCCGTGAGCGCGCCGTGGATGCCCGACGGCGAGACCCTCGAGCTGGACCACGACCGCACCCGAGCGGGCGGGGCCGCCACCCCCGGCGAGCGCCGAGGTCGGGATCGCGAGCCGCTTCCCTCGCCGCGGCTCCTCGACGCGGGAGGCCGTCAGCCGCTCGAGGCGCGCCTCGTGCTCGTGCATCTTCACGTGCTTGCGCTGGCTCCGGTACCGCTGGACGAGCTCTGCCTCGCGGGCGATCCCCTTCGCGAGCGCATCCCGATCCTTCTCGGCGCGGGCGTCGCGCTCGTCCCGCTGGCGCTGGTACGCGCTGTACCCGCCGCGGAAGAGCGTGATCCGACGGTCGCGGAGCTCCCAGATCCGCTCGACCGTCGCATCGAGGAAGGCGCGGTCGTGCGAGGCGACGATGAGCGCGCCGTTCCGCCGGCGGACGTGCTCCTCCGTCCACTCGATCGCGTCGAGGTCGAGGTGGTTCGTCGGCTCGTCGAGGAGGAGGAGCTCCGGATCGGCGATGAGCAGCCGGGCGAGCGCGCCCCGCGTCTGCTCCCCGCCGGAGAGCGATCGCGGCGGCCGGCGCCGGTCGTCGGGCGAGAAGCCGAGCCCGGAGAGCGCCTCGTCGACGCGCTGGTCGAGCGAGTAGCCGCCGAGGACCTCGAAGCGGTGCTGGAGCTCCTCGTACTCCGGACCGGTGACGGACCCGGCGGCCTCGAGCCGGGCGAGCTCCCCTTCGAGCCGCTCGAGCTCCATCGCCCCGGTACGGACCGCGGTCCGAAGGTCCGGGGCCGCCATGAACGCGGCGTCGAAATGGGACTCCTGAGCGAGGAGGCCGACCGTGAGCCCGCGCTTCCGCTGGAGCTCGCCCCGGTCCGGCTCGTCGATCCCGGCGGCGAGGCGGAGGAGCGTCGTCTTCCCGGCGCCGTTCGGCCCGACGAGCCCTACCCGCTCCCCGGCCGCCACCGCGGCATCGACCCGGTCGAGGATCGTGAAGTCGCCGATCGCCCGCACGACCCCGGCGAAGCGGATGATCGACATCAGGCGGCTCCGACCGCGGCGCGCGCGACCGCACGCCGTGCCGCCGCGGCCCGCCGGAGCCGCTCGCCGCGCGCGATCTCGTCCGCCGTCGCGCCGAGGACCCCGTCGCGCGCGAGGTCCGTCCAGCGGCGCCCGGCCCGCGCCGCTCGTGGCGAGCGGAGCCCGGCGAGGAGCCGTGCGGCGCCGGCGCGGTCGGCGGCGGGGAGCCGCTGGCACCACGAGCAGAAGTGCGCCGCCCGCGCGCCGATGACGATGCGCCGGATCGGACGGTCGCACCGACGACACGGGAGCCCGGTCCGCCCGTAGACGTCGAGCCGTTCCTGCATCGAGCCGTCCCCGTCCGGCGCGGTGTAGTCGTCGATCGAGCTCCCCCGCCGCTCGACCGCCTCAGCGAGGATCCCGACGAGCTCGGTCCGCAGCCGCCGCTCGTCGTCCGGGCGAAGGGTCCCGACGCTCCTCAGCGGGTGGAGCCCGCTCCGCCAGAGCGCCTCGTCCGCGTAGATGTTCCCGACGCCGGCGACGAACGACTGGTCGAGGAGGAGCGGCTTCAGGCGGCCGCGGCGGCCGCGGAGCCGGTCCCTGAACGCACGGAGCGTGAAGGCGGGATCGAGCGGCTCCGGGCCGTGATCGGCGAAGAGCGGGGCGCCGCCCGGTGATGCGAGGAGCTCGCCGGTCGCCGGGTCCCGCTCGTGGCAGCCGATCCGGCCGAACTTCCGGATGTCGCGGAAGCGGATCTCGCGGCCGTCCGCGAGGTCGAGCCTCGCACGGACGTACGGGTCCGGCGGGGCGCCGGCCGGGACGACGAAGAGCTGGCCGGTCATCTTCAGGTGGATCGTGAGCGCGACGCCTCCCTCGAGCTCGACGACGACGAGCTTCGCGCGACGGCCGACCGCCTCGATCCGCCGGCCGGCGATCCGCGCCCCGAGCTCACCGGGCGGGACGCCGCGGACCGTCCGCTCCCACGCGACCGAGGCGCCGGTGAGACGTGCGCCGAGGACGAGCGCGCGGAGGTCGCGCGCGACCGTCTCGACCTCGGGGAGCTCCGGCATCCGGCGACCCCGGTCAGCCCGGATCGCGCGCGACGGCCGGCGGCTCCCCCGCCTCGGCCGCCGCCTCGTCCGCGGGCGTGAGCGGGCGCATCGACTCCCAGTCGTCGCCCGTCTTCACGTCGACGGTGAGCGGGACGTCGAGCGGGACCGCCCCCTCCATCGCGTCGCGGAGGACGGGGACGAGCCGGTCCACCTCGTCGCGCGGCACCTCGAGGAGGAGCTCGTCGTGGACCTGGAGGAGGAGCCGGGAGCGGAAGCCGCCCTCCCGGAGCCGCGCGTCGAGCCGGATCATCGCGATCTTCACGATGTCGGCCGCCGTGCCCTGGATCGGCATGTTGATCGCCATCCGCTCGCCGGCGGCACGGAGCGCCGGGTTCCTCGCCTCGAGCTCGGGGATCGAGCGGCGGCGGCCGAGGAGCGTCGTCACGTACCCCTGCGTCCGCGCGAGGTCCTTCACGTGGAGCATGTAGTAGCTGATCCCGGAGTACGTCGCGAAGTAGTCCTCGATGAAGCGCTTCGCCTCGGAGAGCGGGATCCCGGCGCGGCTGGAGAGCCCGAAGTCGCTCATCCCGTACGCGATCCCGAAGTTCACCATCTTCGCCATCGACCGCTCGTCGGCGGTCACCTCGTCGGCCGGCTTCTTCAGGACGCGCGCGGCCGTCTCGCGGTGGATGTCGGCGCGGCGCGCGAAGGCGTCGCGGAGGTGCTCGTCGCCGGAGACGTGGGCGAGGACGCGGAGCTCGATCTGCGAGTAGTCGGCCGCGACGAGCGTCAGCGCCGGGTCGCCCGCGACGAACGCGCGCCGGATCCGGCGGCCGAGCGGTGTCCGGATCGGGATGTTCTGGAGGTTCGGGTCCGACGACGAGAGCCGGCCCGTCGCCGCGACCGCCTGGTGGAAGGTCGTGTGGAGGCGGCCGTCGTCGGCGAGCAGCGTCGGGAGCGCCTCGACGTACGTGCTCCGGAGCTTCGTGTAGACGCGCCAGTCGAGGACGTGCTCGACGACGGGATGGACGCCGCGGAGCTCCTCGAGGACGGTCGCGTCGGTCGAGTAGCCCGTCTTCGTCCGCTTCCCCTTCGGGAGGCGGAGCTCCTCGAAGAGGACGTCGCCGAGCTGCTTCGGCGAGCCGATCGTGAACACGTGACCGACCGACGCGTAGACCTCGGCCTCGAGCCGCTCGATCTCCGCCGCGAACTCCCGCTCGAGCGCGGCGAGCGCGTCGCGGTCGAGTGCGACGCCGACCCCCTCCATCCCGGCGAGGATCGGGATGAGCGGAAGCTCGATCTGGGCGAAGAGGCCGTCGAGCTCGATCCCGGCGATGGCGTCCGCGAGCGGCGCCCGGACCGCGGCGACCGCGAGCGCCTCGATCCCCGCCCGCTCCGGCCCGGCGAGGTCCGCCGCCGCCGGGAGGACGAGGTCGAGCCGCTCGAGGGCGACGTCGCCGATCGACTGGCTCCGGAGCGACGCGTTGAGGAGGTAGGCCGCGATCTGCGTGTCGAATGCGACCGCGGGGGCCGGACGTCCGTGCGCGAGAGCGAGGACGAGGAGCGGCTTCACCCCGTGGCCGGCCACCGCGTGCGACCCGCGTGCGAGCCCGTCGAGGAGCGAATCGACGCCCTCCGGGCCGACCGCGGCGACGCCGCCGTCCGGCGCGGCGAGGCCGATCGCGACGACGCCCCCGCGGAGCGGTCGCGGATCGTCGAGGAGCGTCGCGACGGCGAGCTCGCTCCCCGGCGCGAGCCGGTCCAGCCATGCGGCGACGCCGACCGCGTCGAGCCGCTCCACGCGCGACGGGTCGTCGAGGGCGGCGACGAGGGCGCCGCGGACGTCACCCGGCGCGACCTCGACCGCCGGGCGCTCGGGCCGGCGGCCGCCGACCACGGCACCGTGCATCCCGCCCGCGATCGTCCCGCCCTCCCCGCCGACGACCCCGAAGTCGAGCGCCAGCTGGAGCTCGCCCGGACCGGCCGGGGCCCGGCGCGCCGAGGTGCGCTTCGGTACCGGTGCGGCGCCGCCGATCGCCGCCCCCCGTCCCTCGCCGCCTCCCCCGACGCGTGCCGCCGGGAACGCGTCGCCCGCGACCGCTCCGAGCGATGCCACCGCCTCGGCCGTGCCTTCGCCGGCCAGCGGGGGGAGGCGCTCGATCAGCGTCCTGAACTCGTACTCGCGGAAGAGCCGGATCACCGCGTCCCGGTCGTAGTCGTGGACGCGCGCCGCCTCCAGGTCGAGCGAGACCGGTACGTCCCGGACGATCCGGAGGAGCTCCCTGCTCGCGAGGACCCGCTCGTGCGCCTCGGCGAGGGCGAGGCGGAGCTTCTCCGGGGTGACCGCGTCGAGGTTCGCGAAGACCGCGTCGAGCGAGCCGTGGGTCGCGATGAGCTTCGCGGCGGTCTTCTCGCCGACCCCCGGGACGCCGGGGATGTTGTCGGTCGTGTCGCCCTTCAGCGCCTTGAAGTCGACCATCTGGCCCGCGTCGAGCCCGTACCGCTCCCGGATCCGCTCCGGGTCGTAGATCACCGTGTTCTGGACCCCCGACCGGGTGGTCATCAGCCGGGTCCGCTCCGTGACGAGCTGGAGCATGTCGAGGTCGCCGGTGACGATCGTCGTGTCGAGCCCGCGCGACTCGGCCTCCTTCGAGAGCGTCCCGATCACGTCGTCCGCCTCGAAGCCCTCCCGCTCATAGACGGGGATCCGGAGCGCGGCGACGACCTCGCGGACCTTCGGGAACTGGTCGCGGAGGTCGTCGGGCATCCGCTCCCGCGTCGCCTTGTAGTCGGCGTACGCCTCGTGGCGGAACGTCGGCGCCGAGAGGTCGAACGCCACCGCGAGATAGTCGGGACGGATGTCCTGGATCCCGCGGAGGACGATCGAGCAGAAGCCGAAGACCGCGTTGACCAGCTCGCCCTTGCTCGTGGTCAGCGGCGGGAGCGCGAAGTATCCGCGGTAGATGAGCCCGTTGCCGTCGAGCAGCATCAGGCGTTCCATCGGCAGCCTCGGGTCGCTCGGGTGGGACGTCCCCAGTCTAGCCGTCCCGGCCGGCGGGACGGCGAGCCGCGAGGCGGACCGCGACGAGGCGGAGGACGAGGAGGACGAGGCCGCCGGCGAGGAGCGCGACGGAGAGGACCGCGAGCGACCCCGGGCCCGTCGCCGCCGGGGACGCGGGCACGTCGAGGACGAGGGGGCGATCGGCCGGTCCCGCCGCGTCGGCCGCGTTCGCCACCTTCGTCGCGGCGGGGTCGTCCGGCGCGCCACCCGCGACGTCCGTCGCGCCGCCGGAACCGTCCGCGGGCGCCGACATCGACGCGACGGGGGCGCTCTCGGCGTACGGCGCCGCAGCCTCCGGTGCGGTGGCGGGCGCCGCCCCGAGGGGCGCCGCCCCGTCCCCCGTCCCGAGGATCGGCGTCCCGAGGAGGAGTCCGGCGAGCCCGAGTGCCGCGAGGGCGCTCCCGAGCGGCGCGGCGAACGCGAGCCGCGGCGCCGCGAGCCGGCCGAGGAGCCCTCGCGGGCCGCGGGCGGCCGCGAGGTCGGCCGGCCGGAGGCGGAAGTCGCGCGACCGGGTCGGGGCGGGGAGCCCGGCGATCTCCGCGCGGATCGCAGCGACGTCCGACGCGAGTCGCGCGCACTCGGGACAGCGCTCGACGAGCGCCGCGACGGCGTCGGCATCACGGTCGGCGAGATCGCCGCACGCGAACGCGACGACGCGGATCTCGTCGTGAGCGGCGTGGTCGGCGGGTCGGGCGGTCACGGACATCAGACGCTCCCGGGCCCCGGGCGGTTCCCGCCGGATCCGCGCTCGGCCTCGAGGAGCCGGCGAAGCTCGAGGCGGCCACGGTGGATCCGCGACTTCACCGTCCCCACCGAGACCCCGGTCAGCTCGGCGATCTCGCCGTACCCGTAGCCCTCGACGTCGTAGAGGACGATCGCCGTCCGCTGGTCGGCACCGATCGCGGCGAGCGCTCCCGCGAGCATCGCGCGACGCTCGCGTCGAAGGGCGAGCTCCTCGGGGTCGCTCTCCTCCCCGGCCGGCGGCTGCCACGTGTCGTCCTCGAGCTCCGGGTAGGCGACGGTGGGCCGCCGGCGCCGGCGCCGGTGCGCGTCCATCGCGGCGTTCACCGCGATCCGGTTCAGCCAGCCGCGGACGCTCCCGCCGCGGAACGAGCCGAGCGCCCGATACGCGGCGATCACCGCCTCCTGGACCGCGTCATGCGCCGAGTCGCGATCGGGGACCATCCGCGCGACGAGGGCGAAGAGGGCGTCCTGGTGGAGCTCGACGAGCTGGTTGAATGCCTCGAGGTCGCCGCCGCGCGCACGCTCGACGAGGATGAGATCGAGACGCTGGGCGTCGTCGACGGGCTCGTCCCCGCGCGAGGCGTCGGCTCCGAGGCTGGACACGGCCGCCCGAGTCTAGCATCGGCGACGTGCCGTCCCGGCCGGAGCGGACGCTACGATGGCGCCGCGCCGAAGTGGCGGAAGGGTAGACGCGGCGGTCTCAAACACCGCTGAGGGCGACCTCGTGTGAGTTCGAATCTCACCTTCGGCACCATCGCGACGGGGCGACCCGGTCCGTCACGACCGCGGTCCGCCCCCGGACGGCGATCGCGCGGCCCCGCGCGGGTCAGACGCCGAGCTCGAGCTCGACGATCCCCGGTTCGAGACGTCGAGCGACCTCGGCGAGGAGCTCCCCGTCGTACGCGATGCCGGCCCGCAGCTCCATCGGGAGCGGGCCGCCGTGGCCGCCCTGGGGGACGTGGAGGACGACCCGCGTCCCGCCGGGACGCTCCCGGAAGAGGCGCCGGACCATCTCCATCGCGGCGACCGTCCGCTCCGGATCGGCGGCGGGGGCGAAGCGCACGTGGAGGACGCCGCCGGGAGGCGCCTCCACCGGGACGGTGGCGGCGCCCGCCTCGCGGACGGCGGCCCGGCCGGCCTCCTCTGGCAGCGGCGGCTCGTCGTCCCGTTCGGGCCCCACCCCCGCGGGTCCGGCGGGGTACGTGGGGACCGGCTCGCTCGGCTGGATCGGCGGCGGTGCGCCGGTCGACGGCCCCGCCGGGCCGCTCGACGGCCCCGCCGCTCCGTTCCTTCCCGCCGCGGCACCGCCGTTCGCGCCGGCGATCCCGTTCCGTGCCGCCCCGCCGCCCGGGCCCGGCCGCCCCCGCCCGCCACGGCCGCGATCGAGCGCGCCGACCTCGCGCGCGAACGCCTCGGGCCCGCGGGCCGCCGCGGTCTCCCACTCGACGCCGAGGTCGGCGAGGAGCGAGATCTCCTCGCCGCGGTGGTCGACGCGACCGGCGACGAGGAGGATCCGGCCCTCCTCCCACGTCCCGGCCGTCTCCTCCCAGGTCCGCGGGAAGACGACGACCTCGATCGTCCCCTGGAGGTCCTCGAGCGTCACGATCCCCATCGTCGCCTTCGCCTTCGTGACGACGACCCGGACGCCGGTGACGATCCCGCCGGCGACGACCCTCGTCCCGGCGAGCGACTCGTCGCGGAGATCCCCCGAGTACGCGGTGACGTAGGGGACGATCGCCTCGGCGACCTCGCCCATCGGATGCTCGGAGAGGTAGAGCCCGAGCAGCTCCTTCTCCCACCGGAGCCGTTCCCGCGTCGGGACCTCGGTCGCCGCGGGGAGCGGCCGCTCGAGCGCCGCCGCGTCGGCCGCGCCGGTGTCGAAGAGCGACGTCTGGCCGCTCGTCCGGTCGCGCTGCGTCGCCTGCCCGGCGGCGAGCGCGTCGTCGAGGCCGAGGAGGATCTGCGCCGGGTGGCCGAGCGAGTCGAGCGCCCCGACCTTCGCGAGCGCCTCGAGGACCTTCCGGTTCGCGAGCCGGACGTCGATCCGGGAGCAGAGGTCGGTGAGGGAGCGGAACGGCCCGCCCTCGTCCCGCGCCGCGATGATCGAGACGATCGCCCCCTCACCGACGTTCTTCACGGCGAGGAGCCCGAAGCGGATCGCGTCGCCCTCGACGGTGAACTCGACGTGGCTCCGGTGGACGTCCGGCGGAAGGACGGCGATCCCGAGCCGGCGACACTCGGCGATCGCCGCGGCGACCTTCTCCTCGTTGTCCCGGAAGGCGGTGAGGACGCTCGTCATGTACTCGACCGTGTAGTTCGCCTTCAGGTATGCGGTCTGGTACGCGACGAGCCCGTACGTCGTGGCGTGGGCCTTGTTGAAGCCGTACCGCTCGAAGGGCTCGAACGCCTTGAAGACGGCGTCGATCACCGCCGGGGTGACGCCGCGCTCGGCCGCCTGGGTGACGAACTGCTCGCGCATCGAGCGGAGGACGGACGACTTCTTCTTGCGGATCGCGTAGCCGAGCGTGTCCGCCTCCGGACCGGTGAAGCCGCCGAGCGCCATCGCGGCGGCCATGATGTCCTCCTGGTAGACGAAGATCCCGTACGTCCGCTCGAGGAAGGGCTCGAGGAGCGGGTGGAGATACGTGACGGGCTCCTGGCCGTGCTTCCGGCGGATGTACGCGGGGATGTTGTCCATCGGGCCGGGGCGGTAGAGCGCGACCATCGCCGCGAGGTCGTAGACCGAGGTCGGGCGGAGCTCGCGGATGTAGCGGCGCATCCCGGCTGACTCGAGCTGGAAGACGCCGGTCGTCTCGCCCGAGGCGAGGAGCTCGAAGGTCCGCGCGTCGTCGAGCGGGATCCGCTCCAGGTCGACCTCGATCCCGCGCTCGCGGCGGATCAGGTCCACCGCCTCGCGGAGGATCGTCAGGTTCGAGAGGCCGAGGAAGTCGAACTTCAGGAGCCCGAGCGCCTCGACCGCGTGCATCTCGTACTGGGTCATCAGCGCGTCGGAGTTCGTCGCCTTCTGGAGCGGCATCAGCTCGGTGAGCGGCTCGCTGCTGATCACGACCCCGGCTGCGTGCGTGCTCGCGTTCCGGGTCACCCCCTCGAGCTGCCTCGCGAGGTCGATCAGCTTCCGGACCGTCGGGTCGCCGTCGTGCATCTCGCGGAGCGCCGGCGCCGCCTCGATCGCCTCGTCGAGCTTGATCCCGAGCTGCTCCGGGACCGCCTTCGCGATCCGGTCCACCTCCCCGTAGCTCAGCCCGAGGACCCGCCCGACGTCGCGGATCGCCGCCTTCGCGAGCATCGTGCCGAACGTGATGATCTGGGCGACGTGGTCCTGGCCGTACTTCCGGCTGACGTACGCGATCACCTCGTCCCGCCGGCTGTCCTCGAAGTCGACGTCGATGTCGGGCATCGTCACCCGGTCCGGGTTGAGGAAGCGCTCGAACGGGAGCCCGTAGTGGATCGGATCGACGGGCGTGATCCCGAGCGTGTACGTCACGATCGAGCCGGGCGCGCTCCCCCGGCAGGTCGTCGCGATCCCCTGCTCGCGGGCGTAGCGGACGAAGTCGGCGACGATGAGGAAGTAGCCGGCGTACCCCATCCGCTCGATCACGCCGAGCTCGTAGTCGAGCCGCTCGCGAAGCGGCTGCGTGATCGCCCCGTAGCGGCGGACGAGCCCCGCCTCGCACTCCTTCCGGAGCCAGCTCTCCGTCGTCTCGCCGTCGGGGACCGGGAAGTTCGGGATCCGGTTCGTCCCGAGCGGGAGCTCGAGATCGACCATCTCGGCGATCCGGCGCGTGTTGAGGAGCGCCTCGCGCTGGTCCGGGAAGAGCCGCTCCATCGCGGCCGCCGGCTTCAGCCAGAAGTCCGTCGTCTCGAACCGCATCCGGTTCGGCTCGTCGAGCTTCACGGAGGTCCCGATGCAGAGGAGGACGTCGTGCGCCTCCGACTGTCCCTCGTGGACGTAGTGGAGGTCGTTCGTGACGACGAGCGGGAGGCCGGTCTCGGGCGCGAGCCGGAGGAGCTGCTCGTTCAGCCGGCGCTGCTCGGGGAGCCCGTGGTCCTGGAGCTCGAGGAAGAAGCGGCCGGGGCCGAAGATCTCGCCGTACTCGCCGGCGAGCCGCCGCGCCGACTCCCAGTCGTCGGTCTCGAGCGCCCGGGGGATCTCCCCGCCGAGGCAGGCCGAGAGCCCGACGAGCCCCGCGCTGTGGCGGGCGAGGTGCGCCCGGTCGATCCGCGGCTTGTAGTAGTAGCCGTCGACGTGCGCGTCCGTGATGAGCCGGCAGAGGTTGAGATAGCCCTGCCAGTCCGTCGCGAGGAGGATGAGGTGGAAGGGCTGGGCGTCGGCCTTCCCCTGCTTCTCGGCCATCGAGCGGCGGGCGACGTACGTCTCGACGCCGATGATCGGGCGGATCCCCTTGCTCCGCGCCGCCTGGTAGAACGCCACCGACCCGTAGAGCGCGCCGTGGTCCGTGAGGCCGAGGGCGTCGAAGCCGTGCCCCACCGCCCCGTCGACGAGGTCGTCGATCCGGCCGAGCCCGTCGAGCAGGCTGAACTCCGAATGGGTGTGGAGGTGGACGAAGTCGTTCGGGGCGATCGGCACGAGGTCGATGGTAGCGGAGGGGGACGGTCCGGGGGTGCGGACCCCGGCCGTCCAGCCGCCCCTACGGCAGGGCCGCGAACGACTCCCGGAGGATCGTCTCGAACCGCGTCCCGTCGAGCGCGATCCCGACCTGCGCGTTCGGGGTCCGGCCGTCCCGCGCGAGGCGGAGCGGCATCCCGTCGCAGACGGTCCGGCCGCGCGCCGGGCCGTCGCCGATCTCGACGCGGACGTCGTAGTCGGCGACCGTGACGAGGTCCGGGACGGCGAGGTGGATGACCGCGACCGCGTCGTGGATCGCCGTCGCGTCGCCGCCGTACCAGCGGCCCACCTGCTCGATCGCGTACTCCACGAGCTCGGCGGCGATGCCCGCCGACCGGGTCCCCACCGCGCGGAGCCGCGCCGTCGCCGCGAGCGAGAGCGACGCCTGGTGCGTCACGTCGAGCCCCATCATCGTGATCGGGACGCCGGAGCGGAAGACGACGTCGGCCGCCTCGGGGTCCGCGTAGATGTTGAACTCGGCCGAGACGGTCCGGTTCCCCTCCCCGATCGAGCCGCCCATGATCGCGAGGTGCGAGATCCGCTGCGCGAGCCCGGGATGCTCGCGGAGGAGGAGGGCGACGTTCGTCAGCGGGCCGATCGGCGCGATCGCGACCGGCGCGGGGTGGTCGCGGAGGATCCGCGCGATCAGCTCGACGGCCCCTTCCGGCCGCGGCGCCGCCGGCGACGGCGCGAGCTCGGTCCGGCCGATCCCTCCGGTGCCGTGGACCTCGGTCGCGCGGACGATCGACCCGGAGAGCGGTCCCGCGGCCCCCTCCGCGACCGGCACCTCCGGCGCGCCGTAGAGCGCGAGGAGCCGGAGCGCGTTCTCCGTGCAGTGACCGACGTCCGCGTTCCCGCCGACGGTCGTCACGGCGAGGAGCTCGAGCTCGGGGCGGGCGACCGCGAGGCCGATCGCGAGGGCGTCGTCGAGGCCGGGGTCGCAGTCGACGATGAGCGGGACCGGGCGCCCCGGGGTCCCGACGGGGGCCGTGCGCGGCGCGGCGGCGACCTCGGTGTAGCGCGGCTTCACGGAACGCTCCTCCTGGCGGACCTGTCCGACGGATGGTGCCATCATCGCGTCATGACCGACGACGGCGTCCGCGACCTGCTCGACCTCCACGAGGGCCGGCTCGGGGTACCGCTCCTCGACGACCCGGCGGTCGCCGCGCTCCTCCGCTCGACCCGGCGGATCGCCGTGATCGGCGCTTCGCCGGACCCGACGCGCCCGTCGCACGACGTGATGGCGTATCTGCTCCGGGCCGGCTACGACTGCGTCCCGGTGACGCCGACGGCGCCCGAGGTCCTCGGCCGGGCCGCCTACCCGACGCTCGCCGACGCGGTCGCCGCGACCGGCACGTTCGAGATCGTCGACGTCTTCCGCCAGCCGCGCTTCTGCGCCGACCACGCGCGGGAGGCGGTCGCGGCGGGGGCGACGGCGCTCTGGCTCCAGCTCGGGATCGCGAGCCGGGAGGCCGCCCGGATCGCGACGGACGGCGGCCTCGGGGTCGTCATGGACCGCTGCATCCTCGTCGAGCACCGACGGCTCGTCGGGCGGGGCTGAGCCGGCCCGGCGACGGGGCGCGTCAGCCGAGCGCGATCCCCTCGAGGACGAACCCGATCCCGAGGACGACGATGAGGGCGTGGATCGCGGCCCGCCGGCGGAGGTCGCGCATCGCCTCGGTCGGCCCGGCCGGCCCCTCGCGGACCCCGCCGCGCCAGCGCTCGTAGCGCTCGACGTTCGCCTGCTGCGCGGCGAGCGCCCGGTAGTCGCCCCAGAACCGGCTCGCGCGCCGGAAGCCGTACACGGCGAAGCCGATCCCCATCGCGACGACGATCATCCCCTCGACGCTCATCCGCCGCCTCCCCGCTCCGACGCCTCGAGGCGCTCGCGGAGCGCCCCCTGGACGAGGGCGGCGTTCGCCTGCCCCCGCGTCGCCTTCATCACCTGGCCGACGAGGAAGCCCGCCGCCTGCGGCTTCCCCGCCCGGTAGTCCGCGACCGCCGCCGGGTTCGCCGCGAGCACCTCGTCGATCACCGCGCCGAGCGCCCCCGCGTCCGAGATCTGGCGGAGGCCCCGCTCCTCGACGAGCGCGCCGATCGACCGCCCCTCGGCGAGATGGAGCGCGAGCAGCTCCTTCGCGTTCGGGCGCGAGAGCTCGCCCGCGACGACCCGCCGGACGAGGTCCGCGAGCTCCCCCGCGACGGCGAGGCCGACGAGGCCGCCGGCCCCCCGGTCGGCCGTCTCGTTCGCGGCACGGGCGTAGTCGCCGGTCACGAGGTTCGCGACCTCCTTCGCGGGGAGCGACGGGTCGGCCGCGCGGATCGCCTCGAACGCGCCGCCGAGCCCCGGGTCGTTCACGAGGACCCCCGCGTCGTACGCGGAGAGCCCGAGCCCCGCCTCGTACCGGGTCCGTCGCGCCGCCGGGAGCTCCGGGAGCGTCGCGCGGAGCCGCTCGAGCCACGCGGGCTCGATCGCGAGCGGCGGGAGGTCGGGCTCGGGGAAGTAGCGGTAGTCCTGCGAGTCCTCCTTCGAGCGCATCACGTACGTCGCGCCACGGTCCTCGTCCCAGCCGCGCGTCTCCTGGCGGAGCGGCTCCCCCGCCTCGAGCGCGGCGGCCTGGCGCTCGATCTCGAAGGCGATCGCCCGCTCGACCGACCGGAACGAGTTCATGTTCTTCACCTCGACCCGCGTCCCGAAGGGCTCGCTCCCCCGGGGCCGGAGCGAGACGTTCGCCTCCACCCGCATCTGGCCGCGCTCCATGTCCGCGTCGGACGCGCCGACCGCGCGGAGGAGGAGCTGGAGTTCCTCCGCGTACCGGCGGGCCGCCTCGGCGGACCGGATGTCGGGCTCGGTGACGATCTCCATGAGCGGCGCGCCCGAGCGGTTGAAGTCGACGAGGCTGACCCGGCGCCCGTCCGGCGCCGCCGCGTGGACGAGCTTCGCGGTGTCCTCCTCGAGATGGGCGCGGCGGATCCGGACGACGACCTCGCCGCCGGAGGTCCCGACGACGAGCCGCCCGTCCGCGGCGAGCGGGAGGTCGTACTGGCTGATCTGGTAGCCCTTCGGCAGGTCCGGGTAGAAGTAGTTCTTCCGGTCCCACCGGGTGGTCGCCGGGCTCGTCGCCCCGATCGCGATGCCGACCGCGAGGACGTGCTCGACCGCGCGCCGGTTGATCGTCGGGAGGGCGCCCGGGAGGCCGAGGCAGACCGGGCACGCGTGCGTGTTCGGCGCCGCACCGTCATAGCCGCTCGAGCAGGCGCAGAACATCTTGCTCGCCGTCGAGAGCTGGCAGTGGACCTCGATCCCGATCACCGGCTCCCAGCGCTCGAGGAGCGACCCCGCCGCGCCGGCGGCCGTCGCGCCGCCGCTCATCCGCGGAGCCGCCCGACGAAGCGGCCGATCCGGACGAGCGCCTCGCGGAGCTCCTCCTCCGAGGTCGCGTAGCACGCGCGGACGTGGCCCTCGCCGGACGGGCCGAAGGCGCCGCCGGGGACGACCGCGACCCGCTCCTCCTCGAGGAGCCGCTGGGCGAACGTCTCCGAGTCGAGCCCGGTCGAGCTCACCTGGGGGAAGGCGTAGAAGGCGCCGCGCGGCTCGAAGGTCCGGAGCCCGAGCGCATTCAGACCGTCGACGAGGAGCCGGCGTCGCCGGTCGTACGCCGCGACCATCCGCTCCACCTCGGCCTCGCCGCCGACGAGCGCCTCGAGCGCCGCGTCCTGGGCGACGGTGGGCGCCGACATGATCCCGTACTGGTGGACCTTCACGATCCCGGCGAGGATCGGCGCGGGGGCGCAGACCCAGCCGACCCGCCATCCGGTCATCGCGTACGCCTTGCTGAACCCGCCCATGAGGATCGTCCGCTCCCGCATCCCGGGGAGCGCGCTCATCGCGCGGTGACGGTACGACCCGTAGGCGAGCCGGTCGTAGATCTCGTCCGAGTAGACGAGGAGGTCGTGGCGGACGGCGATCGCGGCGAGCTCGTCCTGGACCTCCGGCGGGAGGACCGCGCCGGTCGGGTTGCACGGATAGCCGAGGAAGAGCGCCTTCGTCCGCGGCGTCACGGCGGCCGCCACCGCGGCCGGGTCGAGCGCGAAGTCGTCCTCGAGCCGCGTCGCGACCTGGCGGACGACGCCGCCCGCGAAGACGACCGCGGGGACGTACGCCACGTACGAGGGCTCGTGGAGGATCACCTCGTCGCCCGGGTCGCACGTCGCGCGAAGGGCGAGGTCGACCGCCTCGGACGCGCCGACCGTGATGAGGATCTCGCTCGCCGGGTCGTACGCCACCCCGTAGCGCCGCTCGAGGTGGGTCGCGAGCGCCCGGCGGAGCTCGATCGTCCCGTAGTTCGACGTGTAGTGGGTCCGGCCCCGTCGGAGGCTCTCGATCCCCGCCTCGAGGATCGCCGGCGGCGTGTCGAAGTCGGGCTCCCCGACCCCGAGGCTGATGACGTCGTCCATCGTCGCGAGGATGTCGAAGAAGCGCCGGATCCCCGACGGCGGGACGGCGTTCACCCGGGCCGCGAGCGCCCGCTCGGCGAGCGGCGGCCGCGTCCCGCTCACCGGACACCCGCGAGCGCGGCGGCCCGCTCGGCCGGGGTCGGGGCGGCGGGATCGGCGGCGCGGGCCAGCTCGGCCGGTTCCAGCCCCCGCCACGGGGCACCCGCGGTCAGCCCCTCGTAGCCGCGCGCGTACCGGAGGAGCGCCGCCTCGCTCCACGGCGCGCCGATCAGCTGGAGCCCGACCGGGAGCCCGTCGGAGAGGCCGCACGGGATCGAGACGCCGGGGAGCCCCGCCATGTTCACCGGGAGGGTGCAGGCGTCGGAGAGGTACATCGCGACGGGATCGGCCATCCTCGCGCCGAAACGGAAGGCGACCGTCGGGCTCGTCGGCGCGACGAGCGCGTCGAAGCCGGCAGCCCAGAGCGCGTCGAAGTCGGCCTTGATGAGCGTCCGCACCTTCTGCGCCTTCACGTAGTACGCGTCGTAGTAGCCGGCGGAGAGCGCGTAGGTCCCGAGCATGATCCGCCGCTTCACCTCCGCCCCGAAGCCGCGCCCCCGCGTCGCGAGGTAGTCGGCGAGGACGTCGCCGCCGCGGACCGCGGCGCCGTAGCGGACGCCGTCGTAGCGGGCGAGGTTCGCCGACGCCTCGGCCGGCGCGACGATGTAGTAGGTCGCGAGGCCGTACTCCGTGTGCGGGAGCGAGACCTCCTCGACGATCGCCCCGGCCGCCTCGAGCGTCGCGACCGCCTCGCGGACCCGCGTCTCCACCCCCGGCTCCATCCCGGCGACGAAGTACTCCCGGGGCAGGCCGAAGCGGCGCCCGCGGAGCGTGCCGGCCGCCTCGTCGTCGGACGACGGGAGCGCGAGGAGCTCGCCGGGTACCGGGACGGCGGCCGAGGTCGAGTCGCGCTCGTCGCGACCGGCGACGGCGTGGAGGAGCGCCGCGGCGTCGCGGGCGTCCCGCGCGAACGGGCCCACCTGGTCGAGGGAGCTCGCGAAGGCGACGATCCCGTAGCGCGAGACGCGGCCGTACGTCGGCTTCATCCCGACGAGCCCGGTGAGCGCGGCCGGCTGGCGGATGGAGCCGCCCGTGTCGGTCCCGATGCTCGCGGCGACGTGGTACGCGGCGACCGCCGTCGCCGAGCCGCCCGACGAGCCGCCCGGGACCCGGTCGAGCGCCCACGGGTTCGCCGTCGGACCGAAGGCCGAGTGCTCCGTGGACGAGCCCATCGCGAACTCGTCCATGTTCGTCTTCCCGAGGACGACCGCTCCTGCCTCGCGGAGCCGCTCGACGATGTGCGCGTCGTAGGGGGCGCGGTAGCCGGCGAGGATCCGCGACCCGGCGGTCACCTGGCCGCCGCGGAGCGAGACGAGGTCCTTGAGCCCGACGGGGACGCCGAGGAGCGGGTGGAGCCGGGCGACCGCGCCGCCACCCTCGCCGCGTGCGGCGGCGAGCCGCGCGTCGGCGTCGTCTGCCTCGTGGAGCGCCCGCTCCCGGTCGATCGTCAGCCACGCGTTCAGCGCCCGGTTCTCGCGCTCCGCCGTCGCGAGGTGCGCCACCGTCAGCTCGCGCGAGCTCAGCTCCCCGGCGCGGAAGAGCGCGGCCATCTCGTGCGCGTGGAGCCGGGTCGGGTCGCCGGTGGTCATCGGGCCGCCCTCACTCGCCGCCGATGATCGCCGGCACGACGACGAAGTCGCCGTCCCGCTCGGGGGCGTTCGCGATCGCCTCGTCCGGGGGGAGCGACGGCGCCGCGACGTCGTCGCGGAGGATGTTCGCGATCTCGATCGTCTGCGCGGTCGGGGCGATCCCGTCGGTCGCGAGGCGGGCGAGGATCGCGTACTGCTCGAGGATCCCGTTCAGCTCCCCCTCGAGCCGGGCGAGCTCGGCCTCCGAGAGGCCGAGGCGCGCGAGGTGGGCGACGTGCTCGACGTCGGAACGGGAGAGTGCGGCCATCGCCGGATGATAGCCGCTAGCTCGGGGCCTCTCCCTCGAGGAGCCGGCGGAACCCCGCCTCGTCGAGGACCGCGACGCCGAGCTCCTGCGCCTTCGCGAGCTTCGAGCCTGCGCCCTCGCCGGCGACGACGTAGTCCGTCTTCGCGGAGACGGATCCGGCGGCACGCCCCCCGGCCGCCCGGATCGCCTCCTCGGCCTCGCGCCGGTCGAACCCCGCGAGCGTGCCCGTCACGACGAGCGTCTTCCCCGCGAGGGGACCCGTGGCTCCCGCCGGCCCCGCCGCCGCGACGACCCGCGGCCGTTCCGCCTCGACCCCCGCGGCGACGAGCTCGTCGAGCGTCCCGCCCGTCGCCGGATCCGCGAACCACGCGGAGATCGCCCCGGCGACGACCGCGCCGATCCCCGGGACGGCAGTGATCGCCTCCGGCTCCTCCACCGCGACCCGTCGGAGCCCCCGTGCGACCCGCGCGGTCCACCCGTCCGGCCCGGCCATCGACTCGTCGTCGCCCGGCGGCCACGTCGCGGCGAGCCACGTCGCGAGGTCGATCGCCGTCTGCTCGCCGACCTGCGGGATCCCGAGCGCGTTGAGGATCCGGGCGAGCGGCCGCCGGCGCGCCCGCGCGATCGACGCGTGGAGGTTCTCCGCGCTCTTCCGTGCGAAGCGCTCGAGCGACTCGAGCTGCTCGACGGTGAGCCGGTAGAAGTCGCCGCGGGTCCGGACGAGGCCGCGCCCGAGGAGCTGCTCGAGGACGGCCCACCCGGCGCCCTCGATGTCCATCCCGGCGCGGCCGACGAAGTGCGCGTACTCCTGCGCGACCCGGGCCGGGCAGCGGGCGTTCGTGCAGTAGTGGCGGACGGCCCCCTCGTCCCGGGCGACCGGCGCGCCGCAGACCGGGCAGTCGGCGGGCATCTCGAACGGGCGCTCCGCCCCGGTCCGCCGCTCGGGGAGCGGGCGGACGACCTCGGGGATGACGTCGCCCGCCTTCTGGAGGATCACGTGATCGCCGACGAGGAGCCCCTTCCGCGCGATCTCGTCGGTGTTGTGGAGCGTCGCCCGGGCGACGGTCGAGCCCGCGACCTTGACGGGGCGGAGGTGCGCGACCGGGGTGAGCGTCCCGGTGCGCCCGACGTACGGGACGATCTCCTCGAGGACCGTCTCCACCTGCTCGGGCGGGAACTTGTACGCGATCGCCCAGCGCGGCGCGCGGGCGACGAGCCCGAGCCGTTCCTGCAGCTCGTAGCCGTCCACCTTGACGACGACGCCGTCGGTCTCGTACGGGAGGGCGTGGCGGGCGTCCCGCCACCGCTCGACGAAGGCGAGGACCCCGTCGATGTCGAGCCCCGCGGCGCGATCCGGGTTCACGGGGAAGCCGAGCGCCGCAAGCCGATCGAGCGCGGCGGACTGGGCCGCCGCCCCGCCGAACCCCTCCTCGAGGAGCTGGTACGCCCAGAACGAGAGGCGGCGCGACGCCGTCACGGCCGGATCGATCTGGCGGAGCGACCCGGCGCCGCTGTTCCGCGGGTTCGCGTAGAGCGGGAGGCCCGCCTCCTCGCGCTCGGCGTTGATCCGCGCGAACTCGGCCTTCGGCATGAAGACCTCGCCGCGGACCTCCAGGTCGACCGGCTCGCCGAGCCGTCCCGGGATCGCGGCGATCGTCCTGAGGTTCGCGGTCACGTCCTCGCCCGTCGTCCCGTCGCCGCGGGTCGCCCCCTGGACGAGGCGGCCCCGCTCGTAGCGGAGCGCGACGGCGAGTCCGTCGATCTTCAACTCGGCGACGTAGGCGAGCGACGGAGCGGGCTCCGGCGCCGCCGCGAGGCCGAGCCCCTTCCGCACGCGGCCGTCGAACGCGCGGAGCTCCTCCTCGCCGAACGCGTTCGAGAGCGAGAGCATCTGGCGGGAGTGGCGGACCTCGGAGAAGGTCCCGGCCGGCGCCGCCCCGACCCGCTGCGTCGGCGAGTCGGGCGTCCGGAGCGCCGGGTGCGCCTCCTCGAGCTCGACGAGCTCCCGCATGAGCGCGTCGTACTCCGCGTCGGTCAGCGTCGGCGCGTCCTCGACGTAGTAGCGCCGGTTCGCCTCCTCGATCGCGGCGACGAGCCCGGCGTGGCGCTCCGCGATCCCGGGCGGGACGGTCATCCGGCGCTCCCCCTACCCGCGGAGCTCGAGGTTCGCGAGGCTCGCGAGCATCGTCTTCCGCCCGGCGTCCGGGTCCTGGAAGACGACCGTCACCTCCTCGTCGTCGCGCGTCAGCTTCGAGGTGAGGACGATCCCGTCGCCGAAGCGGGCGTGCCGGACGCGGTCGCCGTCCCGGAAGCGGCGCTCCCCGGGGACGATCGGGCGCGGCGGGATGGCGGGAGCAGGCGGCGGAGCGGCAGGCGGCCTCGCGGCGGGGCCCGGCGCCGGCCGGGCGAGGGAGCCGGAGGGCGCCCCGGCGTCGTACGCGTCGCGCTTCGCGGCGAGATCCCGCGTCGGCCGGAACGCCTCGCCGGCGGGCGGCGCTCCCGGCCGGCCGCTCCCCTGACGGTATGCGCCGCCACCCGTCCGGACCGTCGTCCCGAAGCGGGTGGATCGGCGGGCCCCGAAGACGAGGTCGAGGTCCGGGTCGGCGTCGAGCGGGCCCGCCTCGTCGGCGATCCCCGCCTCGCGCCCGAGCCGCGGCCCCTCCATCAGCTCCTGCGGGATCTCGAGGAGGAAGCGCGACGGGACGGACGCGCCGCCGTTCCCCCACGTCGCACGGCGCCACGCGTGGCTGAGGTGGAGCCGCTCCATCGCGCGGGTGATCCCGACGTAGGCGAGGCGGCGCTCCTCGCCGAGCTGGCGTTCGTCGTCGAGCGCCCGGCTGTGCGGGAAGACGCCCTCCTCGAGCCCGGCGATGAAGACGACGCGGAACTCGAGCCCCTTCGCCGCGTGGACCGTGATCATCGTCACCGCGTCGTGGTCGGCCTCGTAGGCGTCCTGGTCGGCGACGAGCGCCGTCTCCTCGAGGAGCCGGTCGAGCGCGTCGTCGGGCGAGAGGTCGTCGTAGCGGGTGGTCACGGACCGGAGCTCGAGCAGGTTCGCCCACCGGTCCTCCCCGTCCTCCGAGCCGTCCGCGAGCATCGCCCGGTAGCCGGCCGTCTCGAGGACGTCGTCGAGGAGCTCGGGGAGCGGGAGGACGCCGAGCCGCGAGCGGAGCCGCCGGACGAGCGCGACGAAGTCGGCGAGCGCGCCGCGCGCCCGGCCGGAGATCGTCGGCACCTCGCCGCGGGCCGCCGCCTCGAGCGCGCCCCAGAACGTCAGTCCGTCCGGCGCCCCGATCGCGACCGCCGACCGGAGCTCCTCGATCGTCCGCTCCCCGATCGAGCGGGCCGGGACGTTGATCACCCGCTCGAAGCTCACCGAGTCCGTGTCGCTCCGGAGGATCCGGAGGTACGCGAGCGCGTCCTTCACCTCGCGCCGCTGGTAGAAGCGGGTCCCGCCGATCAGCCGGTAGCGGATCCCGTAGCGGAGGAACGCCTCCTCGATCGCCCGGCTCTGCGCGTTCATCCGGTACATCACCGCGATCTGGCGCGCGGCGACCGGCTCGTCGGTCTCGTCCGCGCGACGCGTCAGGACCGACGCCCGGAGCGCCGGGCGCCCCCCCGGTCCGGCGAGCGGGGCCGCGCCGCCGACGAGCCCCTCGATCCGGCGGGCGATCCACTCCGCCTCCTCGTCCTCGTCGTACGCCTCGAAGCGCTGGATCGGCCGGCCGACCGGGTTCTCGGTCCAGAGCTTCTTCTCCTTCCGGCCCTCGTTCCGCGACACGACCGCGTGCGCCGCCTCGAGGATCACCTGGGTGGAGCGGTAGTTCTGCTCGAGCTTCACGACGGTCGCGTCCGGGTGGTCCCGCTCGAAGTCGAGGATGTTCCGGAGGTCGGCGCCACGCCAGCTGTAGATCGACTGGTCGTCGTCGCCGACGACGCAGAGGTTCCCGTGACGGGCGGCGAGCGCGTTCACCCAGAGGTACTGCGCCCGGTTCGTGTCCTGGTACTCGTCGACGTGGAGGTAGCGCCATCGCTCCTGGTAGCGGTCGAGGACCGCCGGCGCCTCCTCGAAGAGCCGGACCGCCTCGAGGAGGAGGTCGTCGAAGTCGAGCGCGCCGGCGGCGCGGAGCCGCTCCTGGTAGCGGGCGGCGAGGCGGGCGATCACCCGCTCGTGGTGGTTCACCGCGTGCTCGGAGAGGAAGGCGGCGTCGAGGAGCTCGTTCTTCGCCCGGCTGATCGCCCCGAGGACCGACGACGGCCGGAACTCGCCGGTGAGCGGGAGATCCTCCGCCTTCAGGATCTGCTTCATCAGCGCGGTCTGGTCGTCGGTGTCGTAGATGACGAACCGCCGGTCGAGCCCGATCGCCTCGCCGTCGCGCCGGAGGACCCGGGCGCAGATCGCGTGGAAGGTCCCCGCCTGGACCTCGCGGCCGGCCTCGCCGACGAGCCCGACGATCCGCTCGCGAAGCTCCGCCGCCGCCCGGTTCGTGAAGGTGACGGCGAGGATCCGCCACGGGCGGACCCCGCGGGCACCGATCAGGTAGGCGACCCGGTGGGCGAGGACGCGGGTCTTCCCGCTCCCGGCACCCGCGAGGATGAGGACCGGTCCCTCGGTCGCGGCGACGGCCCGGGCCTGTTCCGGGTTGAGCCGCGCGAGGATCCGCTCCGCGACGGCATCGCGTGCCGCTGCGAGCTCCTCCCTCGTCGGGCCGGGGTCGTCGTCCGCCGGGTCTGCGGGCGCGTCGTCCAGCCAGGCCGGCTCGGCGGGGAGCCGTGCGCCGACGTCGAGCGGCGCGTCGTCCGCCTCGAACGGGTCGTCGTCCGCGACGGTGGCGGTGGGCTCGGCGAGGTGGCCGACGGTGTCGTCTGGGGGGGTCCGGGTCACCCACGGATTGTAGGGCGGCGGGCTCGCCGCCCGGCTATCGCGGCCGCTCCACCGTCACCGGCTCGCCCCACCCGTCGAAGGCGACCGTCAGCGACGGGACGTCGGGTGCGGCGGGCCGGGCCGTGAACGAGACCGGGAGGAGGTCGTCGACGCGGACGAGGAGCTCGACGGTCCCGCCGGCCCCGGCCGCCGGGTCGGGGCGCGGTACCGGGAGGCCGCCGCCGAGCGACCCGTCGGTCAGGCCGAGCGACCCGTCGGTCAGGCCGAGCGACCCGAGGCCGGTCGGATCCCCGGCCGATCCGAGGTCCCCGAGCCCGCCGAGCGCGCCGCCGACGAGACCGCCGAGGAGCCCGCCCGCGTCGAGGACGGAGCCGGCGCTCACCTCCAGCTCGACGCGGTAGCAGCGGGTGTCGCCGCAGTCGACGACGCCGCGGAGCCTCGGCGGCGGGCCCGTCGCGAGGAGCTCGTCGAGGACCCTGAGCGCCGCGGCCGGATCGGCGAGGAGCTCGAACGGGCTGCCGGCGACCGTCGTCCGCCGGTAGCCGCCGCCAAGGAGCGCGACCCGGACGCTCAGCTCCGCGCCGACGACGACCGCCTCGAGCGCCGGGCCGAGGCCGGGGATCGTCACGACCGCGGTCGCGGCGCTCCCGTCGACGTCCACGGAGCCCTCGATCGTCGTCCCCTCGAGGTCGAACGGCGCCGTCTCGGCGCGCCCGATCCGCGGGAGCGGGATCGACCCGTCGAGCGTCGCGACGTAGCGGTAGCTCCGGGCCGAGGCGACGGCGGCGACGCTCCCCTCGATCACCGCCCGCGGGTCGTCGAGCGGCGCCGCCGAAGCGCAGCCGGCGACGAGCGCCGCGGCGACGGCGAGGAGGGCGACGGCCGTGGGGCGGGAGCGACGGGGTGCGCGCATCGGGATCGGGTCGAGGATAGAACGGAACGAGCCCGGACCCTCGCGGGCCCGGGCTCGTCCGACCGTTGCGTCCGTGAGGACTAGAAGTCCATGTCCGGGCCGCCGTGGCCGTGGCCGCCGCCCGCGGCCTCCTTCTTCTCCGGGATGTCCGTGACGAGCGTCTCCGTCGTCAGGACCATCGCGGCGATCGAGGCGGCGTTCTGGAGCGCGGAACGGGTCACCTTCGCGGCGTCGATGATCCCCTTCGCGAAGAGGTCGCCGTACTCGCCCTTGAGCGCGTCGAACCCCTCGCCCTTCTTCATCCCCCGGACGGTGTCGACGACGACCTCGCCGCGAGCGCCGGCGTTGTCGGCGATCTGGCGGGCCGGGTACTCGAGCGCCCGGCGGACGATGTCGACGCCGACCTGCTGGTCACCGTCGAGCTTCAGCTTGTCGAGGACCGGCGAGGCCTGGAGGAGCGTCGTCCCGCCGCCGGCGACGACCCCCTCCTCGACGGCCGCGCGGGTCGTCGAGAGGGCGTCCTCGATCCGGTGCTTCTTCTCCTTGAGCTCGACCTCGGTCGCGGCGCCGACCTTGATGACCGCGACGCCGCCCGAGAGCTTCGCGAGCCGCTCCTGGAGCTTCTCGCGGTCGTAGTCGGACGTCGTGTCCTCGATCTGCGCCTTGATCTGCGTCATCCGCGCCTTGATCTGGTCGGCCTTCCCGTTCCCGTCGACGATCGTCGTGTCGTCCTTCGTCGAGACGACGCGCCGCGCGGACCCGAGGTCCTCGACCGTCACCGAGTCGAGCTTCCGCCCGATCTCCTCGCTGATGACCGTCCCGCCGGTGAGGATCGCGATGTCGCGGAGCATCTCCTTGCGGCGGTCGCCGAAGCCCGGCGCCTTGACCGCGAGGACGTTCACCGTGCCGCGGAGCTTGTTCACGACGAGCGTGGCGAGCGCCTCGCCGTCGATGTCCTCGGCGACGATGAAGAGCGGCTTGCCGATGCCGACCGCCTTCTCGAGCGCCGGGAGGAGCTCCTGGATGCTCGAGATCTTCTTGTCCGTGATGAGCATCGCGGGGTTCTCGAGGACCGCTTCCATGCGGTCCGAGTTCGTCACGAAGTACGGGCTGATGTACCCGCGGTCGAACTGCATCCCCTCGGTGTATTCC
>JBJOLT010000010.1:0-3155 GCA_046045415.1 Chloroflexota bacterium | reverse complement strand
GAGCTTGAGCATGTAGATCTCGCCGACGGTGATCGCGCGGTCGAAGGCCTCGCCCGTGCGCCCGTCGCGGAGCTGGATCTTGCCGTCCTCGGGCAGCTTCGCCTCGCGCAGGGCCTCGCGGATCTGCTCCTCGGACGCGCCGTCGAAGACCGGCGTCGCGGCCCGGTAGCCCATCGCGGAGAGCGCCCACCCGAGGTGCGTCTCGAGGATCTGGCCGATGTTCATCCGGCTCGGCACGCCGAGCGGGTTGAGGATGATGTCGACCGGGCTGCCGTCCGGCAGGAACGGCATGTCCTCCAGGGGGAGGACCTTGGCGATGACGCCCTTGTTGCCGTGGCGGCCGGCCATCTTGTCGCCGACCGAGACCTTGCGCTTCTGGGCGACCGACACCCGCACGAGGCGGTTGACGCCCGGCTGCAGGTCGTCGTTCCACTCGCGGCGGAACTCGCGGACCTCGACCACCTTGCCGCGCTCGCCGTGGGGCAGGCGCAGGGAGGAATCCTTCACCTCGCGGGCCTTCTCGCCGAAGATCGCGCGGAGGAGGCGCTCCTCGGCGGTCAGCTCGGTCTCGCCCTTGGGCGTGATCTTGCCGACGAGGATGTCGCCGGGGCGGACCTCGGCGCCGATGTAGACGATCCCCTCCTCGTCGAGGTCCTTGAGGGCCTCCTCGCCGACGTTCGGGATGTCCCGGGTGATCTCCTCGGGGCCGAGCTTGGTGTCCCGCGACTCGATCTCGTGCTTCTCGATGTGGATGCACGTGAAGAGGTCGTCGCGGACGAGGCGATCGCTGATGACGATCGCGTCCTCGTAGTTGCCGCCCTCCCAGCTCATGAACGCCACGAGGACGTTCTGGCCGAGCGCGAGCTCCCCGCCCTGGGTCGAGCTCGAGTCGGCGATCGCCTCGCCGGCCGCGACCCGCGTCCCGGCGTCGACGATCGGCCGCTGGTTGATGCACGTCCCCTGGTTGGAGCGGACGAACTTGAGGAGCGGGTACTGGTCGAGCTGGCCGTCGTCGGTCTCGACGCTGATCCGCTCCGCGGTCACGCTCGTCACGACGCCGGAGCGGCGGGCGACGACGACCTGGCCGGAGTCGCGGGCCGCGCGGGCCTCCATCCCGGTCCCGACGATCGGGGCCTCGGGCTCGAGGAGCGGGACCGCCTGGCGCTGCATGTTCGAGCCCATGAGCGCGCGGTTCGCGTCGTCGTGCTCGAGGAACGGGATGAGCGCCGTCGCGACCGAGACGACCTGCTTCGGCGAGACGTCCATGTACTCGATCTGGCCGGGGCGCGCCTCGGGGAAGGAGTCGCGGTAGCGGGACGGGACGCGGTCGCCCGCGAAGTGGCGATGGCCGTCGTGCTCGACGAGCGCGGCGTTCGCCTGGGCGACGTAGTGCTCCTCCTCGTCGTCGGCCGAGAGGTACTCGATGTCGTCCGTGACGACCGGCGCGATCGGGAAGGCGGTCTCCTTCCGCCGCTTCAGCTCGGCGATCGCCGCCGCGCTGAACCGCTCGCCGGCGGCGAGGATCCGGGCGCCGTCCTTGCCGACGACGTCCGCCCCCGCCTCGAGCTCGCCGATCGAGGGGTCGTCCCACGAGACGGTCCGGCGGACCTTCCGGTAGGGGGTCTCGATGAAGCCGTACGTGTTGATCCGGCCGTACGTCGCGAGCGACCCGATGAGCCCGATGTTCGGCCCTTCCGGCGTCTCGATCGGGCAGATCCGTCCGTAGTGGCTGTGGTGGACGTCGCGGACGTCGAAGCCGGCCCGCTCCCGCGAGAGGCCGCCGGGGCCGAGCGCGGAGAGGCGGCGCTTGCTCGTGAGCTCGGCGAGCGGGTTCGTCTGATCCATGAACTGGCTCAGCTGGCTCCCGCCGAAGAACTCCTTCATCGCCGCGACGACGGGGCGGATGTTGATGAGCGCGTTCGGGGTCGCCTTGTCGAGCTCCTGGATCGTCATCCGCTCGCGGACGACCCGCTCCATCCGGAGGAGGCCGATGCGGAACGCGTTCTGGATCAGCTCGCCGTTCGCGCGGATCCGGCGGTTCCCGAGATGGTCGATGTCGTCCTTGCCGTGGAGGCCGCGGTTCGCCTCGATCAGGTAGCCGACGATCGCGGCGACGTCCTCGGGCGTGATCGTCCGGGTCTTCTCGTCGGGCAGCGTGAGCCCCATCCGGCCGGCGGTCTCGGCGAGCTTCCGGTTGAACTTGTACCGGCCGACGCGGCCGAGGTCGTAGCGGCGGAAGTTGAAGAAGAGGCTCTCGACGAGCGAGCGGGCGTTGTCGCCGGTCGGCGGGTCGCCCGGGCGGAGCTTCCGGTAGACCTCGATGAGCGCCTCGCCCTGCGTGTTCGTCCCGTCCTTCTCGAGGGTCCGGTCGATGTAGCGATGGTCCTGGTCGGCGTCGAGGTTCGCGTAGAGGCGGGCGATCATCTCGTCCGTCTCGTAGCCGACCGCGCGGAGGAGGACCGTCGCCGGGATCTTCCGCTTCCGGTCCACCTTCACGTAGAGCTGGTCCGTCTTCGAGGACTCGAACTCGAGCCAGGCGCCGCGGTTCGGGATCACCTTCGCCCCGAAGATCTCGCGGCCGGTCTGGTTCAGGACCTCCTGGTCGATCGTGTAGTAGACGCCCGGCGAGCGGACGAGCTGGCTGACGACGACGCGCTCGGCGCCGTTGATGATGAACGTCCCGTGCTGGGTCATCATCGGGAAGTCGCCCATGTAGACCTTCTGGGCGAGGATCTCCCCCTGGCGCTCGGGGCCGAGGAACTGGAGCTCCACGTTCACGTAGAGCGGCTTGCTGTACGTGTGGTCGCTGAGCCGGCACTCCTCGGCGCTGTACTTCGGCTCCCCGAAGCCGTAGTCGAGGAACCGGAGCTCCATCGACTTGCCGGTGAAGTCCCGGATCGGGCTGATCTCGTCGAAGAGCTCGCGGAGCCCCTTCTCGAGGAACCAGGCGAACGACTCGAGCTGCAGCTCGATCAGGTTCGGGACCTGGAGGACCTCGGGGATCCGCGCGTACGCCTTGCGGAGGCTCTCCACAGGGCGGGTCGACGAGTCAGCGGCAGACGGCATGAACCGCTCCTTGTGGAAGAGAAGAGGGTGAAAGGCGCGACCTCACAGACCGAATAGGATACCGCGCGCCGCCCACCTGTCAAACGCCC